>JAKLEQ010000125.1 GCA_022711635.1 Methanoregula sp. | reverse complement strand
GCTCTTTACCACCGCCCCGGTCGATATGGCGACCGGCGAGTGGACCTATGACTGGGACACATCGGTCATCCTTGGTACCCTGAAGCCCGGGAAGTATACCGTGTACGCCACCTATGCGATGACGCAGCCGCTCGGGCGGGCTATGAATACCGGGGACGATTACACGACCGCAGAGATTGACTTTTTACCGCCGGAGGTACCGGCCAACGACGTTTCGGTTCCGCTCTGTGTCCCGTTCCTTGCCGTGGGAATCGTCGCAGGAATCCTTGCCGTGCGCCGAAGAGACGCGGGGACCTGAACGACACTATCGTGAACGATTTTCTTGAGAAAAGAGAAGATTTTTTTTAATTCCTCATCGTCTCCGCCGGATCCTGACCGAGTCCGCGTGGGCGGTCAGGCCTTCGGCATCCGCGATCGTCTCGACGATGTCCCCGATCGCCTCCAGACCTTCCCGGTCCAGGATCTCGACGGTTGCGGTCTTGAGGAAGTGCTGGACATCAAGGCCGGAGTAGGTCTTCGCGTAGCCTGCAGTCGGCAGAACGTGGTTGGTGCCGACCGCGTAGTCCCCGCAGGCGACCGCAGAGTACTTGCCGACGAAGATCGCCCCGGCGTTTTTGACCCGGGTTACGACGCTTAAGGGATCCGCGACCTGGATGGAGAGGTGCTCGGGCGCGATCATATCCATCGCCGCGATCGCCTGGTCAAGGTTGTCGACGACCGTGTACCCGCTGTTGTCGAGGGCTTTTACGATAATGTCCTTCCGCGGCGCACGTGCAGCCATGAAGTCGACCTCCCGCCCGACCTTGTCTGCAAGCTTCCGGTCGGTGGTGATAAGGATACAGGCTGCGTTCGGGTCGTGCTCGGCCTGGGCGAGGATATCGGCTGCGACAATGGAAGGATCGGCGGTGTCATCGGCGATGATCCCGATCTCGGACGGGCCCGCCGGGAAGTCGATCTCGGCATACTCGCGGAGCATCATCTTGGCGAGTGTGACATAGACGTTGCCTGGCCCGACGATCTTCTGGACAGGTTTTACCGATTCCGTCCCGAGCGCCATCGCGGCGATTGCCTGGGCTCCGCCGGCATTGTAGATCTCGGTGACGCCGGCGATATCGAGGGCGACGAGGGTGAGGGGTTTGATCGGCGGGGGAGAGCAGGCACAGATCTCGGCGACGCCGGCAACCCGCGCCGGGACGGCGCACATCAGCGCGGAGGAGGGGTAGGCTGCCCGCCCGCCGGGGACATACAGGCCTACGCGCCGGAGGGGGGTTGTCTTGACGCCGAGCACGATGCCGGGCTCGATGTTCTCCAGCCAGAGGTCCCGGGGCCGCTGGAGCTCATGGAACCGCTCGATTCGCGCCTCCGCCTCGATGAGGCTCTCGACAATGTTCGTATCGACCTGCTCGTACGCCGCTTCCCGTTCCTCTTCGGAAACCGCGATCTCCTGCAGGTTGCAGTGCTTCTTCGCGAGATCCCGGAGCGCCGCGTCGCCTTCGGTCCTGATCCTCCCGATGATCGCAGTGACCGTTTCCCGGGCATCCTCAAGGCTGGACTTCCTGCCGGCAATCCACGCATCGACCTCGACCGCCTTCCACATAGTGCGAATAGCTTATCCGGGAAGGGTGTTAAAGGTTCGGAAATCCAGGGAAAACGGGAGGGAATGCCGGGAAAAATCAACCCTGATTACGGCCCGTAATACAGGGTCTTCGGCTTCGTATAGTGGAGGAGGGCAAGGCTCCCGTTCTCCCGTCCGCTCCCGCTCTTCCCCGTGCCCCCGAACGGGATCTCGGGAGGGACGCTGACGTGCCGGTTCACCCAGACGACGCCGGCATGGACTTCAGCGTAGTACCGGCTGATGACCCGGGTATCATGCGTCCAGACCGATGCGCCGAGACCGTACTGGGTGCTGTTCGCCATCCGGATGGCGGCATCGAGATCCTTAAAGGTCGCGACCGGGAGCACCGGGCCAAAGACCTCCTCGGAGAGGAGCCGGGAATCCGGTGCGACATCCGTCACGATCGTCGGCATGAAAAAGAGCCCGTTCTCCGGGAGGTGCCCGACGGCCTCACCCCCGGTCAGGACGGTCCCCTCCTCCTTTGTACTGACCTCGCTGACCAGCTCACGGATACGGTCGTATCCGGCAGGGTTGTTCAGGGGACCCATCCGTGCTTCCGGATCAAGCCCGTTCCCGACGCGGACTTCCCGCACTGCCGCCGCCAGTTTTTGTTGGAACTCATCCGCGATCGTCTCATGGACGAACAGCCGTTTCACCGCAGAACAGACCTGCCCCGCGTTGTAGAACCGCCCGTGGACGGCGCCCCTGACCGCAGCATCGATATCGGCGTCCGGCATCACCACCATCGGGTCCGAGCCCCCGAGCTCGAGGTTGACCATAACTCCTGCCCGCGACGCAACTTCGCAGACATGCTCCCCGGTCGCTGACGACCCGGTGAAGGAGAGGGCGGCGATCCCGGGGTCGTGGAGGAGCGCCTCACCGGCCTCACCGCCGGTCCCGGTCACCACGTTCAGGGTGCCGGGGGGAAGCCCTGACTTCTCCAGGATCCCTGCGAGCCGGAGAACCGTGAGGGGGGCGGTCGACGAGGGTTTGAGGATGACGGCGTTGCCGGCAAGGAGCGCCGGGGCGGTCTTCCATGCCATGATGAGTGCCGGCATGTTCCACGGGATGATCGCCCCGACGGTGCCGAGCGGATCCTGCCGGACGACGGCACCGGACCCGGCGCCGAGATCGATGAACTGATCGAGCGGCTGCGCCGAGAGGGATGCATAGTATTCCAGCACATTGCAGAACCCGCGGATCTCGTCCGTCGCCTCGCGGAGAGGCTTTCCCTGCTCGGTTGTGAGGAGCCGGGCCAGGTCCGCGACCTGCCGGCGCCCTTCCTGCGCCGCCGCAAAGAGCACCCTGCCCCGGTCCCGCATCCGGACCGCTTTCCACCCGGGGAATGCTGTCGCTGCCGCATCGGATGCCTTCCCGATGTCCTCAGCCGTCCCCCGTGGGATGGTCACAATCTGTTCCCCATTCGCGGGATTCATCACCGCAATGGTTGCACCGCCCGCTGCCGCAACCTCCGAACCATTGATCCGCATTCCGACCTCTACCATGCCTGTACCTTCCGTACGAGAAAGTATCCCTCTCGGGCAATGAGCGTATCCATCGGGACGCGGGCAGCAGGAAATCGTCCATTTGAAAAGAACGGGTAGGATAGGTAAGATCGGAAAAAAATCGGCAATATTGAGAAAATAACAGAAATCTCGATAGTATTGCGATAGGGCCACGGGCGCTCGCCGCCTCGTCGGGGCTCGCCCCGTGGAGCATGGCCGTTGATGGGAATCCATGTGAAAATTTGATCAAGAACCGGGGAGTCAGGGAGGCTTGCCCTCCTGGGCTGCCTCCCTCCCTTGTGGGAGAGGGGGGTCACATTCATAGATTCCACTGAGTGAACAACACGATAATTTCTATAAAGTAAAAAAAACAGAAAAAAGGTCAGAGTTTTTTGTACAGGTGCCCGTAGACGACCTGCCCCTTCCGCTTCTTCTTGCGCTCCCCGGTATCGCCGAGGAAGTGGGCGAATTTTGCCTTCGCCCCGTCGATCTCGAGCTCGGCTTCGCCGGCCGGCTTGAAGCCGGGCATCATCACGTCGATGGTCCCGAAGACGACGATCGTCCCGTCGACCATCTGGCCGCCAAGCTTGCTCTTTGCATTACCCTTGACGACGACTTTTCCGCCCTCGGCATGGGTCATGACATGGACGTCAATGTTGCCATTGACAACGATCTCGCCGCCCAGCATGTACATCCCGGTATCGCTGCCGGCGTTGCCCTTGACAAGGATCTTCCCGCCGGACATGCCGCGCCAGTCG
>JAKLEQ010000124.1 GCA_022711635.1 Methanoregula sp. | reverse complement strand
CCATGGTCGGAAGGAAATTCGGCGTCGGCAGTATCCCGCAGGTCGCACCGGAGCAGGCAAAAGGCCTCCGCGTTGTCGGGATCTCGGGATCGAGCCGGGCGGAACCGGGCATGTCGAAGTCCGAGCGCCTGCTTCTGGATGCCCTCGGCCGGTGCGAAGCCATCGGGTGCGAGACGAAGTTCATCCGGTTAAAAGACCTGAAGATCTACGAATGCGAAGGGAATTACTCGGAGAACCCTGCGGACTGTACGTACCCCTGCCAGACCTCCATGAAGTTCGGGAACGACCAGATGGATATCGTCTACACCGCGGTGCTTGACTGCGACGTCCTCTTTCTGGCAACCCCCATCCGCTGGAACAACCATTCCGCGCTCGTCCAGAAGTTCGTGGAGCGGATGAACTGCATCGAGAACCAGTACTCGTGGTTCGGCAACCGGATGATCCGGAACAAAGTGGCGGGGCTCATCATCATCGGGCACGTGGACGGCATGCAGCACGTTGCCGGCAACCTCCTCAACTTCTTCGCATGGCTCGGGTTCCATATCCCTGAGGTCTCGATCGCATCGTGGGTCGGGGAGAACGATGAGGATACGACAAAGGACTGGGAGCAGATCCGGAAAAACCGGTACACGCAGGAAGACCTTATCGACATGGTGAACAGCTCGCTCCGGCTCGCGAGGAGCCTGAAACAGCAGGTGTGTGAATGAGATGTCCCTGCCCGGCGGACAAAGCGCCTGGATAACCCCTCCGTGATCCGCGGGGAGTTTCCCGGGTACGTGCCGGCCGGTCTCCCCCGGCAGAAACGCGAAGCATTTGCGGGGGCTTCATAAACCCCTGCGAGAGAGTACTATTCCGGTATCGTGCGGCCCCTTACCCCCCTCCTTAAGAAGCGCAGGATCCAGAGCGCAGTTCCTGAATTTGTCCCTGCATCCGGATTACGTCTGATTGTTGTGGAGCATCGCGATCCATGGTAAAAGAACCGTACAAATGGCTCGCATTTGCGCTCGCGGTCATCGTCATCATCACCGGTTCCGCATTTTCCCTCTTTGCCGTCCAGCAGGAAGATGCCCGGATGCGGGAGGTTCTCCTCAACGATGCACGGATTGCCGTCCAGAGCATCGATCCCGTAACCGTGGAGGCACTTTCGGGATCGCCCGCCGATCTCAACGACCCGGCGTACCTCGCCCTGAAGGACCGGATGACACGGATACGGGCGGTCGATCCGTCTATCCGGTTCGTGTATCTCATCGGACAACGGGAGAACGGGGAATTTTTCTTCTACGGGGATTCCGAACCGCCGGAATCTGAGGACTACTCCCCCCCGGGCCAGTTGTATCCCGAGGCGACTGCTCTTGTCCGCGACGCCTTTTCTGCGGATGCGGCAAAGATCGGCGGACCCGACACCGATCGCTGGGGGACGTGGATCAGCAGCGTTGTCCCTGTCGCTGATCCGGCAACAGGCACGGTCATCGCCGTTTATGGCATGGACATCGATGCCCGTGACTGGAACCAGTACCTTTTTGCTGCTGCCCTGCCCGGCATCCTTGGGACCCTGCTCGCACTCGTGCTCGTTGCCGCATTCTTCATCATCCACCGCCGCAGCATAAAGGAGCACGAGCGACTCGGACAGTCGGAGAAAGCCTACCGGACCATCTTCGAACATACCGGCAGCGCGACCATCCAGATGGAGGGAGACACAACGGTCTCCATGGTGAATGGCAGTTTCGAACAGCTGACCGGGTACACCCGCGAAGAGATCGAGGGCAGACGAAAATGGACAGAGTTCGTCCATCCGGACGACCTGCCGCGAATGATGGAATATCACCGCCTGCGGCGGGAGAACAGCACGGGAATACCGGTCCAGTACGAATTCCGGCTGATAACCAGAGACAGGGCAGAGAAGGATATCCTGCTCTCGATCGGGCTCATCCCGGGAACGATGAAGACGGTCGCAACGCTCGTGGACTTAACGGAAAAGAAAGAACTGGAACGAGCCGTACGGAAGACCGAAGAGCAGTACCAGCAGCTCGTCGAACTTGCAAACGACGGCATCGTCATCGTGAAGGACGGGATCATCCGGCGCTGCAATCCCGGTTTTGCCGCCATCACCCACTATCATGGAGACGAACTCATCGGAATGCCATTTGAACGGCTCGTCCATTCCGCTGACCGGGAGGTTGTCCTCGACCGCCACCGGAGAAGGCTTACGGGTGAACAGGGACTTCCCTCGGTCTACACGTTCCGGTTTATCTGGAAGGACGGCACGGTCCGGTGGGTTGAGCTCAACACGCGCCTTGTCGAATGGGACGAGGGTCCGGCGACCCTCAACATCGTACGGGACGTCACTGATCGCAAGAAGATCGAGGACGCCCTCATCCTTGCAAACGAGAAGCTGAACCTCCTCTCCTCCGTGACCCGCCATGACGTCCTGAACCAGCTGCTGATCCTGAAGGGCTACCTCCATCTCTCGCTCCAGTCCCTGGATGATCAGGAAAAAACCAGGACCTTTATCGGGCGGGAGATAAACTCCGTCGCGACCATCGAGCACCAGATCCTGTTCACCAAAGACTACCAGGACATGGGCATCAGGGCACCGGTCTGGCAGGACGTCGGCATGATCCTGGTGCGGGCGAAGGGGGCGCTCCCCATGCGGGATGTCGCCGTAAAAACAGAGAGCGCCAACGTCGAGGTATTCGCGGACCCTCTCTTCGAAAAGGTCTTCTACAATTTAATCGACAATGCGCTCAAGCACGGCGGGGAGTCTCTCACGACCATCCGGGTGTCTGCTCACGAGACGGAGAAGGGGCTCGCAATCATCGTGGAGGATAACGGGAGCGGGATACCGGATGCCGAGAAACCCGGCCTCTTCGCCCAGGGCTACGGGAAACACACTGGTTTCGGGCTCTTCCTCTCCCGGGAGATCCTTGCCATTACCGGCATGACGATTGTCGAGAACGGGGTTGCCGGCAGGGGCGCCCGGTTCGAGATCACCATACCGCGCGGAGCGTACCGGTTTACGGACAGGAAAAACCAGCAATCCCTGTAAAACGGATCCCCCGGCTCTGCTCGCCGCCCTATTTTCGCTCGTGCACCCGGAGCAGGTCGTCCACGGCGTCCAGCCAGACCTTCTTTGCTTCGGCCGGGTCCATGCCCATCATAACATCGAACATAAGGCCGTTGATGAGGGCATGGCATGCCATCGCAAGGATCTTCGGATCAATCGAGGAGTGGATCAATCCCCTGGCCTTTCGCCTTTCGATGAACGTCTCGATGATCGACAGGTCGCCTTTGAGATCCTCCTCCATGATTTTCCGCAGGCCCCCGTCGCGGTGGGCAACGGCAATCATGTCCGAATAGATCTCACGGGAGGAATCGATGAACCTCAGGAGGTTGTCGAACAGGACGGCGGCACCCTCTGCAACGTCGCTGCCCCCGAACGAGCGTTCGAGGATTCCCGCGAGACGTTGCCGCTGGTACTCGGCGACCGCTGAAAAAAGATCAAGCTTACTCGGGTAGTACTGGTAGATCGCCGCCTTGGTCACGCCGAGCCGGGCTGCGATCTCCCCCATCGTTGTTGCAGAGTATCCTTTCTCCGTGAAGAGTGCAAGAGCCTCCGCGACGATCTTCTTCCGGACTTCGTCACGGTACCCGGGATACATCTTCGGCATGGTTCGTGGTACCTGTAAGTTACTCAGAGTAATTAAAATTACCCTGAGTAAGTTTAATCACCTTTGGTTGCCAATTTAGTCAGAATAATTCGGAACATGATTGTCATGGTAAAGGGAAAGAGTGCACGAATCGGACCATATATTCTCGCCATTGCATTCGCGGTATCGGTCGGGGTCCTGCTGCTATGATACGGGCAGAGAGGTGGGGAAGCAGGATCAGGTAATATTATATATCTCCAATATCCAGTATTAGCAAGTATCTTGCAATGAAAGATACCTTGCCAAATAGCGGATGGGCAGGCGGAGCCTGGTGAAAGAACCAGGAATTCCGGTCCGCTCCGTTCGCGGGAGATGCCGATGAATATCCAGTTCAAGAA
>JAKLEQ010000123.1 GCA_022711635.1 Methanoregula sp. | reverse complement strand
CCGCTCGAATGCGGCTTTGCTCTGGTACCCGAGGTCCTTGATGAAGTGGAGGTTCTCGATCATGGAACAATCGTTCTTTTTGCTCTTCTCGTCCTGTTCCCGGAGGACATTCGCGGCGGAGCGGGAGTATCCGGTGAAGAAGAGGAGGAGATGGTCTTCGAGGTTGTAGAGTGTCTCCTTGGAGATGTTGAGTTCCTTTGCCTTCACCTGGTCGTTCTTGCAGAACGTAAAGCACGTGATTCCTCCGTATGCAGAGATGTACTGGTCCTGTTTCCCGATGGGTTCACGGAGAATGTCGATCTCGATGCGGCAGGCCTCCTCCGCGAGGTCGTCGGGGCGGACAAACGATTTGTTGTACGTATGCAGCGCCTTGAGAAGTGCGCAGGTGAAACTGCTCGATGACCCGAGGCCGGTCCCCGCCGGGATGTCCGCGAGGCTTGCCAGTTCGAAGTTCTCGGATCGGATGTCCAGGAGCCGGAGCGCTTCCCGGATAATCGGGTGCTGGATCTCTTCCGGCCGGGCGACGCGTTCCGTGCTGGAATACTTGATGATGATCTCTTTCTGGAAGGTATCGTGCAGCGTGATATAGACGTACTTGTCGATTGCCGCGGCGATTAAAAATCCCTCGTGCTGGCGATAGTAGGAGGGCAGGTCGGTGCCCCCGCCGCCCAGTGAGATCCGGAGCGGGCTTCGGGTGATGATCATACTCGTTCTCCGTAAATCCGTGCGACAACTTTCAGGGTCTCGTACGCCCCGGCAAGGTCCGGGTGAACCGGCTCACCAGTCGCGATTGCATGGATAAACTCTTCAAACTCGGTCTTCCATGACGTATCCGCAAACGGGTATTCCCAGATCGTCGTTGCCGGCGGCCCCATCTGCGGGAGCATCCGGTAGCATGTCAGGCGCTCTGTCCCGTAGCTGCCGCCGATCCCGTCGACCTGCAGCTTCCCCTTCTCGCAGAAGATCTCGAATGAAAAGAGGTTCTTCCATTCCGTACAGCTGACCTGGAGCCACGCGGCCTGCCCTCTCTCTGTCTCCAGGTACAGGAACCCGTTGTCCTCAACCGGCATCTGCCAGAAGTACGTGTGGATATGCCCCTCCGCTTTGGAAAAATCTCCCAGGATCCAGCGGGAGAGGTCGATGAGGTGGACACCCTGGTCGAGGAGTTCTCCGCCCCCCGCAACAGCCGGGTTCGCGCGCCACTCCTTCTCGTACCCGGGCCGGCCGCCGTGGCCGTACCGGCCGCGGATATACAGGACCGGGCCGAGAATACCGGAGCGGAGTATTTCCTGCGTTTTTACAAAGGCCGGGTGACACCGCAGGTTGTACCCGACCCTGACCTTCACCCCGCGTTCTTCCGCCGCCCGGATCACCGGTTCGAGCTCCCGGAAATTCCGGGCAGCCGGTTTTTCGACAAGAACGTGTTTTCCTGCCTCCACTGCCGCAAGGGTGACCGGCGCAAGCCAGTCGTTGGTCGTGGCGACGATAACGATGTCGAGATCGCGCTGCTTCAGCATCTCCTTCCAGTCAGTATAAACAGCGACGCCCGGATAGTCCTTTGCAAGGTTTTCCGCCCGTTTGTACGAGATATCCGCGACCGCGTTCAATGACCCGGGGGGCAGCGAGTCCGCCCGTTTCCGGCCGATGATTCCGCAACCTGCAATTCCGACCTGCATGGCATTCATCGTTTTCCCTCCTCCCTGCTCTCCGGGACAACCCGGCGCAGCGTGTAGACATCCCCAGCGAGAGCCGAGGGCGTCATTGCCGGGAGCGTCTCCCAGGAATCCCAGACGGCACTGATCAGCTTCCCGTTCACGTGACGGCAGGCGTCCGTCGTGAGGAAGTGAACGAGATCCGCGGCCCGCTCTTCGTTGTGGAGGTCGTCCTGCATCAGGTCGCGTGCGCGGGCAAATTCCATGCTGCCCGCACATGCCTCTCCCGCACAGAGGATGTGGCGGGTCAGAGCACTGTTCATGACGCCCGGCGCCACGCAGTTGACGGTGACACCACGTCCCGCGACCTCGCCGGCGAGTGTCTCGGAGAACCGGACCAGCCCCGCTTTGGCGGTCGCGTAACTGGTAAAGTACGGGCGGGGGGAGGTCGCTCCGCCGCCGGAGATGTTCACGATCCTGCCGAACCGCTTCCCGATCATCGCGGGCAGGAATTCCCGGCAGAGCCGCACCGGGGAGAGGAGGCAGACGTTTACGCACTGCTGCCACTCCTCCCAGTCGTTTTGAACGAGCGGGCCCACCGGGCCCTGCACGGCGGCATTGTTGATGAGGATGTCCGGGTCCCCTGCCTGCGCCCGGACAGCTGCGACAAGGCCGGGGACGATCGCCGGGTCGGAAAGGTCCGCGGGGAAACAGTGGACCCGGCTCCCGAAACGGCCGCCCTGCGAGCACGCGGCGGCAACACTGTCAAGGTCCGGGCCGGTACGTGCGATGAGGACAAGATTGTCGCCGGTCTTGAGGAACCTGTCGGTAATATGTCGCCCGAGTCCCCGGGTCGCACCGGTGATAACCACGAGGCGGGGTCTTTTCGTCATCGCCGCTCCAGCACCCAGGGGTTCTCTTCAAGAAACCGGAGCGTCCGGATGATCCCTTCGCGGATCGTATACCGTGGTGCCCAGCCAAGGGAATGCATCTTCCGGCAGTCAAGGAAGATGAAGGGATTGTCCCCGATCCAGCCGCGGTCTCCCCCGGTGTAGCGGATCTCCGGGTCCAGGCCGAGATAGTCGCAGATCCACCGGATCGAATCGTTCACTTCGCAGTATTCGTCGGTGCCGAGGTTGAAGATGTTCACCGGATCGCGGGCTTTTTCAAGTGCTGTGAAGATTGCATCGATACAGTCCAGGACATAGAGATACGATTTCTTCTGGTGCCCGTTCCCGAGAACGTCGAGATAGCCGGGATGGGTGCGGAGCTGCTTGAAGAAATCGAAAACATGCCCGTGCGGGTAGCGTTCTCCGACAATCGAGACGAACCGGAAGATCCAGGTACGGAACCCGAATCCTTCGGCATACGCCTCGATCAGTCCTTCCCCGGCAAGTTTCGATGCGCCGTACAGGGATGTCTGGACAGGGAACGGGGCGTCTTCCGGCGTCGGGATGACCGTCGATTCCCCGTAGACGGAGCCGGTGGAGGAGAAGACGATCTCGCGGACGGCATTCCTGCGCATCGCTTCGAGGACATTGAACGTTGCAATCGTGTTCTGCCGGAGATCTTTTTCCGGATGATCCGTACCGAACCGGACATCGGCATTCGCTGCGAGGTGGAAGACGCGATCGCAACCGGCCATGGAGGAGGCGAGCTTCCCGGCATCAAGGACGTCGCCGGTGACGAGGCGGAACCCCGGCTGCCTCTTCGCATTCTCCAGATACTCGGGGATGCCGGTGGAAAAATTATCATATACGGTAACAGTGTGCCCATGAGAGAGTGCCCGGTCGACGAGCGTGCTGCCGATGAACCCGGCACCACCGGTGATGAAATCGTGCATTGACAGAAATAGTTCTGTTTTCTCCTATATACCAGTGTTTGCACGTCCCCGGTACATTTTTTCAATACTTATATTCCATAAGAGGGCTCAGGATACCGTGGAAGGATTGCGTATCCGATGCAGGGCAATAACTTCTCTCCTACCGTCCGGAAAACCGCAGGATCTCTCCTGCACAACAGGATCCTTCTCCTCTTTCTCCTGTGCATGGTCGTCTACAACGTCAACCTTCACCCGATCCCGAATTATGACACGGTCACGGCACGGGTGCTGCCGTGGAGCATGCTTGCGACCGGGAGTCTTTCCCTCGACGCATTTGTCGATTCGCCCGCCTTTAAGATGCAGACTGCGTATGTCGAACCGTACGGTCACTACCTGACGGTTGCACCCATAACCCTGCCGGTCCTGATAACCCCCCTGTATGTTGTTCCCTCCGTAATCATCGGGATTCTGGGTATTCCGGTATCCCTTGCCGATCCCCGGTTCGTGATCCTGTCGCTCGCCGCGGAAAAGGTCGTCGCCTCTCTCTTAACTTCCCTCTCTGTTGTCGTCCTGTACCTTGTCCTGCAGCGTTTTGTCACGGAAAGGTACGCCCTGTGGGGGGCACTCCTCTATGCATTCGCGACGAGCACGTG
>JAKLEQ010000122.1 GCA_022711635.1 Methanoregula sp. | reverse complement strand
GGCGGGGGAGCGGCAGCCTGCTCCGGCGCTGCCTTCCTCCGGGCAGGTGCCCGGTTCTTCCATTTCTCCTCGTTGATGCAGTGATGCGAGGGGGGGAGGCGGTGGTCGCTGCAGTAGGACCCGCCACAGTACGAGCAGTCGAAGGGAAGGGCGGTCTCTTTGCCGCAGTGATCGCATCGTGGCACACTACCGGATTATCCGGGTCAGGATATATTTCCTCGGGGAGATTGCCGCCACCTTCCCGGGGACCACCCCCCGGTTCCTGCCCGCAGGACCGCCCGCCCGTCCTTTCCCTCATCCCTCTTTCCTGTCAGCGGATGCGGGCGGTGCCGGAGGGGAGGAGGGGCCGGGGATCCAGAGGATCCGCTGCGGCAGCGGGATCGTGAACCCTTCCCGTTCGAGCGTCTCCTTGATCTTCCAGAGCATCTCGGTCCGTACCGCCCACCATTCCCGGGACGGGGCCCAGATCCGCACCATGATGATGACCCCGTTCTCTCCCAGTTCGTCCACGAAGACCGAGGGCGGGGGGTTGTACAGCACAAAGGGGTGGTCTGCAAGAAGTTCCTCGATGATCCGGATCGCCTTCTGCGCATCGTCCGAGTACCGGATCGTGACCCGGTATTCGAACCTCCGGGCCTCGTTGGCCACGAAGTTGGTGATCTCGGAGTTGAAGACCGTCTCGTTCGGGATGCGGATATACACGCCTTCGTAGGTCTTTAACGTTGTCGAGAGGATCCTGATGTCCTCGATGGTCCCGGTCGTCGTCCCGATCCCCACCGTGTCCCCGATCTTCATGGGCCGTTCGAAGAGGAGGAAGATGCCCGATCCTACGTTCGTTACGAGCCGCTGGCTGGCGAACCCGATGATGATCCCGGCCGTTCCCCCGATCAGGAGGAGTTCCCCCAGGTCAACGTGGAAACTGGGAAGGCTGATAAAGACCCCGGTGAGGATGATGGCTGCCTGGGCAATCCGGACAATCTTCACCAGCTCGTCGGTTTTGACCTTGTCCGCGAGGCCCTTCTTGATCGAGACCCCGACAACCTCGGCGATGATAACCGAGACGGCAACGATTGCCGAGAAGATAAGGAGGTCAGCGACCGTAACATTCCCGTACACGACGGTGGAGAGCAATGCCATGGTCCTTCACCCCACCCCGTGTTCCATGAAAAAGGTCTTCTTCTCCATATCCACCATGAGGATCTTCCGTGGCCGGATCACGGGGGCGGCAAGCACCATCCCGTCCCGCAGGGGCACATCAAGCAGCCTTGTCTCGGCGATCATCTTCGAGAAGATGATCATCTCGCCCCGCATGGCAGCGCCGGTATCAAACCAGATGGGCATGATGGAGGAATCAAATACCGTTTTCGATACCTCCACCCAGCCCCGGCTCGTGTTGCGGAGGGTGAGCTGCAGCACCCCTTCGCGGGCAGGATCGGTCACCGGCACCGTGTCGGAAACGGCGCTCCGGAAGAACCGGGTGATCACGCCCTTCTCGGGAGGGCCGTACAGGGAATACTTGGGCCGGCAGTGGGAGAATACGTCGAGGAGCACGTACTCCCCGTCCCGGTCGATAAAAACGCCGATCTCGATGGGGAATGTCAGGAAGACGGTCTTCTCCGACTCGGGCCCGATGAATACGGGGGGAAAGGCGATCTCGAGAAACCGCGTCACTTCCTTGGGGAGGTTCACCGGCTCGACCGGGTGGACGAAGACCGCCGACCCCTCCGAGACGACGGTCTTCTCCACGCGGCTCTCCCCGCAGGCGCGGCGGTACCGGAAGAACCCGCCGTCGCGTTCGATTTGGATGCTGAAGATGCCGTCGGCATCATGGATACAGGGCCAGGGAAATGTTCCAAACATCATCGTACGATCCTCCGGGTGGGGATACGCCCTGCCGGCTGCAGCAGGGCCGGGCCGACAAACGAGGTACCGGTTATACCTGATCCCGCAATTATTAAACATTTCCGGCACGCCCGGGAAGCATATCTCCGGGATCCTGCGAAACTGGATCGAACCATCCCCCCACCCCCGTTTGCGAACACCTGAAACTACTTATTATTCTCCGACCAGTATTATTACAGGAGTGATGCGATGAGATTGGGCAATCCGTTGTGTACTGGCTCACCGGATGCACCTTTAAGATGATCCCCCACCAGATTATTCCTTTCACCCATCACATTCATCAGCCCGCCTGATACCCTGGTAACGATAAAAATTCCCGATCATCTTTTTTCATCCGGTACTGCTTGCACAGGGCGTTATTCTGCATTCGCGAACAACCGCCCGGACGATACGTCAGGTTACGCCTGACGGTTCCAAAGAAAAGGAAACCGCACCATGAGTGTTTATTCATTCTGCAGAAACTGCGAACATATCATCACCCGGATGGTCACGGGAACCGATGCACACCCGGTGAAGGATGAGACGTGCCCGGCACGGTTCAACCCGTGGGAGGGGAAATGGGCTTCGGAGCATGGGGTGAACCCGAACCGGTGCCCGCGGAACGAGCAGTTCCTGCAATTACAGCAGCACCGGAACGTACGATCGTCGCACCGGTAGTCCTGCTGCCGGCTGGTGATGCACCAGCCGGAAAAAAAAGGACCGGCCGGAAGGAACCGGCCTGATCCGCCGTCCCTACGGACAATCTTCCGGACCCGGAGAGACCGGGCCGGCCGGGCAACGCCTGTCCCGGCCCGTTCCGGCCGGGTATTCCGGCTTCTTGAAAAAAAGCCGGCGATACCCGGCGTATTTTTTTTCAGGAGAATCTCTTCCGCCCCATGTTCAGAAGAATCTCTTCCGCCAGATTTTCAGAAGAACCTCTTCCGCCACATGAAGATACCGAGGATTACCGAGATGATGACCGAGAACAGGAAGATGATCTCGAAGGCGAGCGGGACTCCCGAGAGCGGAAGATCGACCACGTTCATCCCGTAGAAGCTTGCGATCATCGTCGGGATGGCAATGATGATCGTGATCGAGGCGAGAAACTTCATCACGATGCTTAAGTTGTTGGAGATGATCGTCGCAAAGGCATTGGTCATGCCGGAAAGGATGGTCAGGTAGATCTGGGACATCTCCATGGCCTGCCGGTTCTCGATGATGACGTCTTCCAAAAACTCCGCGTCGTCGTCGTCCATCTTCAGGGGTTTTGTCCGCAGGATCCGCTCGAGCACTGCCTCGTTGGACTTGAGCGAGGTCGAGAAGTAGATGAGGCTTTTTTGCAGTTCCATCATCCGGAAGAGCTCCTCGTTCTTCATCGACCGGTGGAGTTCTGTCTCGATCCGGGAGATGGATCGCTCGATCTGCCGGAGGTGGCCGAGAAAGGATGAGGCATTGCGGTAGAAGATCCGGAAGAGGAACCGGGTCTTCTTCTCCGTAGAAAAGTCACGGACCCTGCCTGCTGCAAAATCGTCGAGGATCGGTGCCGTGCCGCTGCATACCGAGACGATCAGGGTGCCGGAGATGACAATGCCGAGCGGGAGCGTTGCGAGGCTTCCGGTCCCCTCCGGATCGGAGACCACCGGGATATCGAGCACGATGAGGACGATGCCGTCTTCGGCATCGATGCGCGGCCGCTCCTCTTCATCAAGTGCAGCCTTCAGAAAGTGCAGGGGGAGCCTGCAGGTCCCCGCGATCCGGGCGAGGTCGTCTTCGGTCGGGGCGGTGATCCGGATCCACGCGCCATCTTCCGGGCTTTCGATCACCTCGGGAACCGCCTGCCCCGGATCGTTCCGTGTCAGGTAGACCTGTATCAATTCCTCACCTCCGAAACCTGAATTCCTGCCGAAACCTGGATCACGCCTGAACCGGGGATAACTTCCCAAACCCGGATGAAATCCTCACGTCCGAACATGGTCCGGAGAGCCGTTCTGTGATCAGGCAATGTGTGCCCGGCACTCCCTTAACAGTTTCTTCTGTCCGGTCTTTCCTGAAGCTCTGATTGACGGCCCGGTTCCCCTCGCAAAATCTGTTCCGCTAAAAAAAGAGTCAGGGGTGGCCGCTTCCGCCCTTCTCCGCAGGGTGCCCGCCGTGCCCTTCGCTGCCGGTGATGTTCACGTACAGGTGGTGGGAGTACACGACCCAGCCGATGAATGCCGCGATGTACTCCCGGCCGGCAGCGACGTCGTCCACGTCAAAACTCTTCTTCTC
>JAKLEQ010000121.1 GCA_022711635.1 Methanoregula sp. | reverse complement strand
TGCGGAGAAGAGGATCGTGATCGTCAGTTCCACGGAAGGCGACGATGTCGTCAACAAGCACCCGATGATGTTCCGTGACTGCACAATCGGGGTGATCAACAAGGTCGATCTCGCCCCGCTTGTTAACGCAAACCTCGACAGGATGGAGTCCGACATGCACCGGTACAACCCTTCCATGAGAGTCTTCCGGACCAACCTGAAGACCGGTGCCGGGATCGAGCCCCTCCTCGACGAGATCCTCCGGTAAGCGGAGCAGTTAAATAACTGGGAAGGGAATATATAGAGCACGCTTTCTGGTGGACCGTACGCCGGCATGTGCCGGCATTTCTGCGGGACTACCGGAAGATACCATACAACGGGGTTTTACACAATGCTCTGGCAGGGAGAATCCATCAGGAAAGTGACCGGGGGAAGACGCCGCCCGGCAGCGAAGAAGCGGAGATCAGAGATCGGCGGTGCGCCAACGGAAACCCACCTCGGCGAGTCGCGTACGCGGATCGTCCGGACCTACGGCGGCAACCACCTTATGATTGCGCTCCGGGCCAACTACGCCAATGTCACCAATCCGAAGAACGGCGAGACCCGGCGGGTAAAGATCGAGACCGTGGAGAAGAACACGGCAAACCCCAACTTCGTCCGGCGGAACCTCCTGAACAAGGGTGCCATTATCAAGACCGAGATCGGACGTGCCCGCATCCTCAGCAGGCCGGGCCAGGACGGCGTCATCAACGCGGTCCTCGTTGAATAAGCCGGTTCCCTCTCGCGGACCGACCATTACCCTTTTTTGGTAAACCCTCTCATATACGAGCTATGCGGAGGATCTACTACCGGTTTCCCCAGAGAGTCGATCTCTCGTTCACCCTCGGCCTCCCGTTTCCGGAGGCACTGAACTATATCGTCACCGAGCTCAACGGTGCCGAAAAGACGAAGACGACCGGAAAAGAACTCGTGCAGGTCAGGACAAAGGTCGAGGTCGCGGCCGATCGCACCACGTTTGGCGACCCGTCTCCGGACATGTTCCGGCCCGGCGCGGTTACCGAAGCGGTCGATCTCCGTGTCTCGATCCTTGCGCTTGCACTGCGGGGAGGCGGCAAGGTGCCTGTTGCAAACGACGTCTTCTATGTCCGGCTGACGGACCGGAGCCAGACTACCGACGTAGAGATCGCAAAAGAGGGCAGCACTCCCGGCGTCGATGCCCTGGATCTCAAAAACATCATCCTTGGGAAATCGTGACCCTCAAAACCGCCGTCGCGGCGCCCTTCCGCCACCTGCGAAAGGCATCTCTCAAAAAGAGCGAGCTCGTGTACTACTACGCGCTCGACCGGAAATGGATGAGTACCGAACAGGCATCGATCCTTTTGAAAAATGCCGAGGACGAGGGACTGCTCGTTCACGACGGGACCGTCTACACGCTCTCCTTTGATCCCGGCTCCGTGACGATCCCCCTGGGATATAAGCCGACATCAGCGGTTTTCGATAGAAAGGATGTCTTTTCCGAGGTTGTCAACCGGATCGCCCGCGCCCTGAAAAAAGAAGAGACCGAGGTCATCGCCGAGATGAACAGGGTGATCCGCGAGGGGTTTGACGGTAACCTTCTCCCCGAGGCTGCAATCGCGATCGTCGCACGGCGGCATAATGTCCCGGTCGACGACTGTTTTCCTGAACTGGAAAAGAGTATGAGAAAAGGAGACCGGTAACCGATCACTTCTTCTTCTTTGCCGCGGGGCGTGCCGCCGGGGCGGCTTCCTTCTTCTCCCCTTCGGCCTTCGGCGGGAAGATCTCTTCGAGTTTCTTCTCGCCGTACGCGGTCACCTTCGCATTGACCTGCACGAAATCCGCGGTGATCTCTTTCGAGCGCAGCATCTTGCGGCGGCGCTGTCCCTCCATCACGGGGTGGAACCCGGTGCCGCCGGCAACGAGGAGTTTCCTGCGCCCTGCCCCCGGAAGGCTGCCGTTTGCCGGCGTGCCGGTCCGGTCCGATCCACCGGTTATCCGGACCTTGTATCCTGCAAGGCCCAGGGGTCCTGCGTCAACTTCCTCACCGATCTTCTTCCCGACGAGTGCCCCGGCTGCCCCGCCGCTTGCATCGACGTTAAAGGCACGTCCTGACTTCGGGTCTGCTACAACGACCTTGAACTCTGCCATATTGTTGTGTCTCCTGTAATGTCCTGCACCCCTTTGGAGTGCATTTCCATCTCCCTGTTACCGGCGCTGCCGTTTACTATAAGAGAAGTACCCATTTTATTCGCGGAGATGGCTATTAAAACCTCGCGTCCCACAAGGGCTACTTCCCCCAGAACGGTTCGGTCTTCCGCCGCATCGCCGTATATTCGGCAAGCACTTCCTGTGCAGCGATGTTCAGGGTCTTCATCATCTCCCGCTCGAGCACCTTGACGTGCCGTTCCGGGATATCCACGAGGAGGTCGTCCCCCACCGCGATCTGGCGCCCGACGGTTGCCCCTTCGATGGAGATCGCGACCTCGAGCCCGGCCTCTGCCTCCCGGATATTCTCGCCGCGCAGCTGGATATTTTTGAGGTGGCCGACCTTTTTGCCGTCAGGTTTTATCAGGTCGACGTCGCTCCGGAGCTTCCCCCCGAGCACCCGGACCCCGACGACCGCAGGGTTGCTCTGCCGGAAGACGCAGTCCGGGAGCAGCCGGATCTTCGCCGGCATGATGACATGCTCGAACTTCTTCTGTTCCAAAAGCCGCTTCTGCTCATCACGCCATGCGACATACTGGTCGATCAGCTGGTAGATGACGTTCGCATCGAAGACCTTCACCTGCGTGTAGAGCGGATTTTTGATCATCTCTGCGGCATCGGGGAGGATCGGGGTGTTGAAGGCAAGAAGGGCGCGGTAATACTGGTTCTTGATGGTCTCCGTCTCGATCAGGTCATGGCGGCTGACCGGCCCGACCTCTGCCCGCATCACCCCGATCTCTTTTGCCTCGAGTTCCTTGCAGAGTGCCTCAAGGGCGCCGATGGTGTCCGCCTTGATGACGAGCCCCTCATCAGCGAGAGTGACGTGGATCTCCTGCATCTCTTTCCGGATCCGCTCTTCGATCTCCTGCCGGTTTCCCCGGATGACAAAAAACGGGGAGCCGGCGATCACGCCTTCGAGCTGGGGCGCCGAGACTTTGATCCCGGTAGCCGCGGTCACCGATTTGACGCGTTCGAACCGGTCTTCGATCAGGATCTCCTTCATCGGGCGGGGCTGGAGCAGGGACCGGACTTTGGTTAAGAGTACTCCGTTCTGTCTCGCGACCGCGATCTCGTCACCTACCGAGAGGGTCCCGTCGTAGAGGATCACATCGAGCGTTGCACCGAGGCCCCGCTCCTCCTTGACTTCCAGCACGGTCCCCGCGCCCGGGCCTTCAACGGTCAGCTGCAGTTCCTGCCCCATGTACCGCTGGGCAAGCCCGATCATGACCAGGAGGAGGTCCGCGATCCCTTCACCGGTATGGGCGCTGATCGGGACGATGGCGAGGTTGCGGGAGAAGTCCGCAACCCGGTCGAACCGGTCCGCGGAGAACCCGAGCTCCCCCAGTTTTCCCACGATCTCGTACGTCTTGTTCTCGACCTCGCCAATAACCCGCTCGTTCTGCCGGGAAAACGAGGAGAGGAAGGTCTCGTTTTCGGATACCCGCCACCCGTGGATCCGGTCGACCTTGGTTGCCGCGATCACAAACGGCGTCTTGCAGTTCCGGAGGATCTGCAGCGCTTCAATGGTCTGGGGCTGGAATCCCTGCGTGATGTCCACGACGAGGATCGCCATATCGGCGAGAGCCCCCCCGCGTGCCCGCAGGGTCGTGAACGCGTGGTGCCCCGGGGTGTCGATGAAGAGGAGGCCGGGGATATTGATGGGGACTTTCTCCATCGTCCCGCTCATCTTTCGTATCGCTTCGATCGGAACGATCGTTGCACCGATGTGCTGGGTAATGGCGCCTGCCTCGGAAGCGACGACCGAGGAGCCGCGGATCCGGTCGAGGAGTGAAGTCTTGCCGTGATCGACGTGTCCCATCACGCAGACGATGGGTGTACGGATATTGGAATTTTGCGCCATTGCCACCACCGGTTCATACGCGCGGGGAGACGCACCGGCAGCGGATAGCCCGGAGGAAAACTTCCCTGCGCTGTTATGCACGTTCGGACGGTTTGTCCATGCCAACCTGATTATTACTGGACTGGTGCGGATATTAATAATCTTTGAAAAAAGCATG
>JAKLEQ010000120.1 GCA_022711635.1 Methanoregula sp. | reverse complement strand
AAGCTGCGCCCGGAGACCTTCAAGCGTGGCTTCGGCATCGTTGACGTTCCGAATGAGCGTTTCCCGCTCCCGGCTCAGGTCGGTAACCTGTTGCTCGAGATCCTTGCGGGCCCGGAGTTCTCCTTCAAGGTGACGCAGGTTCTGTTCGAGAGCGCCCTGGATCGAGTTCAGGTCGTTATTGACGTTGTCGAGCGCAGATCGCATCTCCCGTTCCCGTGCTCCGGATACCGCGACGGTCTCCTGGAGGTCTCCCTGGAGGCGGGAGCACTTCTCCTCGAGCATGACCTTTGCCCGGTCCAGGGAGTCCCGCTCCCGGGTCAGGCTCTCGACCTCCCGCTCCAGATCCTTGCGCACCGCCAGCTCCTTCTCCAGCTGCCGGAGGTTATTCTGAAGAGCTGTCTCGAGAGACCGCATGTCAGCGGTGATGTTATCGATGGCCGACCGGAATTCCTGCTCTTTTGCCTCTGCTGCCGCCCGGGTCTCCCCGAGCGCCTTTTCCAGGGCCTCGCGGTTCCGCTGTTCGGCGGCATGGTCTGCGGTTACCTGATCAAGGTCTGCGGAGAGTGACCGGGCCCGCTCCTTCTCCAGTATGAGCTCTTCCTGTACCGCGGTCAGCTGCCGGTCCAGCTCAGCGAGGCGCACGTCAAGCGCGGCAACCGTCGACCGGGCAGAGTCTTTCTCGAGCGTCGCATCATTCAGCTGGGACCGCAGGCCGGCAATCCGCGCATTAAGATCCTGTTCGGTATTCTTCCTTTCGACTGCTGCAGCGGCGTTGTCGGATTCGAGCGTGGCGATCCTCCGGCTCTTCTCCTGGTCGGCTTTCCGCGTCTCCTCCAGCGCAGTCCCGAGATCCTTGAGTTCCTGCGCAACGTTCTCGAACCGGGCCTTCAGGAAAGCCTCGGACTGCTCTTTCTCCTCAAGGGTCGATACGGCACTTGCGAGAGCCTCCTTACGCTCCTCCAGTTCCCGGTGCAGGGCAGCAACCGTGCCCTCCCGTTCCGTCGTGACCGCAGCGAGCCGCTTATTGATGGTAAAGAGCTCTCTCTTGCAGTCATCCCGTACATGTTCTGTATCGCACCGTACCCGGATCGCAGACTCGAATGCAGAGAGAAGGAACTCCAGCAGCTGGCGCCGGTCAGCCAGAACGGAGAACTCCCGCCCGTCATGGTTGACCCGGAACCGGCTGGGCACCGGACCCTTTCCTGCTCCCTCGGCCTGCCGGTCCAGAATGTCGCCGATTGCAGAGGAAAGCGAGGAGAGGTCGACAGGGGGGGTCAGGAAGCCGTCGCCCCCGCAATCGAGAACGGACAGGATGGAAGTGACATCCGCAAGATCGATCAGGCAGAGCACAGGAAGCCCGCCCAGGTCCGGATCATCCTTTATGGACCTGCACAAGGCGAAGCCGTTGAAGGCTGAAGAGGCAGTATCGACGATGAGCAGCGTTGCACGGTCGGCACGGATCGCTGCATATGCCGAAAATTCATCGGCTGCAACCGTAAAAAGATCCCCTTTCTGTTTCAGGAGTGTGCTGATCCTGGTGACTGCCTCCGCGTTGTCGCTGACAAGAACGATCATTGGATTACCACCACGGTCCATGGGGAGAGACGGAACATACGGAATACCTGTATGAAAAACTATAGCGTAATGTTTTAAATTTTTGCTTATCGACGTGATGATCCTTTCATGCACTCTTCCTGCACAATATCCGATCCCGGGTCGGGGGAGAGGCGGGAAGCTGCCACCGGCAGTACCGGAATGATGAAAAAAACGGCAGGATCCGCCGGAGGTGCCAAAAGATCCGATATTTTTCAATCATTTTCTCAATCGTCCTGGAATGCGGCGCCCGCCAGCCAGATGTGGTTCAGCTGCTCCCGGTGACGCCCGCCCGTGTGACGTTCATGGACGATCTCTGCCGGGACTCCGGCTACGACATGGTGCGCCGGGACGTCCCGTGTTACGACAGAGCAGGACGCGACGATAGCTTCCTCGCCAATGGTGATCCCGTGGAAGATCGTCGATCCAAGCGAGATCCGGGCATAATCCCCGATGGCGACCCGGCCATAGATCCTCTCCGTGTGATTTGCTTCGGAATGGGTATGGGTCATGATCCGGACAAACTCGCTGATCCCGACCGAGTTCCCGATGGTGACCCCGCCTTTGCTGTCAATGAATGTCCCCTCGTTGATGAAGACGTCGTCGCCGGCCTCGATGAACTGCCCGAAATTGAACCTGACGCCGTTCTCGCAGCAGAAGTTCCGGCCACACCGCCGGAAGAGCTTCTTTGCAATCATCCGCCGGAACGGGATGGTGAAATTGACGGCAGCGCTGAACGGGGAGTGATCGACGGTCTCCCAGAGGAAATGAAGGTACCGCTGCTCGCTCGTAAAGGGGTATTCCCGCGCGATGGGAAGGTATTCGGAGAACAGACGCATCTGCGCGAACGCAGGTCCGGATGGGACGGTTATCCCGATACGGTTCAGGATCTCGCGGGTCTTCTCTTCGTCAAGTCCGCTCCGTATCCGTTCCCTGATTACGGAAAGCAGGGACTCGATGTCGGCCTCTTCTGGTTTCTCCGGCATACACTCCCGTTAAACCGCGCGGGGTGATGAGTGTTACGATCGCTTTTTTGTCATTGCAGGGGTTCTGACCCATCGGAACACAGTACCGGCATGAGAGATCGCCGGTCGGTCGCCGGGCATTTCTGATCGCGGATGTCCTCGCAGCAGTCCTCCTCGAAGACGGGCTCACCGGTATCCTCATCCGGGGATTCGGGATTTCCGTAAACGCCCGGTTTCCCTGCCGGATTTATCCTGTATGCGATCCTGTTCTTTTTCGTTCTCTTTGGTCAAAAGAACGGCTTACCATGTTCCGGTTCTTCCGGTTCGCCATGAACCAGGAATAAAATTGGCGGCAGGGATTTCCTGAAAGGAGACGGGAGGGCAAAATAACAGATTTTCATTTTCTGCCGGAACGATTCGCGTCGGGATATCGGGCGGTCACGGCTTTTTCGGATCATTCCCGAAAAAGACCATGGTCTGGGGTATGGGGATCTCGATCCCTGCATCCATCAGGGCGGATTTTACCTTCGGGAGCACGGAGGTCTTCAGGACTGCATCGTCCCGGGTGTTTGCCCAGGGTGACGGGAACCAGATCCGGATCCGGATATTGACCCCATTCTCCGTGATATCGCTGACAAAGATCTCCGGGGCAGGATGTTTCAGGACGAAGGTATGGTGATCGAGCACATCCGCAATGAGGGAGATTGCCCGGGGCGTCTCATCCTGGAAACGGATGCCGATATCATACACGTACCTCCGGGCAACATCCGCATGGTAATTGCTGATCGGATTGTTGTAGACCTGATCGTTGGGTATCGTGACAAAGACACCATCGGAATTTCGCACGGTGGTGGTAAAGAGATCCACCGAGAGCACGGTTCCCGTCACGGTTCCGACGGTTACGAAATCCCCGCTGGAGAACTGGCGACCGTACATCAGCGCGAGGCCGGCGACGAGGTTGGCGATCACTTTCTGCCCCGCAAGGGCGAAGACCGCGACCAGGCCGACAAGGATCCAGAACACGATCATGAGGCCGGTATTGAAGAACGGCGGGACGGTGACAGCAAACGCGGCGAGAATCAGGATGACCCGTATGACCCGGATCCAGAAATCGAGGTGCTCCCTGCGGACCCTGTGGGAGAACCGGCGTTTCAGGTAATATGCGACAAACAGGCCGGCGATATATGCTGCAACCACCGCGGTGACGAACGAGGCGATCTCGATCGGGCTCGCATTCCCGATCATTTCCCTGTCCGACTGGATGACCGCAGCCATTTCGGCCGGATCGGTGTCCGTGATCGCGGTGATGTTGATCGGGATCATATGACACCGTACTCCATGAGATAGCCCCTCCCGTGGACCGAAGGGATCCTCGCTGCCGCATAGAGCTCGACAGCCTTCTCAAGACCCCTTCCTGAAACCGTCTCGGCAATCGTGGTCCGGGCAATCATGGGGGAGTAGACGTCCATCACGCCATTCATGACCACCGAATCCCCGTACCAGAGATGCATGCTGTTGCTGTCGAAGACCGCACGGGAGACCTCAACAACGTCTGCTGCCGCATTGGTGATGGTAAGGGTGAGGATGCCGAACCTGAAACGGTCGACGACCGGACAGCCGTCGGTTATCCCGCTCTCGTGCCATCGCGTGATGATCCCCGCCCCGGGGGACCCGTACAGGGAGTATTTCACCGGGACGAGAGAGAAAAGGTCGA
>JAKLEQ010000012.1 GCA_022711635.1 Methanoregula sp. | reverse complement strand
TTCATCGACATGATTGTGACCGAGGAGGGAGCGATCCCGCCCCAGATGGCGTACGTCATCATCCGGGACTACCTCGGCTGGGATATTGGGGAATTCAACCTGCTTTCCAATACCCCTGCCGGTTCCAACGGCGAATAATGGAAGTACGCCCCTGAGGAGCGGTATCCGGAAATGTGGGGTGTTGGTTTGGAAACCACCGGGATTATGCGACAGAAACAGGCCGCATGGTTCCCAACGCAGGTTAACCTCCATTTTCTCCTCTGCAGGTAAAAATTCGGCGAACCGTGTCTGTTTTTACAAACTGGCAGGCGGCGACCTGCAGCGAGCCACGGATCCTGCAACCGGCCAGGAACCGGATGAGAGAGACCGCGATCGCGGTCCTCCTTAAAAAAAATAAATTATGAGAGAGACCATGTATACGCATGCAGGGAGAAAAGCCAGGAAAAAAAACCGTTCCTTTTTCCCGGAGCCAGGTAGAGGAACTTGAGAAGACCTTCCCCACGCCCTTCCATGTCTACGACGAAGAAGCGATCCGGGCAGGATCGCGACGGCTGTACAAGGCATTCTCGTGGGTGACGGATAGTGACGGAAAAAAGGGCGGGTTTAAGAATTACTTCGCCGTAAAAGCCCTCCCCAACCCGTACATCCTCCGTCTCCTGCACGAAGAGGGACAGGGCACGGACTGCAGTTCGCTCCCGGAACTGCTCCTCTCTGAAGCAGCCGGGATCACGGGAGAGGAGATCATGTTCTCCTCCAACGATACCCCTGCAGAAGAGTTCGCTCTCGCAAAAAAGCTTGGTGCGATCATCAACCTCGACGATATCACCTTTATTGACTTTCTTAAAAAGGCCGCGGGAATCCCCAGACTCCTCTGCTTCCGTTACAACCCCGGCGAGGAATACAGTCACGGAAACCCGATCATCGGAAACCCGGACGAAGCGAAATACGGGCTCACGCACGAACAGATCATCAGGGCGTATCCCAAGGCGCAGAAGATGGGAGTGAAACGGTTCGGCCTCCACGCCATGATCGTGTCTAACCAGTGCCGGGAGGATATCCTTGCCGATGCTGCCCGGCTCCTGTTCAACCTTGCCGTTGAGATCCATACAAAGACCGGCATCCGGCTTGAATTTATCAACCTTGGAGGGGGTATCGGCATTCCCTATGCGCCGGCTGACCGCCAGGTAAATGTCGAAGAGTATGCCCGCAGGGTGCACGATCTCTACCAGGAGATCATCGTTGAAAACGGCCTTTCACCTATTCGCATTATCATGGAAAGCGGCAGGGCAGTGACCGGGCCCTACGGGTACCTCGTCTCACGCGTACGGCATGTCACGCAAAAACACCGCGCCTACGTCGGGCTGGATGCATGCATGGCAAATCTCATGCGCCCTGCCCTCTATGGGGCCCATCACCAGATAACGGTCCTCGGAAAGGAGAACCGTCCCCTGGATCACGTATACGATGTGACCGGCAGCCTGTGCGAGAACAATGACAAGTTCGCTATCCAGAGGCCGCTTCCGGAAGTCAGGCCCGGGGATATCATGGTCATCCACGACACGGGAGCACACGGGCACGCAATGGGATTCAACTACAACGGCAAGCTCCGGTCAGCCGAGTTCCTGATGCAGGCTGGCGGCAATTTTCAGCTCATCAGGAGGGCAGAAACGATCAACGATTATTTTGCCACCCTCAACTTCAAAGGATCGGATTTTTCGGGATTTGCACGGAAGAAAGCACCCTCGCTAACCCCGGTAAAAACAAAAAAACAATGAGGCCTGGTGCCGGCCACAATCCACGATCTTCTCTTTCCAGAAAGTCCGTATTCTCCTGGAAAGAAAATCAAAATTTTTTCCGGTTTTGTACGCAGGAAGAAGGCCGTATCTCTCCCGGAATACCGGGATTTTGGAGATCTCCCTCAGGGGCTTTCCTCTCGAAACCTTCTGCAGGTATCCTCCCGCATGTACCGCACGTTCATGCAGCAGGGGGCGAGGGGGTGTCACCGAAGATCCCGCCGTGGTGAAGGCATCATCCGGTGCTGCTCCATTGCCCCGGATACGGAACTCCGGTTCAACTGTCCGACCGATGCCTTAATCGAACCGGACAACCCTCAGCTGTTTGCCAGAGGATAGCACCGGGGCAGGGCGCCTGCCGGACTGCAGGGGACAAACGGGGATTTTCGTATGGAGATTCATTTCAGGAAACTGCACGAGAATGGGAATGACTTCATCATCATCGATGAATGGGAACGTACCGCCATCCCGGACGATATGAAGGCACAGTTCGCCGCACTTTACTGTGACCGGCATTTCGGGATCGGAGCAGGTGCTGTCCTGTATCTCGTGAAATCAGATGCGGCAAATCTTAAGATGCGGATCTTCCAGCCGGATGCAGGTGAAGCGGAGATGTGCGGCAGCGGCATCCGCTGCCTCGTCAAGTATGCCTTCGATGCGGGGTATGTAAAGGAGAGCTGTTCGGTCGAGACCCCTGCAGGGGAGTCGCAGGTCGTTGCGGGATACCGGGAGGAAGAATTCTCCGCCACGGTCACCCTGACGCCCCCGAAGTTCGACCGGAAGGACATCCCCGCGACCGGCGAAGGGGAGTACAGGGAGACGATCGGGGTGCACGAGGTCTATGCGGCGAACACCGGCGTCCCGCACGCGGTGGTATTCGTCCCGGACCTTGAAGTCCTCGACATTGCCGCCCATTCCCCGCAGATACGGTACCACGAGACGTTCCCGGAAGGGGCGAACGTCAACTTCGTACAGGTGACCGGGCCGGACGCCATCAGCATCCGCACCTATGAGCGGGGGGTCGAGGGGGAAACGCTCTCCTGCAGTACCGGCGCGATAGCATCCGCCGCCATCGCCCACAAGCTGGGAAAGGTTGGCGCAACCGTACAGGTCGAGACGCAGGGAGGCCCGCTCACGATCACGCTCGGTGATGTGACGAAGCTGGAGGGGACGGCGACGACGGTGTTCAGCGGGATTATCAGCTTCTAATCAAACCTCCATACTCTTCGGTCCTACGATTGTCCCCGCCCAGCGCGACGCCTCGAAGGTCTTCGACCTCCTCAAACCGGTCATCGCTGGTGCGACAATCGATCCTCGCGGGTCGCGCTGCGGGCAGGAGGTTTTCATTCAGACTCTTCTCCTGTCCTCTCTGGGATGAGTCCCGATACCACAGGGAATGGGGATTATTGCGAACTGCCGATATGGTACGGCGTATACGCACCCGAAAAACTCCCGCACACCGGCCCTCCGCATCTCAACCCCGGCCTTCCGACCGCAAACGCGATCTCCTCCCACGCCCGGTCGAGCAGGGTACGGTAGTAGGCGGCGTCGATGCAGGACGCCTCGCCTGAGGGATCGACGAGGTACTTCTTCGCGTCCCGGACAACGTACTCGATCTTCATGCCCGGCGCGACATTCATGCCCCGGGCCCGGTACTCCTGCACCGCGGACGCCTCGAGGCAGCGGTGGGTATAGGTGAGCTTGCTGATCCGGCGGCTGACGGCGAACTCTTCGGGCCCGGCGTTCGCGACACCATCGTAGTATCGCCGGTAGATCTCCATCACCGTTCCTTCCAGCGCCCGGAGTCCCGCGTGCGTTGCCACCCGGCTCATCGCCGTCAGCATCTCCTCCTGCATCCTCCGGACGTAGTCCGGGGTGTCGTGCCGGCGGGCGGCGATCCCCCTGACTTTGATGCTCCCGTCGGAAAGCCGGCCGTAGTACCGGTTGTAGGCGCCGAAGTACCCGTCCGCCATCGGGAGGAAGGCGATCCACGAATAGGTGTCGACCTCGGTCGGGAGCCCTGTCTCCCGCTCCACGCGATCCTTCAGCGCCGCGATGGGCGATCCCTGCACCCAGAGGCAGTCGACGATCCCGTGCAGGACAGAAAAACCCATCGCCTCCGCGGTCTCCTTGGTCAGGAGCAGGATCTCCCGGGCCTTCCCGGTGATCGCCTCGTGCACCTCGATCCGCCCGAACTTCGCGTTCCGGTACCCTGTGTACCCGAAGCAGGTGACGAGCATCCACTTCAGGATGGAGTCAATCCCCGCGCAGGAAGGGTCCGTCTTCTTCTGCGCTTTGGTCCCGATCCGCATCGTAAGGAGCGGATCGAGGACGTCTGCGAGAAAGCCCCGGGGGCCGGGGCGGGACGGATCCCCGATCGTCTCTGGGGAGAGGTTGCCGTGCACGATGATGCTCGGGTACAGTGAGGTGAAGTCGATCTCGTACACCTGTTCGTACACGCTGGGCCGGGGCTGGAACATCATCCCGCCCCGGTCCATCTCCCTCAGGCCGGCGAACTGCCGCACCTTCTCGGCATCGTCCTTCCGGAACGGGACGGTGATGCGGCGGGAAAGCGCCTCGTACACCTCGTAGCTGCTGATCAGCGTCCCCGGCGTGAACCGGCTCGCGAGATTGGGAGAGAGCCCGCTCAGCCGGGCACCGATGAGGATCCCCGGAAGACCCCCCTCCTGGTACATGAAGCTCTGCCCGGTGTCGATCAGGATCCTGCCGTCCGGGATCATGGCGCCCTCTTTGTGCTCCATCCCCCCGTAGCTCCAGTAGGACCGGGAGTTCATGCTCCGGTACCGCCCGGTCCGGCTGAGGGGGAACGGGATCCCCTCCTTCCGGGCCTGTGCGACGATGCGTGGCATCCGGGTATCGGCATCCGGGCAGAGGACAACATCGGGATCGCAGGATCCGATGAGCGAGGAGAGATCCGCGATCATCTCCCGTTCGCCCCCGCACATGCGTTCGCTCCGGCCCTCGCAGGCGACCGCGATCTCCCGGATCCCGTGGCCGGCTGCGGGGTTCCCCCGGATACGGATCTCCATCTGCCGGAGGGAGTGCGCAACCCCCGGGGAGAAACGGAGGTCCCCGGGATCCGCGCAGGGGAAGATCCCCCGCTCCGCCAGGTACTGCTGGTCGCGCCGGGTGTCCACGTTGAACAGGTCGACAGCGAACGCCGCCTGCTCCTCAATCCGCTCCGCAACCCGCCGGTCGGCGGCGATGGCGTACCCCGGCAGTTCCCCGAAGATGGTTGCAAACCGGCACTCCGTCGCCCCGAACGTTTCCTCCAGCGTCCCGATCAGGTCCCGGTGGAGGTGCGGGTCGGCAAAATGGGCGAAGAACGGCGGGCGGTACTCCTCGCGGACCCGCCGCACCCCGGATGCTTCCTTCACCCAGAGGTCGATGAAACCGTCCCGGGCGACCGAGTCAAGGATCCACATGCTCCCGGTCATCCCGGCTGCACCTGCTGCACCGGTCATGCCGGTCACGCTCCTTCAGGATCTCGACAAGCACCGAGAAGACCGCGGACTCCAGGGGGTCGTCGAAGGCGCAGAAGCCCTCGCTGCTGTGCTGCTGGACCATCCGCACGATCTCGCTGCCATACTTCTGCTCATCGGCCCGGAGCGCCCGCGTCGCCTGCGACCACCGCCGGGAGAGATCCTTGACTGCCATCCTGCTGCTCATAATACTGCGTCCCATGAAATTCCTCCAGGGCCTTCTGGCGCCGGAACATACGGTCCCTCTCGGCCCATTGCCCCGCCATGCCGGAGGCGCTGTTCCGGGTGACCGGCGCGATGATAACGACCCGGTCCGCTTTCCGCGCGAGGGTGTGGAAGGTGAAATCCCCCGCGGGGGTGTAGAGGACCACCAGTGCGTCCCGCGCAGCGGAGCGCAGGGATTCGGTCACCTGCGGCACGATGGTACTCTTCCCGATCCCCTCGTAGAGCGTCGGGTCGTGCTCGACCAGGATGATGGAATGGTACGCCCCGGAAAGGATGGTTACGAGCTGGAGGGCCGTACACGCCCGACGGACCTCGAAATTTCCGGAGGTCCGGTGGATGTCGCTCATGATCCGGGAATAGTTGCCGGATACGAAGAGGAACATGAACCGCTGCAGGTCCGCGTTCGCGTTGATGGCACCCGTGATCGTTTCGGCCGGGGCGGTCACTGCACTGAACGTGCCGGTCTGCAGGGTGACGGACGGACAGAGATCGAGTTCCATGCGCCCGGATCCTCTCATGCCCCGGGATATTAGGCTCAGGGAACGGGCGGCGCGAAAGTGTCGGTGCGACGTGAGGCCTGCAGGAACGAAGAGAAAAGTTGAAGTATGGCACGACCGACAGGGTTTCAGGTACCATGTGCGGCAGGTACGCGCTGTGGGGAATCGATGACCTCGGGGGGCGTTTTCTCATCATCGACCCGATGCTCGGGATCCGGTCCCATTTCAACATCGCGCCGGGAACAGAGAATCCCGTCGTCATCCGTGAGCAGGGGGGCAACCGGCTCCGGATGATGGAGTGGGGGCTTGTCCCGTACCGGCTTTCGGGTAACCCGTCCACACCAAGACCAATCAATGCACGGGCGGAGTCGCTCGCGGAGAAACCGGTCTTTGCGGGACTCCTCGCCAGCAACCGCTGCATCGTTCCCGCCAACGGGTTCTACGAGTGGAAAAAAGATGGCGGCAGCCGAAAGCCGCAGTTCATCCATATCCGGGACAAGGCACTCTTCGGGATCGCGGGGCTCTGTGATAGGTGGCAGGACGCTTCCGGAAAGATGGTTGCGACCTATACGATCATTACGACAGAGCCGAACGGTCTTGTCAGGCCGCTCCATAACCGGATGCCCGCGATCCTCCGCCGGGAAGACGAGCAGCGGTGGCTCTCCCCGTCCCCCCCTGCGGCAGGCGAGCTCCGCGAACTGCTCGCCCCCTACCCGGCGGAGGAGATGACTGCATACCCGGTCTCTCCGGCAGCGAACAACCCGGCGAACGATGGCGGGGAGCTCATCTGCCCGCTCCGGCCGCAGAAGTCGTGGTTTGGGTGATCCGGAACGCCAGAAGACCGGAAGGGCTGCCTGCCGTCGCGCTCGCGACAGGTTACGCGGGGGCTCGCCGGGAGAGCACCTGAGGCATCCGCCCGCCACGGGAGAGACCGGACCGGTCCTGAGGGGAAAGGTGTCCGGGCCCACGGGATCCTGCCCCGGCCCGGGACGCGGTACTGAATCAGAAACGTGGAACGATGGAGAGACGGGTTTCCCGAAGTCTGGGGGATGATCGCCCCTGCACCCGGGTCTAGTCTGTGCCGACGGAACGGCAGACCAGCGTGAACTCTGCAATCTGCCCCCCCTCGTCGCGGGTTGCACGGATGGTTGCTTCAAACCGTATATACGAGCCGTCCTTATGCCGTATGCGGAACGTGTCGGTCCCGGTCTTGTTTCCGTTGGAGCTGAACGCTGCGATCATCTCCATCACATGGCCGAGATCGTCCGGGTGGACATATTCCAGTGCCGACAGCCCCACAACCTCTTCCGGTTCGAAGCCGAGAACCCCCCGTACTGCCGGTGAAGCATAGATGCAGGTGCCATCCGCCCTGATCCGCGTAATGATGTCGACCGAAGTCTCGGCAAGCAGCCGGTAGGCACGGATCGTCTCCATCAGCGCCTCTTCCATCTGCCTGCGCCCGGTGAGATCGATCCCGATACCCCGCATCCCCGTGATCGTGTTGTCGCTGATAACGGGGACATGGTACATGATGACCGGGAAGGTGCTCCCGTCGCTGCGTACTGCGGTATATTCATGGTGCGTCGGAAAATCCTCCGGGGGATGTTTCAGTGCCTCAATAAAATCCCCCATCACCCGCTCCCGGTCGTCGGGGTGTATCATCTGCCAGATATACAATCCCTTCTGTATATCCTCCGGTGCGTACCGGTACATCTCGAAACTGTAGCGGTTGGCAAACGTCAGTTTCCCATCGATAGAACATTCCCAGACATTCTGGGGGAGCAGTTCGGCAAGATCCCGGAAACGCTTCTCGCTCTCGGCAAGTGCCCCCTCAGTCTTCCGTTGTTCGGTGACATCCCGGTCAATCCCCCGGAATCCTGCAAAAGAACCATCGCCCCGGATGATCGGCCGTGCCCGGGTCTCGAGGATCACCACGTGGCCGTCCTTATGCAGCCAGCGGGAATCAAACACGATGAGTGGCGCATTCATCCTGACGACATTGTCGAATGCACCCTGGCTCCGGGCCCGGACCTCCGGATCGAAGAATTCGAACGGAGAGCGGCCGATCAACTCTTCCGGGCGATACCCGAGGATCTGTTCAACCGCCGGGCTGACATAGACAAGACGCCGCTCAGTATCCGCTTCCCAGATGATATCCGGGGTGGTCGTGATGAGGTCACGGTAGCGGTCCTCGCTCTCCGCAAGTGCCTTTTCGGTGCTCCTGCGGTCCGTGATGTCACGCGAGACCCCCAGGACGGCGGTGACCTTTCCATTCGCATCGGTTATCGGCATGAGGAAGTGATCGAACCAGTGCAGGCTCCCGGACATCTCCATCGGCCCCTCGCTCCTCCCCGCTTTTCCCGTCTCGAACACCCGGCGCAGTCCCCGTGCCTGCCGTTCTCCCAGTTCCCCCTTAAAGAAGGACGAGCGATTCCTGCCGATAATCTGCCCGGCAGGAATTCCCAGCATGGCGGCGGCATAGCTGTTGACGTATTCCACGGTGTCATCCTGGCCGATGAGGAAGATGATATCCTGTGAGGCTTCGGCGAGGGTGCGGTACCTGCTTTCGCTCTCCCGGAGTGCGGCCTCCGCGTGTTTCTGATCCGTGATATCGCGGGCGACAATGGCAAGGCGTGCGACCTCCCCCTGCGGATTGAAGACCGGATAAATGACATTGTCGAACCAGATTCCCTCGCGTTCATCAATGAACCGGGCCGCTTTTCCGGTCGCGATGACGTCCATCATCCTGGGCATCCTGACGGCGGCACTTGCCGGAGAAAGAACGGCTGACGGGGGTTTCCCCATGATCTCATCGCGTTTCTTCCCAAGGCTCTGTGCTGCCGCTTCGTTGAGATCTAAAATTCTCCCGGCGTTATCTGTAAGGATGATCCGGTCTGTCGGGGCGTTGATCAGGGCGCGTGCTGTCGCCTCGCTCTCGCGGATTGCAGCTTCCGCTCGTTTCTGCCGGGTGACATCCTGGAGCGTGCCCTGGACGAGGACAGCCTCCCGCTCCGGGTCCTTCTGGGCACGGATAAGCGTGACGACGTGGCGGATCTCACCGTCCTTCCGGATAATCCTGGCCTCGTTCCTCCCCACATAGTGAGGATCGGCCGATTTCAGGGAGTTCTCGACCCCCCGGATAAGATCGGAGCGGTCAGCCGGATGAACGAACTCCCGGAGAAACGTGTCCGACGGTATTGCGTATCCGCCTTCCTGATCAGGGGTCGTTCCGAACAGAGGGAAGAGGTGGTCGTTGAACAGGAAGGTGTCCGCGGCGGGATCGTATTCCCACGTGTACAGGTCTGCCATCCCCATTGCATCCTCAAGCTGCTGCCTGCTCTTCCGCAGCGCCTCTTCAACCTGTTTCTGGTCGGTGATATCCTGGAGCGTGCCCTGGACTGACATCGTCCCGTTCTCCGGGTTCCGGAGGATGCGGGTGAGCGCAAGGACATGCCGGATGCATCCGTCCCTGCGGATGATCTTTCCCTCCCTCCGGGATACGAACTGGGATTCGGGAGACTGCCGGATTCGTCTCAGCGCTGCGAACAGGACATCACGGTCGTCCGGGTGGACATACGTCCGGATGAACCCCTCCATAGGTACAGTGTAGCCATCCTCAATTCCGGCATCTGTCCCGAATAATGTGAAGAAGCGGTCATTGAACAGGAACATATCCGTCCCGGGGTTGTACTCCCACGTATAGAGGTCTGCCGTATCCATGGCATCCTCGAGGTACTGGCGGCTTTTCCGCAGCGCGATCTCCGCCTCCTTCCGCACGGTGATGTCCTGGTTCGTTCCATAGGTCCTTGCTACCCGTCCTTCGTTGTCAAGGATGACCCGGATGTGCACGGCGATATGGCGTACCGCGCCGTCCCTGCGGACGATTCGGTGTTCCACCTCCGCATGATAATCGGGATCGGTCGCGGTCAGGGCGGCCCGCATGGTCGGCTCCATGATGAACCGGTCGTCAGGATGGATGAACTCCCGGACATAGGTATCCGGGCACATCTCGTTAGAACCCTCCCGTTCCGCAGTCGTCCCGTAGAGTGCATAGAACCTGTCGTCGAAGGTGAATACATTTCTGCCGACATCGTACTCCCAGTTTGCCATCCGGGCAAGGTCGAGGGCTTCGCCAAGCTTGAACCGGCTCTTCCGGATCGCATCCTCTGCCTCCTTACGCTCCGTGATGTCCTGGATGGTTACCATGACCCGGGCCGGCTTCCCGTCGACCCGCTGGATCTCCCCCTCGGCGTGGACGGTGAGAACCTCGCCGTCGGCACGGATAATCCGGTATTCGTTCGGGGGGATACGGTCGCCGGGAGAACTGATTGCTGCATCCAGCCATGCACTGACCCGCTCGCGATCATCGGGATGATGGTTCATGAGATAGACACGGCCGGCGTCGATCCTCTCAGCCGGGTCAAAACCAAGGAGCCTGTACATCCCTTCAGACCAGGTAGCCTTTCCCGTCTTCAGGTCCCAGGTCACATCGCCGAGACGGGCGATATGCTGCGAGGACACCAGCCTGCGTTTACTCTCCCGGACGGCATCTTCCGCCTTCTTCCGTTCGGTGATGTCCCGCAGGGTGACCTGGACGGCAGCTCTGCCCCCGACAAGCGTCCCGACCCCTCTGCCGTCGAGAATTATCCATGAGCCATCGTGCCGCTGGAAAGGAATCTCGAGCGGGGGTGTCATTTCGCCATTCAGGTCGCTCCGGATATTCTCCCGTACGGTCTCCCGGATATCGGGCGGTATTCGATCGATAACTGCTGAAGACAGGCTTGCCGGGAGAGACGGGATCTCGAGGATTTTTCTGGCGGCAGGGTTCATGTAGATGATCTGCCCGTCCTGGTGGAGGAAGATTGCATCGGGCGAGACTTCGACGAGCGAGCGGTACCGGTCCTCGCTCTCGCGGAGATCCTGTTCTGAAAGGATGCGCTCGGTGATGTCGCGGCTGTTGATGACGAGCGCGATAACCTTGCTTTCGTGGAAGACCGGTCCGATCGTGGACTCGAAATACCGGACCTCCCCGCCAGGGAAACGGTGATCGGACTGGTAGACCGCCACGTTCCCGGTTTTGACAACCTGCATGATACTGGCCTTCGCCCGGGCGTGATACTTTTCCGGGATGAACTCGAAGACCGAGCGGCGGGGGATCTCTTCCGGCGGGATGGTAAACGAGTGGTTGATAAAGAGGATCTTCCCTTCAAGATCCGTCAGCAGGATGGTATCCGGGGTGTTGTCAGCAACCGATCGGAGGGTCTCTTCAGACTCCCGGATGGCCTTCTCGGTTTTTTTCCGCTCCGTGATATTTTCGAGAAGGATCGAGACACCGCGCTGCCCCTCCTCGAACACCGCCGGTGCGATCCTGCAGGAGAAGATGATCGTTCCGTTTCTCGCTGCGATCTCCCCGGACCACTCCTTGCCGGCAATCCCTTCCTGGACCTTCCTCCTGAGCGCATCGAATTCTTCATCGAAGACATTCAGGAGGGCTGTATACTCAATCGCCTTGCCGTATAATCCCCGCTGGGTCACGTCCAGAAAATCGAGCATGGGCTCGTTGGCGTAGATGACCCGTCGGCTCCGGTCGAGCAGCATGATGAGCTCTGAAGAGATCGAGAGCATTGCCGAGAGCGGGACACGCTGGGCGAGGCTGTAAATCTTTGCCATGCCGAAATGGCGCATCTCTACCTGCCCGGAGACCATCAGGTTCTCGAGGTACCGCCCGGCAGTGTTCCGGTTGATGGGGATCTGCCGCACGATGGCAGTGATAGAAAGGCCACCCGGGTTCTGCCGCAGCAGGTCCCGGATCTGCTTGGTGATCTCCTTCTTGAGAGCCAATGTATTTTTAATATTTCGCCGGGATTGATATAAGGTTTCTAATTTTGATACAGACTGGTGCAGTCAGGCGCTGATCCCGTCGCCGGTCATGATGAAGGTAAAGGAGCCGCCCGGGGGAATGGACCGGTGTTTCATAAGTGTCGCCTTCCGTTCGCCAAGATTTATACGGCGTTCGAGCATGACGATCGCCTTGGAGATGTGCTCGAGAGCGGTACCACCGAGCCCGAAATACATGTTCTTTGCGGGATCCCGGTAGACCTGGTTAGTGATGAGCACCGGGATGTCGTACCGGCGGGCAAAACCGAGAAGGACAAGCATCTGCCGGGTGAGGGCCTGCATCGCGTCCTTCCCGTGCTCGAGTTCCGTCCGGTACAGGGCGGTAGCTGAATCCACGACGATGAGCCCGACATTCCGGGACCGGATCGTCTTGTCCGCTTCGAGGATCATCGTACCCTGCCGGGCGAAATCGGTCGGTTCGTAGAGGAAGAGCCGGTCGGCAAGTGTCTCTGCCTCTTCCCCGGCGACCTGGCGGAACCGTTCAACTGAGAATCCCTCGGAGTCGATCCAGACGACGGCCCGGCCGCTTCTGAGGCAGGCAACGGCGGCAATAAGGCAGAGGCTGGTCTTGCCGCTCGCCGGTTCTCCGACAATCTGGGTGATAACCTTCCGCTCGATCCCGCCAGCGAGAAGACGGTCAAGAGCCGGAATGCCGGTGCTTTCACGGGTGTCTGCCATGTCCCTCCTTTAAAAATTTCCAGCCGGCATCCGTGGCTGCCCGGAGCACGGTACGGACCGGGACGCCGAGCTCCCCCGCCCACTCCCGTGCGGCCTCGAACTCAGGTTTTACGGAATAGACATTCCCGTCGAGCCAGCCATACTTGACCGGGATCATCCGCATCTTCCCTTCGACGGTTACGGGGACCTCGCCCGTCGTTCGTTCTGCGATGAACCGATGGACTGCGGGTATGCACCGGATCCCGAGCGTCCCAAGTTCCCGTGCGAGGAGTGCGGCAAGGAAGAAGCTCCTGTCCTGTGTGCAGATAACCCGGATGAGGTTGCCGGGGCGCCCCTTCTTCATGACGAGGGGGATGGCGCTTGCATCCCGTGCCCCCTCCTCCATACACCGGGCTATCGCGTTTCCGATCACTTCCCCGCTGGCATCGTCGATATTGGTCTCGAGGATATCGACGCAGTCCTCCCGGGTGGTCTCCGGCACGGTCTCGACAATTGTCGCCCGGAGCACATTCGGGAACCCCGGAGGATCGCGGGTACCGGCGCCATACCCGGCAGATATGATGGTATATGGTCCGATATCCTGTTCCCGGACCGTCGCAAACTCCGCAAGCAGCGCAGCTCCCGTCGGTGTCAGCATTTCCCCCTCATCATCGCAGGGGCGGATGGCAAGGCTTGATCCTTCGAGGATCGCGAGCGTCGCGGGAGCCGGGACCGGATATGTTCCGTGCGACCCCGTAACCGATCCCCGGCCAAGGGCAATCGGAAGGACGGCGACACCGTCGACCCCCAGCGTCTGCAGGGCGGTGCAGGCACCGATCACGTCGGCGATCGCATCATCCGCCCCTACCTCGTGGAAATGGGGCGTGCCGCCATGAATCCGCCCTTCCGCTGCGGCAATACGCTCAAAGACCCGGTGCGCCATCGCACGCACCGCGTCCGTCGTCACGGCACGGTCACACCGCGCCAGTACCTCTTCAAGCGTACGGTACGTGTGCCCGGCCCGGGTCTCGATGCGCACCGCCTGGATCCCGCACCGCGGCACCGTGGTGATTGCAGGGTCGGCTACGACGGAGCCCATCGCCATTGCCACGCGGTCGCGATCGGCCCCGCAGCCGATGAGTGCTGCCGTTACCATATCGCCGGCGGCACCGTGGAAGGGATCGAGGATAAGATACCGCATAACTCTGACAGTACTTATAAATCCCACCGTATATGACCTTTAAGGTAATGGCTGAAGTGCAACTGAGGGTAGACTCCGCGTACCCCGGCGATCAGGGTGGCGGGAAAGCGCGGCTCGACCCTGAGACGATGCTCGCGCTCAAGATATCCCCCGGCGACCTTGTCGCCATTGAGGGAAAACGCCGGACTGTCGCGAAAGTCTGGCGATCGCTTGTCGAGGACTGGAACCAGCGGAAGGTCCGGATCGATAATTTCACCCGGATCAACGCGGGGATCGCGATCGGCGATAACGTGAAGGTATCCACGATCCCGGCCGAGATCGAGGCAAAACGGATTGTGCTCGCACCCCCCGAGGATCTGCCCAAGAAGATCCCGATAGCGAACAACCCCCACGTGCTCAACGGGCTCATCGATTTCCCGGTCGCGAAGAACGATTCGGTACCCATCATGCTCGGGCTCCCGTTCATCCAGCCCCAGATCGTGGCGTTCAAGGTTGTCGAGATCGAGCCGGAGGAAGCGGTGATCGTCACCAAGAACACGGCGATCGAGTTCTCCGATAAGCCCGCAGCCGGGTTCGAAGGGGTCAAACGGGTCTCGTACGAGGATATCGGCGGGCTGAAAGACGAGCTCCAGCGCCTGAGGGAGACGATCGAGCTCCCGCTCCGGCACCCGGAGCTCTTCCAGAAACTGGGGATCGAACCCCCCAAGGGCGTACTTCTCTACGGCCCCCCGGGGACAGGAAAGACCCTGATCGCAAAAGCTGTCGCTTCCGAGAGCGGGGCGCACTTCATCCACATCGCCGGCCCCGAGGTCATCTCGAAGTACTACGGCGAGAGCGAGCAGAACCTGCGGGAGAGGTTCGAGGAAGCCCGGGAGAACGCCCCCTCGATCATCTTCATCGACGAGCTGGACTCGATCGCGCCCCGGCGGGAAGAGGTGACTGGCGAGGTCGAGCGCCGGGTCGTCGCCCAGCTCCTGACCATGATGGACGGGCTCGAGGAACGCGGGCAGGTCGTGGTGATCGGCGCAACGAACCGTGTCGACGCAATCGACGCGGCCCTGCGCCGGCCGGGACGCTTCGACCGGGAGATCGAGATCGGAGTACCCGCGGAGCCTGACCGGATCGAGATCCTGAAGATCCATACCCGCGGCATGCCGCTCGCAGAGGATGTAAGCCTCGATGTCCTGGCCCAGCAAACCCATGGTTTCGTGGGTGCAGACCTTGCGGCGCTCGCCCGGGAGGGGGCGATCCGCGCCCTGCGCCGGTATCTCCCGACGCTCGATCTCGACGCAGCCGAGATCCCACAGGAGGTTCTCGACACGCTGAAGGTGGTCCCGCCGGACTTCCGCAGCGCTCTCCGGGATGTCGGGCCCTCGGCGATGCGCGAGGTCATGCTCGAGGTCTCGCACGTGAAGTGGGAGGACGTCGGCGGGCTGGAGGCTGCCAAGACCGAGATCCGGGAAGCGATCGAGATCCCGCTGCGCGAACCGTGGAGAATCGAGGATCTCGGGATCGAGCCGCCGCGGGGGATTCTTCTCTACGGTCCCCCCGGGACGGGGAAGACCCTGATCGCAAAAGCGGTCGCCTCCGAGAGCGGCGCCAACTTCATCCCGGTACGGGGACCCCAGCTCCTCTCCAAGTGGGTCGGTGAGAGCGAACGAGCGGTGCGTGAGGTCTTCAAGAAGGCGCGGCAGGTCGCGCCGTCGATCATCTTCTTCGACGAGATCGACGCGCTCGCCCCGTCAAGGGGGAGCTCGGGGGACTCGCACGTGAGCGACAACGTGCTCAACCAGATCTTAACCGAGATGGACGGGCTCGTGGAACTGGGGGACGTCGTGATCATGGGAGCAACCAACCGCCCGGACATCGTTGACCCGGCACTCCTCCGGCCCGGCCGGTTCGACCGGCTGGTCTACATCGGGGAACCAGGCACGGAGGACCGGAAAAAGATCATCAGCATCCATACCCGGTTCATGCCGCTCGAGGGATCGATACTGGAGGAGATCGTGAAAAAGACCCATGGCTATGACGAGGATGCGCTGGCAGGTCTTGCCGACGCATGGGGCAGGGAACGGGCAGTAACCGTTAAGGATCTCACCGCAGCAATCGAGAAGAAACCTGCAGATGCACGGGGGCTCTCCGTCGGGGCACGGCGCCGCAGGATTGTCGAGCTGATGAACGATCGGGCCCTTACGCTTGCGGACCCGTCACGGGAGGCATTCATCTCAGTACTGGCGGAACTGACCGAAGGTTTTGTCGGCTCGGATCTCGAAGCCCTCTGCCGGGAGGCCGGCATGCTCGCACTTCGCGGGAATTCGATGGTCATTACCCGGAAACACTTCGAGGATGCGAGGGTAAAAGTGCACCCGACCATGAACGACCGGCTGCGGGAGTACTACCAGCGACACCTCCAGCACTTCAAGGGCGGGCTCCACAAGCAGGTCCAGCCGCCGGAATACCAGTAATCATTCCCCTGCATCATCACCCTTTTCCCAGGCAACCCCACCGGCATAGGTTATCCTCCGGATCCGGTGATAGGGAATGCATTTTGTCCCGCTCCCTGATTCTATTTCGAAGTACTGGGACTCCAGCGCGAGGATGCCCGCCCCATATGCCCATGATCGGTCGCCGGGGGCCCCGCGATCAATGTACCAGATACCAACATCGGTAAATGAAAAGCGGGGATCATGCCGGTATTTCAGGAGGAGCGCATGGCTCGTCAGCATGGGAGTACCGGGCAATTTGGAACGGGATGGCATGAATATTTGGGCTTGGATGTCGTTTCCGTTCCGGCACCCGACCTGCCCTGCGCGGTTGTGGCCAAGCCCTGTTCCGGTACTGCTTAAATACAATACTGACGATGTTGATGTATGGGTACCACAACCCGATTCCTGCTGAGCTGCGGGATCCTTGCCGCACTGGTGCTGCTCATCTGGATCCCCGCCGTATCCGCGGATGATGATAACGACATGCCCGGACCGATCGATACCGTTAACGTAGGTGGCGGGAAGGGCTGGATCGATACCTACTGCAACGTTGACGGCGCCTCGGTGTATTTTGACGGTACATACAAGGGGAAGATCGCCGGAGGGCTCCTCTCTGTCGGTGTCTCCCCCACCGGGACACCTGTCAAGACCATCAAGGTAACGAAGAGCGGGTACTCCAGCTGGGCCGGTTCGCCGCCCTACATGCCCGGCGACGGCGGACATGTTTCGGTCTACGCCACCCTGAACCGCGTTACGACAAGCCCGACCAAAAGACCGGTGGATACCGGGTCGATCTATGCCAGGTCGTCCCCGAGCGGCGCGTCGATCTACGCCAATGGCGTCTTTTACGGGTATTCCCCCCTTACGATCACCGACCTTGAACCGGGATCCTATTCCATGAAAGCCGTACTCTCCGGGTATTCTGCGGACGCGCAAATCGTGAATGTCCATGAAGGGCAGACCAGCTCGTATTACCCGACACTCCAGCCGTCCCCGCCGTCTCCGCGTGACACGGGGATGGTCTCTATCAGGTCCTCCCCCAGCGGGGCAGCTGTATACGTCGACGGGGACTATCGGGGCACGACCCCCCTGTCCGTCTCACTTTATACCGGGAGCCACGACGTTACGCTCCGGCTCTCCGGGTACAGCGACTGGACCTCGACGGTCTATGTGACTGCCGGCGGTTCCCAGACGCTCTATCCCTCTCTCTCTACGGCAATATCCGGCATGCTGACGATCGGATTGGCACCGGCAGGGTCGCAGGTTTACCTCGACAGCAATCTCGTCGGGGTTACCAATTCTGCAGGGGCTTTCACGATAAGTTCGGTGACCTCCGGCAACCACATCGTCAAGGTAACTGCACAGGGATACAATGACTGGATCGAGACGGTCTACATTAAGCCGAACACCAACAACTACGTCCAGGTCAGCATGACGCCTTCCGGTTCATCACCGGCCGGAGCTTTGGGGACGGTCCAGATCGTCTCATCTCCGTCCAGCGCCGAGGTCTATATCGACAACGTCTTCCGCGGGTATTCCCCGGTCACCCTGACCCAGATCGGCGCCGGCCAGCATACCCTCACCCTGAAGTTATCCGGCTATACCGACTATGTCTCGACGATCTCGATAACAGCAGGGCAGACACTCCCCGTCGCGGTCACGCTGACGCCTGCTCCGACGCCAACACCGGAGTCCCCCCTTTCACCCATAGTAACTGTCGGGGGGATTGCAGTAATCGCTGCGCTCTGCTGCTTTTCCGTAAGGAGGATTTGAAATGACGTCCTGTTCGCTCTCGTCAAAACCCTTGTTGCTTGCCCTGGTTGCAATAATCGTCATCGGACTTCTGACCGCCTGGGCGTATACCAGTGCCGGGGAGGCTGTCGGGAACACCGCCCGCGCCGGCCTCGAATCGACGGCTGCGGTCATGGCAAGCCAGATCAATGCCAGTGAAATCACGGCACTGCAGCCCGGCGACGAGACGACACCAGAGTACCGGGCAATTGTCGAGAAGTTGCGCACCATGAGGAGCATGGACGACAACATTCTCAACGCCTATATCCTGAAAGTCAATCCTGATCAGACCGCGACGTTCCTCGTTGACGACCTCACCTTCTCCGATCCTGCCGGTTCGGCATCGATCGGCGAGGTCTCAACCGACCCCAACAGGGAAACGATCTTCATGGCGCTCTCCGTGCCCTCCTCATCAAAGAAACCCTATACGACGAAGTATGGTTCCTTCATGACCGGCTATGCCCCGATCGATGATTCGGCAACGGATTCCACGGGAAACACTGCAGCAGTGCTCTGCATTGACATCTCTGCGCAGGACTACGAGAAGGCAGTCAATTCGAGCGGTTTTACGATCCTCATCACCGGGCTCATTTCGATCATCCTGGTCATAGGATGCATATTCCTGTGCTGCAGGTCGTCCTGCGGAAAAAATTAATCAGAATAATCGCATCTCCCCTTTTTCGATCAGAAAAAAATCCATGGAAGTGCAGGATAAACCATTGCCCGGCGGACGATCACCCGGCTTTTTTCCACCAGATTTTCGCCAGTACTGAATCCCCGGAGATCACGACATCGGATCCGTCATCCCGCATCCGGGAGCCAAGGTACGTTTCCAGAACCCTCCCCTGGCGTGCAGTCTGAATGCCGAACCGTCGCCGGAAGAACGCTGTCATGTCTTCCCGCGATGCGAACCGGTATTCTTTTCCAAGGGGCAGCATCTCCACATTCGCATAGATCCCCATCTGGTTCAGGACATTAAAGACGCAGTCTGCCTTTGGGCCGGGATAGTACTTTCTGCCGTGCAGGTCCGGCCAGAGGTCGATGTACATCCTCTCCCAGAACGGAGGATCCGCAAACCAGAAGATGCAGACATATCGCGAGGAGACTGCGTCCATCTTAGCGAGGGCATCCCTGAGGTCTGCCATCGTCAGCGACAGGGAAGAGATCACGATATCGTAGGGCGGGAAGAGATCGGAATATATCCTGACATCCTCCCAGAGCTTTTTGACGATCGTTATATTTCCGATTCCCCGCTCGGCCATTTTCTCAAAAAGGAGCTGGATCATTCCCTTCCCTGGCTCAACGGCGGTAACTTCCTTGACGAGGGGAGCGAGCGGGAGGGCAAGCGTCCCGGGCCCCGCACCGATATCCAGAATCCGCGACTGCCGGCTGATGTCCAGCCCGGCAAGCGTCATCTTCACCCGTGTGTCGAATCCGCCGCACGTTCCCTCGTTATACCGCTTCGCATTCTCCACCTTGTCCCAGTTGTGGGTGGGATCTTCGGATCTCTCCGATCGTTCATGCCGGATCTGCCGGGCTCTCCAGACAGCATTCCAGTCAATATCGCCGTACTTTGCCCGGGATTCGGTCATATGACTCCTGTCTTGTGGTTGGGACTGATAGAGATTACGCTGTCAGGTTTTCCTTGCCACGGTCACGATGAATGTCCGGTTCTTGTAGACAACGTCCACATCGGAGAACCCGGCCTCGTGGAGCCAGCCGAGCTGGACGGAGAGCTTCTCGTTCAGATCAAGAGTGTTCCGCCGCCTGAGGATCTCCGCATGCTCCGCATGGTTGAGCGGCCCCCTGTTCAGAAAATCATTCCAGTACTCAAGGTTCCTCTCGCGGAAGTAGAGCGTCTCCCCGTCTGCCTGGTCTGCGTTGACGAACATGCCGCCCGGATTTAACGAGGAAAAGATGCGCCGGAAGAGCTGGCGCTTGGCCTCCGTTACGAGATGATGGATCGAGAGCGCAGAGCAGACGATGTCGTACGGTCCGCCAAGATCGGACCGGCTGTAATCGCAGACAATGTACCGGATGTTCTCCCTGTCCTTAAAACGCGTTCGCGCAACATCCAGCATGTTCTCTGCAATGTCCACCAGGGTGAATGTCGCCTCCGGGAACTTCTGCAGCATGAGTGCGGAGAGGAGGCCGGTCCCGGCCCCGATGTCAAGGATGGCGGGCTCCCGGTGACCGGATTCCGCAGCCCACACCGCAGCCCCGTAGTAGTCCTGCAGCTCCGGAATCACGTACTCCCGCTGGGCGTCGTATTCCGATGCAAAAGCATTGAAGGCGTCTCTGATATGCTCCATGGTCACCCCCCTCTTCCGGTCGCATTTGTTATACCATGATAAAAAAACAATCCACCGGAACGGGATCTCTTCTACAGTGAGTTCTTCTCTCTATGATCCCTTCTCGAACGAATCAAGACCGACCTGGTATGTCCCGGCTACAAAGTCAATATGGGGGATCGTCCCGAACTCCCCTTCGATTGGGAGCGGGTAACACCCGGTCAGGCACCCGGTACAGAGGTTACCTTTCCCACACCCGATCGCTTCGATCAGGGCATCCAGCGAGACATGGTGGAGGGTGGTGGCAGTGATATTCTTCCGGACCTCTTCCTCGATCTTGTCGCTTGCAATCAGCTCTTTGCGGGTGGGGAAGTCTACGCCGAGGTAACAGGGTGCCTTGATCTGGGGAGACCCGATCCGCATGTGGACCTCCCGTGCACCCGCCTCGCGCATCAGGTCGATGATCCGTTTGGATGTGGTTCCCCGGACGATACTGTCGTCGATGAGGACAACAGATCTGTCCTTGAGGTGGGCCGAAATCGGGTTGAGCTTGATCCGCACCGCCTTCTCGCGCTGCTGCTGGCTCGGCATGATAAATGTCCTCCCCATGTACCGGTTCTTCATGAGGCTCTCGATGAATGGGATCCCTGACTTTTGGGCATACCCGATTGCATATGCGGTGCCGGAGTCAGGTACCGGCGACACTGCATCGGCGGCTACCGGGTCTTCATCGAAGAGTTTTCCGCCGATTTTCGACCGGACCTCGTATACGAGTTTTCCATCGATGATCGAATCGGCCCGGGCAAAATAGATGTACTCGAAGATACAGTGTGCACGGCAGGCAGAAATGGCGATCTGCGTACACCGGATTCCGGCGTTGTCAATCCGTATGAGTTCACCCGGCCTGACATCACGGAGGAACGTGCCGTTGAGGGCATCGATGGCAACGCTCTCCGAGGCGACAATAAATCCCCCGGGAGTTTTCCCGAGGCAGAACGGCTTAATGCCGAGCGGGTCGCGGAATGCATAGATGATCCCGTCGATCATCATCACGACCGAATAGGAGCCCCGGACCTTATGCATACAGAGGTTGACCGCATCCTCAACGCCACCGGATTTGCCGATCTCATCCATCAGGATCCGGGCGATAACCTCGGTATCGGTCGTTGTCGTGAAGATCTCGCCCTCCTGTTCGAAACCTGCCCGGAGTTCCCGGGTATTCACGAGGTTGCCGTTATGGGCAATCGAGATGGAATGATCCTTGAACCGGAAGTTGAGGGGCTGGATATTTTCAACGAGATTGGCGCCGGTCGTCGGGTACCGGACATGCCCGATACCGGCTGAACCTTTCAGATCTGAGAGAAGGGATTGGGAAAAAACATCGGCAACGAGGCCCTGCCCCTTGATCTTGTACAGGGTCGTGCCGTCATAGGTGGAGATCCCGGCGCTCTCCTGCCCCCGGTGCTGAAGAGCGTACATGGCATAATAGAGCTGGATGGATACGCCGCCGGCATCCACGATGCCAACGATTCCACACATGGTATAACTCTATTAATGCGTCGGGACTTTCGGTCTCTTGCTGGTCCACTTGTAGCTGCGCAGCTTGGTGCTTCTCCCAAACCCGCAGGCAGAACAGACTTTCTTCTGAGCGTGATACGAGATTGACCCGCAGCGCCGGCAGGCAATATGGGTCTTCTTGTTCATTTTGCCCATCGAGGGCGTTCCCTTTGACATTGTGTATTACCTCTGGTTACTCAATGGATGGCGAGATGTAGATGACGTTATCTCCACGGACGATCAGTGTGCCGACCTTCTTTACCTGCCCGTTCTCCATCTCCTCCGCTTTGTCAAGGACGAGATTCATGTGAACGTCGTAGCCCTGCAGGACGCCACGGATCTCCCTGCCCCCTTTCAGCGAGACAAGCACGGGCTGGCGGTTCAGCGTCTGATCCAAAATATCCAACGGTCGCTTGGTCATACAAAATTCCCTAATCCATCGCTCTGGAGTACTATTAGTGAGCAGGCAGGATACATAAACATACCGTGGAAAGGATGCGGCGCCGGGGCGGGGTCCCGGAAAGATGCCCGCGAGGGATCCCCGGAACGGGGTAATTATCGGGAAACTATTTCTTGGCGGAAAAAGATGATATTGCGGCCATGAAAAAATTCACGGTTAAAAAACGTCACACGATCCGGAAAGGTCAGGCAGCCGAAATTTTTTCCCGGCTTAAGGACCAGATCGGCGACGGAGCGACGTTATTTTCCGCGGACACGATCGAGATCCTGGAGACAAGCAGCGATGACCTTTGCTTCTACCTGATCAACAAAAAACCCCTGATCATGGAGTTTGGCGGGTGGATCTTCCCGACCCTGAAGGGAGCCATCGAACGCCCATTCCCGCAGCGCAGGGTATCGGTCGATGCGGGGGCGATCCCGTATGTCGTCAACGGGGCTGATGTCATGCGTCCCGGGATCACGAAGGTAACTCCCGATGTACAGGCACAGGCACCGGTCCAGGTTGTGGACGACCGGCACGGGAAACCGCTGGCGATCGCTCTTGCACTCCTGGATGCCCCCCACATCATGGAGAGCACATCCGGCAAGATGTGCAAGAAAGTCCATTTTGTCGGTGACGAAATCTGGAACCTCGAGTTCTGAAAACCGGGTCGGGTAAAAACGCGTGAGGGGCTTCGCCGTATCCCCCCGTTTTCGTCTGCAAGAGACAGATACTATTAAATAAAATTCTTTCTACAGTTTTGTTATGGTTAAAATCATTGATACCCTCCTTGGGAAGAGTGCGGGGAGTTCAGACGAGGACTACATGGACCTTGACCTGACTTCCTACGAGGAACAGGGCGGTTCGCCTGCGCTTCTGGTAAAGATCGCGACAATCACGGACCTCAAAGACACCCCCCGGGTGAAGGACGAGGTCTATTCCGGCAACATCGTCATTGTCGACATATCCCGGCTCAAGATGGACAAGGTCACCTACGAGCGGGTGCTCAAGGACTTAAAAGAGGTCGCAAAGGACGTCAACGGGGACATCATCGGTCTCGGGGACCAGCGGTATGTTGTCCTGACCCCGATGTCCGTCAAGATATCGCGCGATAAGATTGGCGGAGCCTGAAGCGACGTGCTCAAGACCGTTCCTGGCCCGTGCCCGTCCTGTTCCCATGAGATAGAGTTCCGGTACCAGACTGAAAATATTCCCTATTTCTCCGATATTTTGATCATCAGCGCAACCTGCCCGGAATGCGGGTACCGCTATGTCGACACCCAGATTCTCGCAGCAGGCGAACCGTTGCGCTACACCTTCGCCGTGACATCAGCAGATGACCTCGCCGTGCGGATCGTCCGCAGTATGACAGCTTCGGTTTCAATCCCGGAACTTGGCGTGGAGATCGATCCGGGGCCAGCCTGCACGGGATTCGTCACGAATATCGAGGGGGTGCTTGACAGGATCGAACAGGTTGTCATCGCAGCGGAGCGGGAGGGGGATCCTGATCAGAAAGAGAACGCCCGCCGCTTGTTAGGCCGCATTGCAGAAGCGCGGGAGGGAAAACTTGCTTTTACGCTTATCCTCGACGATCCGATGGGAAATTCTGCAATCATCTCTGAAAAGGCGGAAAAAGTGCCCCTGGATGTCGGGACAGACTCCTGTTAAAAAGGAAAATATTTCTATTCAGGTAATTTCCTTATCTTTCAGGAATACGCCCGGTTCCTGAACGATCGTCCCGACGACCTGTGCGTCCGGGACATTTGCGATGACAGCAGATACTCCGGATTTCGGAACGATGTACGCAAATCCCATCCCCATGTTGAAGGTCCGGTACATCTCGTTGTCGTCAATCGCCCCGGTCTTCTGGAGCCACCGGAAAATTTCCGGCGGGGTAATGGGCTCCGTGAACCGGAACCCGTAGCGGGTCAGGCGCTTGAAGTTGAGCAGACCTCCCCCGGTGACGTGACACATACCATGGACCGGCGTAGCGGCGCAGACCGACAGGCTCTCGGAATAAATCCTCGTCGGTGTGAGCAGTTCTGCACCCAAAGACTTTTCTGTCTTTAAAATGGTGCCGTAGTCTGAGTAATCCTCGACGATCTTCCGCGCAAGCGTCAGCCCGTTGCTGTGGATACCTGTTGACGGGACACCTACGATTACATCCCCCGGAACAATCGTTTCGCCGGTCACAACCGCACCCTTTTTCTGGATACCGAGGCAGGTGCCGGCAAGATCGAGCCCGTTGACCAGACCTTTGAGGGTGGCCGTTTCTCCGCCAACGATATCGACGTTCGCCCGCCGGGCACCCTCGTTCAGGCCGGCCCCGATCTGTGCCATCTTTACCGTTGAGAGGCGGTCCGTAGCGATGTAATCGACAAATGCGATCGGCTCGATGTTCATAACATACAGGTCGTTTGTGTTCATCGCCATACAATCGATCCCGACCGTGGTCCAGTCCTGCAGCGCGTCTGCGATCAGCATCTTGGTGCCGACCCCGTCGGTTGTAAGGGCGAGGACGTGATCGCCAAGCTCAATGAGTCCTGCGAAATGGCCGACCTCCCCGGTCATACGGGGGGTGCCTCTCCGCCGGTATGTCAGCTTCCGGATCAACGCCTTGATAGCGGTTGCCTCGAGATCGATGTCTACGCCCGCGGCAGCGTACGGGTGGTCACTCATCGTCCGGGGCCTCCGAGAGACGGAATTCGTCATGCAGGATCCGTACCGCCCTCGGACCGTCTTCCTGCCGGACAACGAACGATATATTCGCCTCGCAGGAACCCTGCGAGATCATCATTACGTTGACACCGGCTTTTCCCAGGGCTGAAAAGATCCGGCCTGCGGTCCCGAGAGCCCCGACCATACCGGATCCGACGACAGCGACAGCGCTGACATCACGGTTCTGCATAACCTCCCTCACGATCCCCTTCGCGACGAGCGGTGCGAGCGCCTGTACGGCGATCTCGATGTGGGCTTCATCCACGATCAGGGAGATATTCGCCTCTGACGATCCCTGCGAGATCATCATGATATTGACCTCCCGATCGGCAAGTGCGGTGAATATGGCCTTTGCGACACCCGGGCGCCCTATCATCTGGGCACCATTGACATTGAGCGAGGCTACCTTCTCGATATATGTCAGCGCCTTGACAACACGGTGGTCGCGTCTCTGGGCCCGGACGATCGTGGTCCCCGGATACGCGGGGTTGAAGGTATTTTTTACCCGGACGAGGATGTTCTTGCGCATCGCCGGCTCGATCGACCGCGGGTGCATCACCTTGGCACCGAAATACGAGAGCTCCATCACTTCGAGATACGAGAGCTCCGGGATAACCCGGGCGTCCTTGATGACCCGGGGATCCGAGGTCATGATCCCATCGACATCGGTCCATATCCAGATCTCGTTGGCATCGATGCCCGCGCCAATGATCGACGCAGAGTAGTCCGAGCCGCTGCGCCCGAGCGTTGTGATATTACCCTCCGGTGAACACCCCATGAACCCCATAATGACCGGGACGGACTTTTTGATTAGGGGGCGGATCCGGCGGCGGATCCGCTCGTCGCATTCAGGGAGTGCTGTGGATTCACCGTGCTGCGATGTTGTGACAATTCCCGCCTCGCACCCATCAAGAACCACGGATGGAATGCCCCGCTGTTCCAGTGCTGCACCCACGATCGGGGCGAGAAGGCGTTCCCCGTACGAGATGATGTAATCCTTCGAACGGGGCGTGAGCTCCCGGAGGTTGTGGACGGCGTTCAGGATGTTGCGCAGGTCGCAGAGTCGTTCTTCGATGATCGGCCCGATCTCCGCGACGAATCCAGGGGCTGCCCCTTGCAGGGTTGTCATGTGCCGGGTTCGCAGGGACTCGATGAGCGGTTCGATTGGCGCTGCATCACGGCTCGTAGTGAGGCTTGTCGAGGTCTCGATGAGCTGATCGGTAACCCCCCTCTGCGCAGAGACGACGACCGCAAGTTCGTCGCCGTTTTTATGATGCTGTTCCAGGATATCCACGACGCGCCCGATGCACGCCGCGTCCGCAACGGAGGTACCGCCGAATTTCATCAGGAGTCTCATAATGAATCATTCCTGCAGATTCTCTTGCTTTCAGCCTCGATTTTATCATACTATACGATCCACCAGATAATAAGATGCGTGCAGATGACGGCAGTGACTGCCACGTGCTCGTGATCGGGAGCGGCGGGGCAGGCGTCCGGGCGGCGATCGAGGCGTCGGGGTACGGGGATGTTGTTCTCATGACAAAGACGATCCCCGGGAAAGGCGGGTGCACCCCGATGGCAGAGGGAGGGTATAACGCCGTGCTCCGGGAGCAGGACTCCTGCGAGATCCATTTCGGGGACACGATGAAGGGAGGGGCGTACCTCAATGACCCGGAACTCGTTTCCACCCTCGTCGCGGAAAGCCCGGCCCGGGTCGCCGACCTGATCCGGTGGGGGGCGGTCTTCGATGTCACCGAAGATGCGATGGTCTGCCAGCGCCCGTTCGGGGGCCAGCGTTTTCCCCGGACCTGCTACGCAGGCGACCGGACCGGGCATGAGATGATGGTCACCCTCATTGACCGGCTCGGCGCCTGCGATGTCCGGGTACTCAGCGAAGTGACCGCCCTCGATCTCCTGAAAGATGGCGACCGGGTGATCGGGGCTGTCGCGATTGACGACTGCGGCGAACTGCTGACGGTGACCGCCGACAGCACCATCCTCGCTACCGGGGGGGGCACACGGATCTACGATATCTCCACGAACTCCTCGAGCGGGACCGGGGACGGTTTTGCCATCGGCTACCGCGCCGGTGCCGAACTGATCGACATGGAGATGGTCCAGTTTCACCCGACGGGAGCCGTATATCCGTACGATGCACGCGGGAGACTTGTTACTGAGGCGGTGCGTGGCGAGGGCGGGATTTTGAAAAACCGCCTTGGCGAACGGTTCATGAAAAATTACGACCCCGAGCGGATGGAACTCTCCACCCGCGATGTCGTGGCGCGTGCAATTGCTACAGAGATCCTCGAGGGAAGAGGGACTCCCCATAGCGGCGTCTCTCTGGATGTCACCCACCTGCCACGCCACCAAATCGAGGAGAAACTGCCGGTCATGCTCGAGCAGTTCCTTAAGTTCGGGGTTGACATACGGAAGGAGCCGATGGAGGTTGCGCCTACAGCCCACCACATGATGGGGGGGATGCGGATAACGAGAGAGTGCCGGACGACCCTTCCCGGCCTTTTTGCATGCGGGGAAACAGCGGGGGGAGTCCACGGAGCAAACCGGCTCGGCGGGAATGCCCTTGCAGATACACAGGTCTTCGGGAAACGCGCCGGGGAGTTTGCCGGCAAGGCGGAGCCCCGCAGGAAAAAGATCGATCCTGAGCAGATCCGGCGACAGGAAGAGCGGCTCGCGGCATTCTTGCGGGGTAATGCAAATCCTGCTTACGTCGTCCGGGAGCTCCGGCTCGCGATGTGGGACGGGGCCGGGATCTTCCGGACGGCCGGTGGTGTGAAAGATACGCTCAAGGTCATCTCACGGCTCTCGAAGAGCGCTCTCATCGCAGACTCTTCCCGAAACCTTGTCGAGTGCTGCACTGTGCAGAATATGCTTCTTACCGCCTCGATCGTCTGTCGGGCGGCACTCTTGCGCCCCGAGTCTCGTGGCGCCCACACGAGGACCGACATCCGGCAGACCTGGGACGCGCAGAACTCTCCCTTCTCTCATACGTTCCTTGCACAGGATCGGGAGGGTATCGGGAAAAGCGGGGGTGCTGCATGAAAGAGATTACCGTCAAGGTCTCGCGGTTCGACCCTGCCTGCGATCCTGCCCCCCGGCTGGAAACGTATACCGTCAGGGTCAATGATGGTGCCCGGGTCCTCCACGTGCTCCATGCTATCCACGATGAGATCGATCCCTCCCTCTCGTACCGGTACTGCTGCGGATCCGGCCAATGCGGCAGCTGCGCCGTGCAGGTCAATGGTGAACCGGTTCTCGCATGCATGGAGGAAGCCCATACCGGAAGTGTCATCGAGCCCCTGAACCTTCCGGTGAAAAAAGACCTTGTCGTGGATCTCATGCCGGCGCTGCAGAACCTCCCCCCGCTCCAGCCGAAAGATGCCCCCTGCCTGCCGTCAAAAGAGCAGATCGATGCAATCAAGCCCTTGAGGAGCTGCATTGAGTGTCTTGCCTGTGTTTCGGTATGCCCGGCGATGACCGTTACAAAATTCCTCGGTCCCACCGTCATGAGGGAAGAGATGCGCCTTGCGCTCGACCCGCGAAATTGCGATGACCGGATCGCCACTGCTGTCCAGGAAGGGCTCTTTACCTGCACCAGCTGCCAGGCCTGTTGGAAGGTCTGCCCGAAAGAGATCGAGATCCCGGGAAAAGCCATCGAGAAACTACGGGCGCTCGCAAACAGGCAGGGACGGACACTCCCCCGTCACCTGGAGGTTGCCGAGCTCATCAGGAAGACGGGGAGGAGTGTCCCCCGGACAGCAGAATCTCTCCTCGAAAAAACGGGGGAGGTCATCGAACCGTATGGGCCGGTCAAGGCGACCGTCGGGTTCTTTGTCGGTTGCATGTACAACCTCCGGCAGCAGCAGTCGGCCCTCGACGCCATCGAAGTACTCCGGAGGAACGGGATCCGTATCATCATACCAAAAGAACAGGTCTGTTGCGGATCCCCCCTGATCCGGACGGGACAGCTGGACTATATCGATACGCTGAAAAAACGTAATATCGAGACGTTTGCCTCACGGGGGATCGATATGGTCCTGACCATGTGTGCAGGCTGCGGCACGACCCTGAAGAATGATTACCGGACGCCGTTTACGGTCATCGATATCAACGAACTCCTCACGAAGTACGGCATCGAGCCTCCCGCAAAACTCCCCCTCCGTGCAACCTACCACGATCCCTGCCACCTGATGCGCGGGCAGGGGATCCGCAGGGAACCGCGGGAGCTCCTCCGCCAGGTCGTGGATCTCGTGGAAATGCCCGCGATCTGCTGCGGTTCTGGCGGAGGGGTGAGATCAGGAAATCCCGACGAGGCGGCGGCTCTCGGAAAAAGGCGGGGCGATGAGATCCGGAGAACGAAAGCAGACGTCGTCATCACGTCCTGCCCGTTCTGCGAGTTTCATATCTCGGGCCATACGGACAAACCGGTCAGGAATATTGCGACGATCCTGCTGGAAGGATACCGAAAGAAAGACCGGGAAGCAGAAATGCGATGAAAAGGAACCTCCCTATTCCTGTTTCCCTTCGCTCTTTGCCCGCATCACGCACTCGTATGCCTCGAGCGCTGCCTGCGCGCCGTGCCCTGCAGCAATAATGATCTGTTTTCCCTTGACCGAGGTCACATCCCCCGCCGCGAAGATCCCCGGCATGCTCGTGTGGCAGTCCTGATCGACAATAATCTCCTTCAGGTCGTTCAGTTCCAAAAAATCGCCGAGGAATTCGGTGTTGGGGATCCACCCGATCTCGACAAAAATTCCGTCGAGATCGATCGTCTGTTCCCGGCCTTCTTTATCGGTGATGATCGCCCCGGTCAGGAACGTATCACCCTTCAGGCCGGTGACTTTCGTGTTTTCATGGACCGTGATATTGGCTTTCTGTGCAAGAGTCTTCTGGTACGTCTCGTCAGCCCGGATACCTTTACGGGTGATCAGGCTTACTGACGATGCAATACCGCTCATCTCGATTGCCGTCTGGAGAGCGGAGTTCCCGCCGCCAACAACCGCCACACGTTTTCCCTTGAAGAGCGGACCGTCGCAGGTCGAACAGATCGAGATCCCGCGCCCGATGAACCGCTCTTCCCCAAGGACATCGAGTTTCCTCGGACGCTTGCCCAGGGCAAGAATGACACAGGTTGCGGTAAACGAGAGACCTGACTCAGTAGTGACGAGGAAGCCGTTCTCCGTCCGTGCGATCGCGGCAATCCCGTCAATCTCGAGCCGGATGTCCTGCGAGCGTGCCTGTTCCTCGAAACTTTTCATCAGGTCCTCGCCGGTGATCAGACGGAATCCCATGTAGTTTTCGATCGCCCACGACTGAAGCGCCTGCCCTCCGATATTTTCCGACACGACCACGGTCTTCAGGAGCTTTCGGGCGCAGTAGACAGCGGCGGTCAGCCCGGCAGGACCGGCCCCGGCGATCAGGACATCGCAGCGTGTCCCCGCACCTGTTTTTCCGAAAAGCTCGTTCAGGCGCTGGGAATCAAAACCGACGATAACCTCATCATCCACCGTGATTACCGGAACCCCCCGCTGGCCGGAAAGAGCGATCATCTTCCGTGCTTCGGCTTCATCCTCGCCGACGTCGATGCTTGTATAGGAAACGCCCTGCCTGTCCAGGAATGCTTTCGCCATTCTGCAGTAGGGGCAGTTCTTGGTGGAATATACGGTAACCGTCTGCATCAATCGTCATCTGCCTTCCAGCGCAAAAAAAGCAGCGCTCGTACTATGGCTCGTACCATCATCATACGCAATATTCTTTTGAACCCGTACCCTATACTGGATACGTGAAGTGACGGTGACAGCCTCTGTTTCCCAACGGAGTGCCGGGTGCCTGGCACTTTGCTGCACGGCGCTGCTTTTTATTATGGCAGGCGTCTGTGCCGCATCCGATGAAAAACCCGCCTCAGCAGATCCTATCGTATTCCTGAGTATGAACGAGGCGACAGGCCAGTACGCCATCGATTTTTCCGGAAACGGGAATTCCGGTCAAATTTTCTGTGCAACCCGCATCAGTGCCGGATCATGTGGGCAGGCTCTCTTTTTCAACGGGGTCGATTCCTATGTCGCCATTCCATACAGGACAATCAACCACCCGGAAAAGGCGATCACGGTCGATCTGTGGTTCGCCATCGACTCATTCGATCGGCAGGTGCTTGTCTCAACCTATACCAGCGGGAGCGGGTACCGGCTCGCATTCGACGACGGAAATGACCTCTGGTGGACCGTAAGCACGAAAAAGGGTGATGTATCCGTACCGGTCCAGCACGAAAACATTCTTCTCCACCGGTGGCATCATGTGGCCGGCACCTATGACGGGGAGGTTATCAGGATTTATCTTGACGGTGTCCTGCGCAATATTGCCAATGGGACAGGACAGATCGTGTATACCCGGCCCAACGACGTTATGCTCGGAGTGGACGCTGGTCCCGGCTCGATGCCCGACCCGCAATGCAACGGATATCTTAAGGGCGGGCTCGATGAGGTCAGGATCTACAACTATGCGCTGACCTATGGCCAGGTTATGGACGACCGGTTTGCCTGTGCCGTCGAACCCCGGGTACCCGATGTGCCGGACTTTACCTTCACCAATAGGACGCTCCCGTCTGAATGTAACGGACTCTCACCGTATGTTTCCCTTTCGTGGGGGGATACGTTCACCCAGAGAATCATCGTTTCCGGGGAGAACGAAACCGCTGTCCTTCATGTGAATGTCCCCCAGGGATCAACCCTGTTTGTCGGGATTAATGACGCCTATGATCCGTTCTATCCGGACTCATGGTATTTTGAGGTAGAGGAGAACGGCAGGCGCCTGACCCGCTCAATCGCATTTCCGAACGTGAGGAATACACCATCAAACCCGGTGATTCACTCGGGAAATGCAACGGTCCGGATCCGGTACTTCGATGGTACGTACCGGTTCCCTTCGTCGGCCTCTGTCAATTTGCGGGTTTCAGAACCGCCGGCCAGGCCGACGCCGACGAAAGCGCCGCAGATTGTCCTCAATCCCATCATCGTCATTTATACCGCTTCCTGGGCCACGCTGATTGCACTGGCACTGGTCGTCCTCTGGCTCCACCAGCGGCATAAAAAGAAGAACGGAAAAGCCTGAAAAGAATTAGCATCCCGCCGGGGACTAGTCCCCCGGGGGATGGTTTAGAGCGAGATCTCACGGAACTGTTTTCCAAAGACGGCACAGATCGGGCATTTCTCCGGAACTTTCCCGATCTCGATGTTCCCGCAGATCGGGCAGAGGAAGATCTTCTCCCTGCTCATGTCGCTTCCCGACTTCAGGAGGTTCAGTGCCTTCTCGTAGAGTTTTGCATGGACCTGCTCGGCTTTCATGGCATGGGTAAATGCGAGGAGCGCATCCGACTTTTTCTCTGATTCTGCGGTGGTGATGAAACCCGGATACATCTCCGTAAACTCATGGGTCTCTCCTGAAATGCTCACCTGGAGGTTGTCCTTCGTTGTCCCGACAGCACCCATAACCTTGAGAAGTTTTCGGGCATGGATCGCCTCTGCTTCCGAGGCCGCTTTGAAGAGAGTTGCGATGTTCCTGAAGCCCTCTTCTGCAGCCTTTTCAGAAAATGCAAGATATTTCCTGTTTGCCTGCGATTCACCGGCATAAGCCGCTTTTACATTGTCGATTGTTGCCATGTGCAAAGATAAGAAAAGTCACTACTTAAATATTCTTCATGAGGCATTCCGACGAAAAAATGTCAGAACCACCATTTTTTTGCAACATTCACGGCGCACGCGAAAAGTTTTTGTCTGATTCCAAAAAGACTCCCCAAAAAGAAACGGATCCCAACCCCGGTGCCTGCCTATGAGAAAGAT
>JAKLEQ010000119.1 GCA_022711635.1 Methanoregula sp. | reverse complement strand
CCTTCAGAAGCCATTCATATGGAATAATTACGGTGCAGTGAAGCATCCGGACTTCTTTCCAGGCCCCGCTGCAGCTGGTTTATCACGGTGATTCGTTCCTGAACTGCCTGCAGTTGCACCAAAAAAGTCATTTATTTCTGCATTTCTCCACCATCGTAATATCAAATCAAAAACCTTTTTTCCCTATTCAGCACATTCAGTCATTATCCCGCTTATAAAAAGGGAAACATACCACTGAACAACATGCAGGATCTGATACACAATGATCAACGTAGGAGTCCTTGGTGCCACAGGTGCAGTCGGCCAACGGTTTGTTGAACTCCTTGCGGACCATCCCTGGTTCAGGCTCACGACGCTTGCAGCATCTGACCGCAGTGAAGGCAAACCGTACGGGAAGATCGTCAACTGGCGCCTCGATACACCGTTTCCCGAGAAGATTGCGAAGGTAAAGGTAACGGCAACATCGCCAAAGAGCATGAAGGATGTCGATCTTGTCTTCTCCGCTCTTCCGGCCGAGATAGCGACCGATGTCGAAAAAGAATTCGCCGACGCAGGAATCGCGGTTTGCAGCAATGCAAGTTCCCACCGCATGGTTTCTGACGTTCCGCTTGTCGTGCCGGAGGTAAACCCGGAGCACCTCGGCCTCATCGATGTCCAGAAAGACAAGGGCTCCGGCGGGTTTATCGTCACCAATCCCAACTGTTCGACCATCATGATGGTAACGGCACTCGCTCCCTTGCGGAAATTTTCCTTCTCCGATGTCCGTGTTGCGACGATGCAGGCAATTTCCGGTGCAGGATTCGCCGGTGTTGCCGCGATGGCAATCTACGACAACGTGATCCCCTATATCGGCAAGGAAGAAGAGAAGATGGAGACCGAGACCTTGAAAATCATGGGGACGCTGAAAGGGAACCGGGTGATCGATGCTCCGTTCCATGTCAGTGCAAGCTGCCACAGGGTGCCGGTGATCGACGGGCATACCATGGCGGTATGGGTGGATATCGATGAGCCGCTCGGTACGATCAAAAAAGCCTTCGCGGACTACAAACCCCCCATCAAAGGTCTGCCGACACAACCGGCTGAGTCCGTCCACTTCTTCGAGAGTGAACCGGATCGGCCGCAGCCGCGCCTCGACCGCATGCGTGGCCGCGGGATGACCGTCTCCGTTGGACGATTACGGGAAGGTGTCCGTTTCGTCGCAATGGGGCACAATACCATCCGGGGAGCTGCGGGCGCAAGCGTACTGAACGCGGAATTGATCGTCAAGAAAAAATATCTCTGAACGGGGTGTCCCTATGGATCAGAAAGAAAACACAGTATTCGTCGGTAACAAACCAGTCATGAACTACGTACTTGCAGTGGTCACGCAATTCAACAATGGGGCAGATCAGGTTGCGATCAAGGCACGGGGCAAGGCAATCTCCCGCGCAGTCGATACGGCGGAGATTGCATTGAACCGGTTCCTGGAAGGGATCGTGAAAAAAGAGATCCAGACATCAACCGAGATCATCGACACCGATTCGGGAAAGACAAATGTATCAAGCATCGAAATTGTGCTTGCAAACACCAAAACCTGATCTTTCTTTCTTGTTCATTGCGGATCCCTGCTGAACCGGTTGTCGCTTTCAACGTTTTACCGGTGCCGGGAAAACATTTAAGGACACGTGGACAGATGCATTACTGCATGAGAGCCATTGCTGTCGCGTTCGGGATTCTCCTCCTTTCCGGGTGCGCAATGCAGGTGATGGCGGCAGAAGAACGGTACGGGTACATCACGATCGAGGATATCACGATTCTTCTCCAGAACGATACAGCAGTGATCGATGTCGATTACTCTGTAGACGAGGGAACGAGAATCATATTTTTCCTGCTGGGGAAACAGGATTTGAAGAACAAACTCTTCCACATTCTCAATTACCCTGGTGCAGAGATGCGGAAGATTGACTTAAGCAGCGCGGAATTTTACCTGGACAACGCATCCTATTCGTACGGGAAGGGAATCTACTGGTATCCCTCGCATGAATTCAATGTGGTTGTGCCCTCGCTCACGGTTGTCTCGCCTCAGGTGACAAAAACGTATTCGATGACGAATCATTTCCCGGATGGCATGGGGTATTTTGACGGTACGGCGATCCGGCAGGAAGATTAAACCGGCCGTCAATACAGTTTTTAACCGTTTAATTACAGAATTTACGTTTCTCGCGATCGGAATACTCTGCGACAGAGAGAAAAAGCAGCGGTAATTAAAGGACTTCGATGATCTCCTGGTGCCGCTGTTCGGCGAGCTTCTTGGTGATGGTGAATTGGACAATGACCCCGATCACTGCAGAGAGGAGCCCGACGATCAATGAATAAATAATGTATTCGCCCGCCTGTGTCTGCGTGAGGGGGAAATCAGGGACTCCGTTCACGGTGATCAGATAAACGCTGCCGCCGTACAGGATCAGTCCCAGTGCAATGACAAAGAACGGAAAGACAACCACCTTGCTCAGCTGCTCCCGTTCATTCAGGTAGACATCGATGATAATTCCGACCGAAACGACGATACCTGCAATAATGAGCCACTCGATAGCTCCATAGATGAATGTCATCAGGTACGTGAGAAGTCCGAGGCTCTCCTTTTCCGAATAATATTTCAGCATTGTCCCAAAGCCCATGACGAACCCGACAAGAACGAGCAGGATTGTCGTGCTGTAGGTGACAAACGAGAACCTCCCCCGTGAAAGTGACGTGCGCAATGCACCCAGGATCCCATGGACAATCTCGTCGATGCCAAAACCCTTGTAGAGGAGGTAGCTGCCAATGACCCCGACGACAATAATTGTGGCGGTCCCCGGATAACCCAGGAGGTATGCCGTGGCGTACAGGAGCATGGCAAGACCGAGGGGGACGAGAACAATGCGGGAGATCTTCGGATCGTCGAGGAGTTTCTTGAGGATATAGTACGTTCCCTCAAGGTTTGGCATCTGGTTCACGATTACCCGCCGGATGCTGCTGACCGGGAGCCTCGACTGGATGATCGGGATGACAAATTCATCCTCGGCACCGTCCGTAACAAGGATGCACTGTGTCACTCCCGTCGCGGACACGACGTCGGCAAGCGCTGCGGCAATTTTCCGGTCGCCTTCGATCATGTGGAGGTGATTTCCTGCGATCACGGCGACTTCGGCATCCTCTCCTTTCGAGGTCAGATCGTCAAAAATCTTGACTGCCTGAAAGATGGCGTTGACATCCGAGTCTTCCGGATCCGCAAGGGCAAGGGTATTTGCAGCCTTCAGGCAGGCAGTCCTTCCAAGGCAGGGACTCTCGATATGTGCTTTGTACCCGATATCGTCATCGCGATCGACACTGAGGACGAGTGTTTTGCCCTGTACCATTTCAGTAGTACACTTACCGTCAAATCTATTTAAAAAATTCCTGACGTAAAAAAAAGATTGAAAAAAGATCAGATGAGTTTTGAGCGCTGGAGGAGGAGGATATCGTCGGTCGTGAGTTTCTCGCCGGCCCTGAAATTCTTGAAGAGGTGTTCCGCCTCTTTCCGGACCGCTTTCTGCTCTTTCGTCACTTTGACCTTCTTGGTCTTCTTCCGCAGTCCTGAGATGACCTTGTCGTAATCCCGCAGTTCTTTCTGGCATGCGATGAAGAATTTGTGCTCGGCATCTGCAGATTCCTGTGCCTCAACGAAACTCTTGTGCGACGCATCGGCGGACTCACGGGACTTATCTGCTTTCCGGTAGGATTCCACCATCATATCGTGGTGTTTCTGGGCGAGCTCTGCGATCTCGGTCACTTTTGCATGGAGTTCGGATGCCTGTTTGCGCAGGTCGCGGGCGGATGTTATCCGGGTCCGCATCTCCTTGTTCTGTTCGAGTTCTGCTTCCTGCTCCTTGACCTGGGTCTTCATCTGCTTGATCTTATCGATCAGCTCGCGTTCCTTTTCGGTCGAAAAAACCTGGGTCTGCTGCATCATCTCCAAGTGCTCGATCTGTTTCTGGACTTCCTTTATCCCCCGGGTCTTGGGACTCCCGTGTTCTTTTTTGAATGATTCAATTTCTTCGAAAAGAACGTTGGCCTCATCGTTGAGCTTGTTCCGCTGGACCTTGAGTTCGATGACTTCCTGGTTATATTTATCCCTCAGGTCCTTGTTCTTCTGCGCTTCATCGACGAATTCCCGTGTCTGGTTATTGAGGGCATTGCGCTCGCGGGCGAATTTGCTTGCAGCGGTATTGAGCTCGTTTCTCCGGTTCTTGTGCTGCTCAGATTCAGCGAGGATCTTCTTTCTCTTCTCGATCAGGTC
>JAKLEQ010000118.1 GCA_022711635.1 Methanoregula sp. | reverse complement strand
ATAAATCTGTAATCTGGGTTTCCATCGTTATCAGATGAAAGTATATACTTAAGAGTTAAAAAGATAATCCCTTGTTTATGGACGGGTCTTTTCGCATTGGCAGTATATTTGGCATCCCGATTCAGATCCATTATACGTTTCTTCTGGTTATCCCGCTCTTTGCGTGGATCATCGGGAGCCAGATCTCCCAGACGGTTGGTTTGCTCCAGGAAATCTATACCGTACCTGTCGACCCGGTGCTGATCACGCAGGGATTTATCCCGTATCTGCTCGGAACAATCGTTTCGTGCGGCCTCTTTTTCGGGGTCCTGGTCCACGAGCTGGCCCATTCGCTCGTTGCCCGGAAAAAAGGGATTGCCATCAACAGCATCACCCTGATGATCTTCGGCGGGGTCGCGACCATGGAAGAGGGCGTCCCGGACCCGAAGGTCGAGCTCCCGATGGCACTCGCCGGGCCGGGTGCAAGCCTCCTCTTCGGATTTTTCTGCGGCGGGCTGGTCTATTTCGTTCCCTCCCTTGTTCCTGACCCGGGCTGGGCCGGGGCCCTCGTCTTCCTGTTCGGCTACCTCGGCGTTCTCAACATTATCCTCTGCTTCTTCAACCTTATCCCGGCATTCCCCATGGACGGTGGCCGGGTACTGCGGGCATGGCTCGCAAAACGGATGCCGCTCCATAAGGCCACGCAGATCGCGGCCGATATCGGCAAGGGCTTTGCCATCGTCTTTGGCATCATCGGGCTCTTTGTTTTCTCCCCGTTCCTGATCCTCATCGCCCTCTTCATCTATATCGGGGCGAACATGGAGTCCACGGCAATAAAATACAGCCACCTGCTGCAGGACGTGACCGTCGGGGACATGATGAGCAGCCCGGTAACCACGGTACCCCCGAACCTGCCGGTCAGCCAGATCATCACCATGATGTACTCGAGCAAGCACCTCGGGTTCCCGGTCGTTGAGCGGGACACCCTCATCGGCATGGTCACCCTTGCCGATGTGAACCGGACCTCGCCCATTGACCGCGAGGCAATGCAGGTGCGGGACATCATGACCCGCGATTTGATCACCCTGCCACCCACAGCTCCCGTTATCGATGCCCTTCGGATCATGTCATCGCACAACATCGGCCGGATCCCCATCGTACAGGACGACAGGATACTCGGGATCGTGACCCGGACCGACATCCTGAAGGTGACGGAACTCCGGCAGATCTGAATGCAAAACCAGCGATGCCCGATTCCCTGTACCAAAAAAAAGGTGTTTTAAGCCCGATAATCAGCTGATCTTTGCCCCGCACTGGCTGCAGAACTTCAGGCCCGGCTTGAGGGACGCCCCGCACTGGGAGCAGAAGTGCCGTTCCTTTGTACCGGCAGCGGCAGGAGCTGCCGCGATCCCGTCCATCGCGGAAAGGACGGCCCTGTCGGTAAGGAAAGTTTTTACATATTCATGGATCGTGGCAGAGGAGACCGCTTCGAGTTCGATGTCGTCAGCATTGTAGTCGATATAGAGAAGATCGTGGATGCCGCTGATGATGCAGGAGAACCCGGCAATGTTGGTCTTCCCCGAGGACTGCCCTTTCCCGGAAGTGAGCGTGAGATACATGGACGGCATGAGATGGTTGCGGGCGAGAATGACTGCCTGGTCCGAGAGCGAATATTCCTTTCCTGTCGTGGTTATGAGACCCTTTGCGGCAAGCGACGCAAAGATCCCGGCAGTATCACCGGCTTTCGGGATCCGTTCCTGTTTGAAGAGATCCGTAAATCCACTGGAGAGCCACTGGGTGTTTCCCGGCGGCATCTTCAGCATCGCAAGGACTTCCTTTTCAGAGACGGCGATACGCCCGGCAGTCTTCCCGTCGGCAAATTTCCGGAGCATCTCCTTTCGCTGGAGATCGATCATTGCAGAGAAGACCAGGGTCTCTGCCCTGTTCAGCTTGGCTTCGAACGGGATGCTCCGGTAACGGGTGACGCCGATGGTCTGGCGCACCAGTTCGAGCATCGCATTGTTCGGCGCAGGGAACGTTATCAGCTGCATGCCGTTGTCATTGGTCACGCCGACTATCTTCCCGTCGGGACCAAAATACGCAAGGTATTCGATGACCCGCTGCGGTGTTGTCAGGTAGATCCGGGTGAATGCCTCGGCAAGGGCAAGCGATGTTACAACCTCTTTCTTGTCCGCGGCTATCGTCCCGCCCGCGTCGCATATCCCGAGGGCTGCAAGCTGCGCGATGCCCGCGGCAGTATCGGTCTCCTTTCCGTACCTGAACGGGGAGACCGGGCTGAGAGTGACACCCGAGATCTTCCCGAGTACCGCGAGATGTTCCGGTTTTATCGTGAAATGGATCTGGTCTTTCATACTATTCTCCTGCATTCATCAGAACCATCCGGTCCATGATTTTACCCGATCCCAGAGGACGTAACTCTGGGCCTGTCCCTGCAAAGCGTTCTTCGCACCGTTCGCCAGCGCCTCCCGTGCTTCATCGGTGTTGATTCCCTGTACGGCGAGCTGGCGCAGGTTCTGGATGGCATCGCCGGTATCGGGTTTTACCACGGTGCCGCGAAGCCGGTTCCAGATCTCCGAAACGCTCACGTTCCCGAGATCGGCACCGGGAGGCCCTTCGAATTTTCCGAAACCCGGGATCTTGCCGCCAAACCAGTCGGTGACCTTGCCCCCGAAGAAATCAAGGGCCTTGTCGACCAGCGCTTCTCCCGACCCTTTTACCAGGCCTGCCCATGCGCCTTTGCCATCAAGGATGCTCTGGGTGGTGCTTGTTGCAACGGTCTTCACGGCAGAATAGACACTCTTGACCGTACCCCCTGCCCCGGGAGCGAGGATCGATCCAACGTCAAGGGCTATATCCGCGGTCTTTGTGATAACGGAGGCCGCGGTCTCGGCATATCCGAGGTTGTCGGCATAGTCCGACCACTCGGCTGCTTCCTGGGAATTTTTCTCGATCTCCCTTATGAGTTCTTCCCTCCGGGCCTGTTGCTCCGGCGTGAGGATTCGCCTTCCGGTGTTGGGATCGATGCCGGGAGGGACCGGAGGCTGGGCTGTTGTCGCGGCAGCGGCCCCGGCGCCTGCGGCCGCTGTCGCAGCAGCGGCAGCGGCTGCAATGGTCCTCTCGTTACGGATGTCATCGACTGCCTCCTTGATATTCTGGATATCGTCCGGGTTCACCGGGAGACTGTCGGGACCCTGTGCCAGCGTTCCTGCCGGCATGTCATTGCCCGGGGGAAGGTTGTCTGCACCTGCTGGGGTTGTCGTTTGCGGGGACGGAGTCCCCGTGGTGGACGGGGTTGTCTGCCCGGAGGTCTGCCCCCCCGTCCCGGCCTGGTCGGCTCCTGACGGGGTCTGCGGTGAAGGTGTCTGTCCGGACGGTCCGGAGGTCTGCCCCCCGGTCCCGGCCGGGTCAGCAGGAGTCGGGGGGGTTGACGGGGTGGTCGGCTGCGCAGGTGACGAGGGTGCCTGGGTCCCGCCGCTGGAGAGGGTCTGGACCACGGTCGGGCCGTTGACGGAGGTGGACAGGATCGTGGAGAAACCACCGGAGATTCCTTCGGCATAGCCACCGGTCCGCAGGCAGTCCTGGGCATTGAGGATATCCCGGGTGCAGTCATCGGCACGGACGGGGAGGCAGAGGAAATAACAGATGGCGGCCGCGAGGAAGATAAAAATCCCGTGGGTGGCAGGCACCGGGCGCTGGCCGGAGCCCGGTTGTCCCCCCGTTCCCGCCATGCTGATGACCGGGTTCCGGGTGATAATGTAGGCGCCGAATGTCCCGACGATCATGTTCGTCTGGATCAGGGAATACTGGGTGATATGGAAGATATTGTACAGGATGAAGGCGGTCAGGAACGGGAATGCCATGCCGATCCCGACAAGCAGGATCTTATTGACGTCTTTGCGATACGGCTGGAACCCGAGGAGCGCCACATCGAGATCTTCCCGGAACCAGATCATGAAGACCGGGATGGCGACCATGAGGACGGGTGTTAAGAAATCGAATCCCTCGCGGATCCCCGAGTAGAGCAGCCAGAGGATCGCCGAGGCGATGCCGCCGAGTATAGAGAGAAGGTCCCACCACTTCTGGGGGCGTTTTGCCAGCGGCACCTCCTTCGACATCTTCTTGAAATCGTCCACCGTCATCAGCCGGGACTGGAACTCGATGAAGCTCTTCGGTGTTCCCGTCTGGAGGCCCGGTGTAGGCGGGGATGCGGGCACCCATGCCGAGCCGTTCCACACGAGCCAGCCCTGGCCCGCGGGATCGGGCTGCCACCACCGGCCCTGCACATCCGTGACCCGGAGGGCGTTCACCGCGGCAGCATATGCCTCGCCCGTGATCTGGCCGGCAGCGTACTGCAACCGGAGTC
>JAKLEQ010000117.1 GCA_022711635.1 Methanoregula sp. | reverse complement strand
CCCATGCACCCGAACGCGAGGTCGGCGTCATTGACGACGATCGCGGCATCGCACGACTCGATCAGGGGACCGTAGAGCGACATCCTGCCCCGGACGCCGCTCGGCACTTCTACTGCCGCCCATTTCAGCCCCTTCTTCGGCTCTTCCGGGGTGATCTGGAGGGGCACCGACTCGATGCCCGGTGTCTGGATACGCTCGCGGATCGCGATTGCGGCCGAGAGCGGCGTGTGCCCGTACCGGGCGACGAGGTCAGAGAGGATGAGGCTCGTGGTGGGATAGATGAACACTTTTGCCATGGTCAGGTCTCCTGCGCATCGATCAGGTTCTTCAAGAGGGTAACGTCCAGTTTCTTCTTCTTATCCTGCGGTTTTTCCGGTGCCGGGATGCCGGCGGCGTCCCGATCGCGGAGCACGGCGAGGCCGGCCGAGACGTAAGGGAGGACGAGCGTCTCGTACTCGATCCCGTGGAACCCGGGGCGGGCGCCCCCGAGACTGGCCCGGCAGCGGTTGGGATCGCCGGGGATAACCCCCCGGTCCTTGACAAATATATGGTCGGGATCGATTTCCCGGAGCTTGTGAATCAGGGCGTCGACCTCCTTCTCCTCCCCGTTGATGGCGATCCCGAAACAGGTCTCCTTGATCATGACCCCCTGCGAGATCTCGTACGCCCGCACGGCGAGATCGGACGCCATCGTGGTCGGTGACTCAACCACCATGTAGCGGGTCACGGTCCCCGGCTTCTTCGGGACATACTCCTTCATCGCCGCACCTCCCGGATGTACACCTTCTCCCTCTCCTTGAAACCCTTCAGTTTCTCCGTATCGATGATCGAACCTATGACGTTCGTGCCTTCGAATGGTTCGGATGTCGGGCCGAACTCCCGGTTGGCCGAGAGCCGCACGCCCGCCATGCCGGATCCCTTCCGCGAATCGTTGGTCATTGCAAGGGATGCAGCCGGCACTTCGCCCGCGGGGGTGTTCTCGGGGATGATCTTCGCTCCCGGGGGAATGGGGGGTTTGAAGAGGAAGACATCGTCGAACTTAAAGAAGAGCGGGAGTGCCCCGGCATTATGGTTTGATAGCCCCGTCACCTTCCGGAAAAGGGCGCAGGTCACCGGGGCTTTTGCGTCGTCAAGGACGATATCGACGACACGGTTCTGGGGCGCCGTCGTCACGGTTGCCGCTTTCTCTTTCAGGACCTCGAGCGTAGTCCCCGGCTCCTGCGAAACGACCATGCGGCTGCCATCGGTGCTGTCCGCGTGGAGCGTAAATCCCCTTCCCATCGCGATCTCCTGCGCCTGTGCAAGGGTGAGCCCGAGGAGATCAATGCGTTCCGGCCGGACCCGGATAGAGAAGACATCCCCCTCCTTCGCGAGCCGGACGAGCTCGATCCCATGGACGACCTGCCCCGCGATGCTGTGGGTAGGGCTGCTCTGGACGTCTTCCCGGTAGATGTAGATCCCGCCGGAGGAAGTCCCCGCGGTCCGCACGGTGACCATCCCCTCGCGACGGGGGTGCCGGTGACCGCGTTCGAGTTCCGTTCCCGTGGCAGCCGCGTCAAAGATATGGGTGCTCGTCGCGCGGTTCACCACGAACCGGTTCTTCCCGAGCGTGCTGAGCAAATGCTCGACGGTACCTGCCGCCTCGGTCGTGACAGCTTCAGGGGTGTATCCCTGCGCCATCATGTCGACACCCGTCACGACCTGCATGCCGTCCTCGAGCGGGGTGGAAAGGTCGGTCGTGGTGAACGACCTGCTCGTGTCCGCCCAGCTGATCACCGGTTCGATCCGCTCGATCCGGTCGCCGGTCTTCCAGCGGTCGAGCACGGCGCGGCCTGCGACGACTCTTCCGATCACCCCGCCGGTCGCGTCAGCCCCGTGGTCCGAGGAATGCCGGCTCCGGGAGAAGATCAGGTACGACCGCTGCGGGTCGTACCCCCCGCACCCGAGGATAACATCGCCGCGTTCGTACAGGGACGGCTTCCGGACCGGGGATACCCCAGAGGGGAACGGGCCGAAGGCAGCCGCATGCCGGTCCTGCCAGTGGAGGACGAGGGAACCCGCGGCAGACGGTTCAAGCAGGAACGCGGCACGATCGCCCTCCCCCTCGATCCTCACCTCGCCGGCGGTCGTATGGATGGAGAGGCTGCCCGTCGCCGCCCGCTCCTTCTCGGCAGGCCGGATCAGGGCGACGCAGTGGCCGGCCGGGAGGTCGTGCAGTACCGTACGAAGAGGGCTCCCTTCGGCGACCTCGATCCTCTCCCCATCGAGGTGGATGACCGCCATTCTGCCGCTCACCCGGTGGGGGTGCTCATGACTTCCCGTTCTTCCTTGGTGAGACTTGCAAGGACTTCGTCGGTCTTCCCGATCATCACAATCTTCCCCCCCCGCATCAGCGCGAGACGGTCGCAGATGTCCCGTACGAAGTCCATGTCATGCGATACGACGATGAAGGTCTCCTCCATCTCGTCCCGGGAATGCATGATGGAGTGCTTGACGTCCATCTTCGTAATCGGATCCATGGTTCCGGTCGGTTCGTCGAGAATAACGAACCGCGGCTCGTGGATCAGCACCTGTGCGAGCGCGACCCGGTGGCGTTCTCCTTCGCTGAGCTGGCCCGGGAACCGGTCGAGGATCTCTTTGCTCTTCTCCTCGGAGAACCCTGCCATGTGGAGGGTGACGATGGCCTTGCGCATGGCGAGCTCCTTGGGGAACTCGAGCCCGATGGCGTCGGTTAAGTTGTCAAGCACGGTCCGGTGCGGGAAGAGGTCGTACTCCTGGTGGAGGAGCCCGATGTAGACTTTCGCCCGGCCCCGCTGGTCGATCCCGGGCTTGGTCATGTCGATCCAGTCTTCCCCGATCCGGACATTGATCTCTCCCGTCGTCGGCTCGATGATCCCCGAGATGATGGATGAAAGGGTGGTCTTCCCGGCCCCGCTCTTTCCGATGATACCGAAGATCTCCTTGTTGTAGACCTCGAACGAGACCCCGTTGACCGCCTTGACCACCCCGCGGTCGACCGAGATGTAGCGCTTGATGAGGTCGCGGGCGACGATGACCTTCTCTCCCAGTTCGGCATGGGCATAGGTCTCGGTGTCCTCGTGGCCTTTCATGAACTCTGCAATGACCTCTTTTGGCGCTCCCATCTTTGCGATCGATCCGTCGACAAGGAGGATCGCCCGCGTGGCGACGTCCTCGATAACCTGCGAGAAGTGGGAGGTGACGATCATGCTCATGTTGTTCTGCTGCGCGGACCCCTTGAGCATGTCATGAACGATACGGGCGGTGTTCGGGTCGAGGGTGCCGGTCGGTTCGTCCGCAAAGAGGAGGAACGGCTCTTTTGCGAGCTGGCGTGCGAGGACAACCCGCTGCTTCTCGCCTCCCGACAGGTCGCGGGCGATATGCATCATCCGGTGCGAGAGCCGGACCTGGTCGACAAGGTCGGCTGCCCGCGAGATCTTCTTCTCATCCGGGTATTCCACGTCATCGAGCGCATGGAGGATATTCTCGATGACCCGGTCATCGCCATAGAGCGCGAACGTCCGCTGGAACATGATCGCAGTGCGCCGCATCAGCCGGCGCCGGAGGTTATCGTCCTTCTCCCCCCAGAGATCGATGTCCTTTGCGGCCAGGATGGCGCCGCACCGCGGACATGGCTTGCCGGCTGCGCTGCCTACGTCGAGGAACTCGCAGCCGCCGCACACCGCCGTGTGGTAGATGACCCTCCCACTGGTCGGGGGCTGCTCGACGCCCCGCATCAGGTGGATCAGCACGGTCTTTCCCGCACCGCTCCTCCCGATGATTCCCATCACTTCCCCCTCGCCAATCTCAAAACTGATGTTTTTTAGCACCTGCGAACCGTCAAAATCCATGCACAGGTTGTCGACCGTTACCAGTGGAGATTTCATAGTACTCGTACTACCTAATGTTGCAGGGGGGTCTTATTACCTTTTATATCGTGCATGGGACATTAATACCGACGCGGAACCGGTCACAATTGTTATGTCAGGAGCCTGTCCTGCGGGATCCTGCAGGATGTCACCGGCCTGCCTTCAGGTCTCGTACGATAGCGACCACGTCGCCGACATGTTTCACGACACAGTCGGCCGCGGCATAGAGCTCGGCCGGCCGGTCGCCCGGCTGCTGCTCGGTCAGGATCGAGACATCTGCCTCCTGCAATGCGCACAGGTCATTGATCCCGTCGCCGACCATCACGACCGTATTGAATTCTTCCCGGAGGTCAGCGACGATCTGCGCCTTGACCGTGGGTGTTGCCACGCCGTACACCCTGTCCCGCGGGATGCCGAGGTGGTCCGCCATCCGCTCGAGCTTGGCGGAGCGGTCGCCCGAGGCGATGAACGTGGGCACTCCCATACGGTGGAGCTCGGTAATCGCTTCCTTTGCACCGGGGAAGGGAGATCCCCCGGCGGTGATCG
>JAKLEQ010000116.1 GCA_022711635.1 Methanoregula sp. | reverse complement strand
CGGTTACCGGAATGGCTGATAAAAACTGCCAAATGAAGACAGGTGCCGTCCTCCCGGCTATCCGGCCGGCACGATTCTTCCCGCCTCCTCTGCGGGGATTCCTGCCCTGCCTCCTCCTGCCAAGCCCGCTCGTTCAGCCGACTTGCTTTTAACCTCCCGTGCTCACCTGTTAGGTGATGTGCGGGATCGCGGGGCAGCTCTGTTACGGGAACGGGACGCCGGACAGCAGCCTTGTTGCGGCAATGGCCCGTCGGCTCGCCCACCGTGGTCCCGATGGGGAGGGCTCGTACAACCGGGGGAGGATCGCGCTCGCCCACCGACGCCTCTCCATCATCGACCTTTCGGATGACGCCTGCCAGCCAATGACCAACGAAGACGGCTCCCTCCGGCTCGTCTTCAACGGAGAGATCTACAACTACGTGGAACTGCGGGAAGAGCTCGAAAGGGCCGGGCATCGTTTCACCTCAAAATCAGACTCTGAGGTGATCCTCCATGCGTACGAGGAATGGAGGGCGGAGTGCCCCGCCCGGTTCAACGGCATGGGGGCCTTCGCGATCTGGGACGAGGCCCGGCAGGAGCTCTTCTGCTCCCGGGACCGGTTCGGGATCAAGCCGTTCTACTATGCGGAAGCCGACGGGTCATTCCTCTTCGCGTCCGAGATCAAGGCGCTCCTCGCCCACCCCGGGGTCGGCAGGAAACCGGACGAAGCGATGCTCCACACCTACCTCGCTTGGGGTGTTTCGGACCATACTTCACGCACGATGTTCGAGGGGATCTCCCAGCTCCCCCCGGCCCATTCCCTGATCGTCGGTGCGGAGGGGATGAGAATGCCGGAGCGCTACTGGAGCATCTCTGTCAATCCGTCCGTGAAGGGAGACGATCCGGACGACAAAACCGCCGCAGACCTCCTCGCCTGTCTCCGGGCAGCTGTCGGCATCCACCTGCGGAGCGATGTCCCGGTCGGGACCTGCCTCTCCGGGGGGATCGACTCCTCGGTCCTTGCCGCTCTTATTAACGATCGTATCCGGAAGGAAGTTGTGGAGAGCGTCGGTGCCCGGCAGAAGACGTTTTCTGCGGTCTTTTCTGACGAACGTTATGACGAGAGCAGGTACATCGGGGAAGTCGTGGCGACCACCGGCGTCGACGCCAGTGCCGTCTCGCCCTCACCAAACCTGCTCAGGGAAGAACTCCCCCGCCTGGTCTACATGCAGGACGAACCGTTTGGGTCGCTCTCCATCTATGCCCAGTACTGCGTTATGCGCCTTGCAGCGGGCCGGGTGAAGGTCGTCCTCGACGGGCAGGGTGCGGACGAGCTCTTTGCCGGCTATCTCGCATACGAAGGGAGTTACATCAGGGGTCTTGCCCGTTCGTTCCACTGGTACACCGCCCTGCGCGAAACCATCGGCGCTGTCCGCAACCATGCCGGGTTCTTCACCGATGCAATCCAACAGCTCATCGTCCGCTCAAAAAGGCGGGACTTACTAAAAGGAGAACTCCCGGAGATTTCCCGGTATGCCGGCAGCCTCGACAAGGTGCTCCACCGGGAACTCACTGCCTCAAACCTCCCCGCTCTCCTCCACTACGAGGACCGGAACTCCATGGCGTTCTCCATCGAGTCCCGGGTCCCGTTTCTCGACGTGCGCCTTGCGGAGCGGATCGCCGCCCTCCCGTTGGACCAGAAGATCCGCAACGGCATCACCAAGCACCTGCTCCGCCGCGCTGCGAAAGGACTCATCCCCGAGTCCGTCCGGTGCCGTAAAGACAAGATGGGATTCGTCACCCCGGAAGAGGTCTGGATGAAGGGAGAACTCCTCCCGCTCATGCAGGAGATCTTTACCTCCGATTCCTTCCGGGTCAGGCCCTACTGGGATGCAGATGCCGTCGGGAGGAATTACCGGGCGTTCACGGAAGGAAGATCCGCCTACTCGTTCGAGCTCTTCCGGATCGCCTGTACCGAGCTCTGGCTCCGGCAATTCTTCGATGCCCGCGAGACGGTCTCACCGCCGGTGTCCTGACCGTCCGTCGACCAGACTCCCCGTTCCCGCCCCGATCAGGTCGGACCGGCCGGCGCCGGTGAGTCCTTCTTTCACGAGATCCCGGTTCTTTTCATCCCGCCACTGGAGGAGTGCCCGCTGGACCCGCTTCTCCCACCCCCGCGGGACATGGACGGGTTTCATCGTGAACGGGTTGAGGCCGGTGAAGTACATGCAGGTGGAGACGCTCATCGGCGTCGGGGTGAAGTCCTGCACCTGTTCGGTATAGAGATTGTGGTCGCGGATATACTCCGCGAGTTCAATCATGTCGTTAACCGTGCACCCGGGGTGGCCGGACATGAAGTACGGCAGGAGGTACTGGCGCTTCTTCCTCCCCCGCTGGAGCTCCTCGAACCGGCACCGGAATGCTTCGAACACCGCCCCTGAAGGTTTGTTCATGCATGCGGTGACGCCGCGGGATATGTGCTCCGGGGCGACCTTTAGGTGCCCGGAGATGTGGTGCATGGTGAGCGCGGAGAGGTACCCGCCGTCATCTTCCGGGATGAGGTCGTACCGCACACCCGAACTGACAAAGACGTGCCGTACGCCGGGGATCCCCCGCAACCGTTCCAGCAGCGCCACCTGCGGGCGGAGTGCGCAGGTAAGAGAAGGGCATGCCGGCGAGCAGTGCCGATCAGGGCAGGCCCCGGCCTTTGCCCAGCGGGGGCAGGACATGGCGTACATGTTCGCCGTCGGGCCTCCGATGTCCTGCACGACACCCCTGAACTCCGGCATCCGGGCCATCCGCTCCACCTCCCGGACAATCGATTCCGGGCTCCGGCTCTGGATAATCCTGCCCTGGTGGTGAGTCAGGGCACAGAACGAGCAGGCCCCGAAGCAGCCCCGGTGACTCATGATGGAGAACCGGACCGGTTCAAGGGCAGGTACCGGGAGGGTGTACGACGGGTGGGTGCGGCGGGAGAACGGGAGCGCGTAGATCTGGTCCAGCGCCATTGTCGTGAGCGGCAGTGCCGGGGGATTCTGGACGATGACCGTCTTGGGATGGGGCTGGGCAACCGGCCTCCCCCGGACCGGGTCCTGTTCAGTATAATGGAGGGCGAACGCCCTGGCGTATGCCTCCTTGTCCTGCGAGACCTCGGCAAACGACGGGATCTCCACGGTATCCCCGTGCGGGCAGTCGCGCCACTCCTTCACCTGCAGCTTGTACGCGGTTCCCCGAATATCGCGGAGACTTCCGGCAGGCTCCCCTGCATCGAGCCGCCGGGCAATCTCAACGACCTGCCCTTCGCCCATTCCAAAGACGAGGAGGTCTGCGGGGGCATCGGCAAGGATCGCCTGCCGTACCTTGTCCTGCCAGAAATCGTAGTGCGCAAACCGCCGCAGGCTTGCCTCGATGCCGCCGAGCACGACGGGGATTGCCGGGAAAAGCCGGTGGACCCGGTCTGCGTATACAAGCACGGCCCGGTCCGGCCTTCTCGGGATACCCCCCGGGGAATAGACATCGTCGCTGCGCCGTTTCCGGTTCGGCGTATAATTGTTCACCATCGAGTCGACGTTGCCGGACGAGATACCAAAGAAGAGCCGGGGCGTCCCGAGTGCAGTAAAATCCCGGTCGGTTTTTACGTCAGGCTGCGCGATGATACCGACAGAAAAGCCGGCGTCCCAGAGGACCCGGCCGATCAGCGCCGTCCCGAATGACGGGTGGTCGACATAGGCGTCGCCTGTGAGGAGGATGATATCGAACTGGCGGATGCCGATCTTGCCGGCTTCCGCACGCGACATCGGGAGGAAAGGTGGTTGCGGGATCATGGACGGATGTTTTAGAATCGGCCATTCATGCAGCCCGGGATTCCGGGCAGGGGATTCAGATCGGGCGGGCGGGGGCTGGCTGCGCAGGTCCCGGTTCACTGCCGGGTCAGGTCGCGGATCATGTCGGCAAGGCCCTCGGGCAGGTCATCGTAGGCATCCTTGGAAGGTTCCGGTTCTTTCGCCGGCGGTTCTTCCTTCTCCTGTCCTGCAGGCTCCGTGCGCTTCTCTTCTGCCGTGCCGAGGACGGGCAGGTGCATCTGGGTCTTCGCGTCGAATTCGCGCCTGCCGGCAAGGTTCTTGAACTCGGTGACGATAGCTTCGATGATCAGGTAGGTCGTCGCCTTCTCGCGCAGGCAGCCGGTCAGGGCATGGCCGGCCCGGCCGACCGAGGCGTGGTAGTGGATATGGGGTCCGTCTTCACCCGGGTAGATCGTGCCGACACCGAAGACCTCCCAACCCCCCTCGAACAGGACGAAGTGCGGGACCGGGGGGATGACCGGCTCCTCAGGCCCGGTCACCATCCTGCCGTTCATGAGCGCGCCGAGGAAGGTCACGGACCCGCACTGGATCTCCTTGTCAGCGATAAAACTGCGCATCGACTCAAGGAAATCCTCGCCGTTATCGATCCGGAGGACGAAGATTCGGCCGACCTCCCCCTGCGCGTACTGCATA
>JAKLEQ010000115.1 GCA_022711635.1 Methanoregula sp. | reverse complement strand
GATCCGGGTCACGGTCGAACCCGGTTCCGTGCGGGAGGCGGTGGCAGCACTGCAGGAGAGCCTTTCCTGCGAGCGGCTGATCACCATCAGCACGGCGGACAACGGCAGGCAATTCGAACTTATCTACCATTTCACCGGTCCCCACCGCAGCATCATATCGGTTGCGACCCGGCTTAATCGCGAGTCGCCAGCGATGCCGACGCTCTCCGATATCCTTCCCCCGGCAGGGATCTACGAGCGGCAGATCCACGATCTCTTCGGCGTCACCTTCACCGGACACCCGGGCCTTGCGCATATCATGCTGAACGAGGACTGGCCGGAAGGCGAGTATCCCCTGCGGAAGGACTGGAAGCCGGTGCCTGGAAGGTTTTACGGCGGGATCAGGAAGGAGGAGGGATAAGACATGTCAAAGGTCGTCATCCCCGTGGGGCCCCAGCACCCGGCACTCAAGGAACCGGTCAACTTCCGGGTAATCGCTGACGGGGAAAAGATCGTGCAGCTCGAACTTGACCTCTCCTACAACCACCGTGGGATCGAGAAGGCTGCCGAATCCCGGGACTTCATCCGCGTCCTCCCGCTGCTCGAGCGGGTCTGCGGTATCTGCTCACACTCCCATGCGACCGCCTTTGCCAAGGGGATCGAGGAGCTGATGCAGGTCACGATCCCGCCCCGGGCGCAGTATATCCGGACCATCGTGGCAGAGCTCGAACGGATGCACTCCCACCTCCTCTGGCTGGGGGTCGCAGCCCACGAGGTCGGATTCAATACCCTGTTCATGTGGACCTGGCGCGACCGCGAGGCCGTCCAGGACATGCTTGAGGAGATCAGCGGCAACCGGGTCCATTACAACATGAACGAGATCGGGGGCGTCCGCCGGGACATCAGCGCTGGCGAGGTCGCATCGATCCTGAAGCGGCTGCCGGTACTCGAGGAACGGATCGCCGAATACGTGAAGATGGCGGCGGGCCAGAAGACCATGCTGATGCGGTTTTGCGGGGTCGGGAAGCTCTCCCGGGCAGAGATCCTGAAGTACGGGGCAGTAGGACCAACGGCGCGGGCGAGCGGTGTTGACTACGACACCCGGAAGGACGACCCGTATCTCGTCTACGACCAGATCCCCTGGAAGGTAGTGACGGAGAACGACGGTGATGTCTATGGCCGGACCAAGGTCAGGATCGGGGAACTGAGCGAGAGTCTTGGGATGGTCCGGTACTGCCTTGAGAACCTTCCGGAGGGCCAGATCAGGACAACCGCCCCCAAAGCCGCCCCATCCGGCGAGATCCTCTCACGGTACGAAGCGCCGCGGGGGGAGCTCGTCCACTTCATCCGGACCAACGGGACGGACAAGGCAGAACGGCTCGACATCCGTACCCCCACGCTTGCGAACTGGACGTCGGTCGCCGCAGCTCTTGTCGGGAGGAACCTTGCCGATATCCCGGTGATCGTCGCGGCCATCGATCCCTGCCTCTCCTGCACCTCCCGGATGACCATTGTGGATCAGGACAAGAACGAGCAAAGGACATTACCCGTGGCAAGTCTCCGGCCGGGAAATACCGGCAGGAAGGAGGGAGGTCTCTTTTCATGAATGACATTCTTTATCTCGTCCTGTATGTCCTCGTCTTCCCGGGCTTTCTCTTTCTCCTCGGGTATGCCCTGTTCCTGGAGTTCATCGACCGCCGGATTACCGCACGGATGCAGCACCGTGTCGGTCCCCCATGGTACCAGCCCCTCGCCGATTTCATCAAACTCCTCGGGAAAGAGGTCATCGACCCTGCCGGCATCGACCGGAAGATCTTCGATGCAGCACCGCTTATTGCCCTTGCTGCGGTGATGACCGCGTTCATCTACGTGCCGGTCATCGGCGGGAGCCCGCTCGCGTTCGAAGGCGATCTCGTACTCGCCCTATACCTCCTCGCCGTCCCGACGATCATGCTCTTCCTCCTCGGCTGGCTGAGCAGGAACGTCTATGCAGCCATGGGCGGCGTCCGGGCGGTCACGCAGCTCTTCATCTACGAGGTCCCGTTCTTCCTTGCGCTCCTTACCCCCGCCCTGATGGCAGGTTCATGGTCGGTCTCCGTGATTGCAGAATGGCAGCAGCAGCATCTCTGGTTCGCGCTTCTCCAGCCCATAGGGTTCATCGTAGCACTTATCGGGCTGCAGGCAAAACTGGAGCGTCCCCCGTTCGATATCCCTGAAGCGGAGACTGAGATCGTGGCAGGCCCCTGGACGGAACTGACCGGGCGAAGGCTGGCAGTCATGCACCTTGCGGAGGATGTGGCGCTCGTTACCGGCTGCGGGCTTGTCGTCGCACTGTTCCTGGGCGGTCCCTTGCTGCCGTGGGATGTCGGGCCGGCATGGCTTTTTGGAATTGCCGGGTTTTTTATCTTCGTCGCAAAGACACTCTGCATACTCCTCATTCTCTCCGCGATCAAGGCAGCGACCGGTCGTATCCGCATCGACCAGCTCAATGATGTCGGCTGGAAGTATATTGCGAGCGCTGCGATCCTGCAGGTCGCGGTCGTTTTTGTCATGATGTCGGCGGGAGTGATTTCATGAGCGTCCTTACCGAGATGTTCCGGAACCTCTTCTCGCGCCCGGTGACCATACTCTACCCGGCAGAAAAAGTGCCGGTGCCGCCGGGATTCCGGGGAAAAGTTACGATAGCAGATGAGAAATGTATCGGGTGCTCGAAATGCTCCGTTGTCTGCCCGGCCCGGTGCATCACCATGACGGACAGTCCCCGGGAAGTCGAGTTCAAGGGGAAGAACCTCGCGCGGAAGAAGAAGCCCCGGGTAAAACTCTACAAGTGCATCCGCTGCGGGCTGTGCGAGCGGCACTGCCCTGCCGATGCCATCCACCTCACAGGTGAGCCAGCGTCATGCGGGCCTTCACGGGAAGAGGTCACCGCATGACAGGATCCCCAGCCGGGGGTGACGGGATAACGGAACTGAGCCGCAGGCTTGCGGGGGCTCGCCGTATCGCGGTTGTCGGGATCGGCGACGAACTCTCGCCGCTCGACAGGCCGGGCGTGCTTGCGGCACGCCGGATCGAAGCCCTGCACCTGCCCGGGGCCCGGGTATTTCTCGCGGGTACGGTTCCGGAGAGCATGACCGGCCCGGTCAAATCATTCGGCCCGGACCACATTATCCTCCTCGATGCTGCTGAGATGGGCAAACCTCCGGGGACGGTGGCGGTCCTGGATCCCGGGACGGTCCGTGCATCCCTGTTCTCGTCACATGCCCTTCCCCTGCCGGTCGTCATGGACTACCTCAGGAAGGAAACAGGGGCGACGGTAATACTCCTCGGGATCCAGCCGGATTTGACAAAAGGACATGATGACCTCCCGGCAGCAGAGGATGACCTCGTTGCCGGAGCCATTAAGGATTTGGCACGCGTCCTGCAGAATGTTCTGGCGGGATCCGAGGGATAGCGGTTTTTCAGAAAGGCTGCACCCGCAGGAACCCGAAGAGAAATGTTTCGTTCACGACGCGAATGAAAACGTCTGCGGCTGCAATGTCTGGAGATCCACGACCACCGCCTGCGCCGGTGTCGGGTGCACGTTCATCTGCTTCTGGAATGCGGTCTGGGACTGCCAGGTACCCGCGTTGATTCCCAGCACCCCGCGGTACAGGGTGATGCCCCGGATGTGCACATGACCCGTGTGGAGGATCTCGGGAACGGGATCGATGATCATCCGGTCCTGCCGGCTTGCGGCGATTGGCGTCTTTCTCCCGTAGGCGGGGGCAAGATGCCGGCGGGAGAGCATCTCTTCCATCATCTGACCGCTCTTCTCGTAGCTCGCCCCCGGGATGAGGCCGATCATGTCGTCGATCGACCTGCCGTGGTACATCAGCACCCGGATGCCCTGCAGGTTCACAACCGCCGGGTTTTCGACGAGTGTGCAGTTCTTCGGGAACTTTGCCGAGAACGGTTCCGGGATCGCCGGCTGGGGCTCAGCGCCCCGGACAACGTCATGGTTGCCCGGTGCAACGATGATCTGCAAGCGGGGAGGGAGGTCGCGGAGCATTTCGGCGAACCGGTCGTATTGTTCGTGGATGTTCTTGATGGTCAGTTCCTGCTCCTGCCCGGGGTAGATCCCGACACCATCCACCAGGTCCCCCGCAATCAGGAGGTAGGTAACCGGTTCGTCCTGGAGCCAGTCGGAAAACCTGTTCCATTCTGTCTCGAGAAACGTGTTGCTGCCGACATGAACATCCGAGATGAAGACCGCCTTTCCCGGCTTGTCGCTCCTGTACGGCGTGTTATCGATCCGGATGTCGGGACGGAACATCTGTTCGGCGAAGAAGAGTTTCCCGTCGTGGGAGAGCTTACCTTTCACCCCGATCACCTCATCGTGGATGATCCGCTCGGCATCGGCAAAGATCGGCTTGTCCTTGCGGAAGAGGGTGGGAATCGCTCCCGTCGGGTCCTCGATCTCTGCGATCCGGTGCCCGTTGGTAGTGCTCTTTACGTCCGCGACCATCCCGATGACGGTGCACTCCTCCT
>JAKLEQ010000114.1 GCA_022711635.1 Methanoregula sp. | reverse complement strand
TTCATCTCCATGAAGTAGTAGTCTTTCCCGTCATAGAGGAATTCGACGGTGCCGGCATTGGTGTACCCGGATACTTCCGCAACCGTAAGTGCCGATCCCGCCATCTTTTCGCGGAGTTCCGGGGTCATGACCGGGCAGGGGGACTCCTCGACCAGTTTCTGGTGGCGCCGCTGGATGGAGCATTCTCTCTCGTAGAGGTGGATGCGGTTCCCGTGCCCGTCCGCAAGGACCTGGAACTCGATATGCCGGGGCTTGGTCAGGTACTTCTCCAGAAAGACGGTCGGATCCCCGAACGCGCTTTTTGCCGTCCGCATCCCTTTTTCCAGCGCATCCGAGAGGGCTTTTTCATCCGGTACGATCTGCATGCCGATGCCACCTCCCCCGGCGCTCGCTTTAACGATAACGGGATAGCCGATCCGTTCCGCAGCGGAGAGTGCAGCTTCCGGAGATGAGACCCCCTCCGGGGTGTAGGGAAGGACCGGCACACCGGCTCCCTCCATCATGTGCTTGCTGCCGAGCTTGGACCCCATGATCCCGATGGTCTTTGACGAGGGCCCGATAAAGACGATCCCCTCCTTCTCGCAGAGGCCGGCAAATTTCGGGTTCTCGGCAAGGAACCCGTACCCCGGGTGGACCGCTTCTGCGCCGGACTTGTGGACGATGTCCACGATCCGGTCCATGTTCAGGTAACTCTTCGCCGGGTGCGCCTCGCCGACGTTGAATGCTTCGCCGGCATACTTGACATGGAGGGCGTTCTCGTCCGCGTCGGAATAGATGGCAACCGTCTCGATGTCTAGTTCTCTGCATGCCCGCATGATGCGGATCGCGATCTCCCCGCGGTTGGCAACCAGGATCTTCTCGAAATACCTCATTGCACCACCAGGAGGACATCCCCGTTCTGGACGACGTCACCGGCGTCAACGAAGATATCTGAAACCTGGCCGTCGGAAGGGCTGTGGATGGGATTCTCCATCTTCATGGCTTCGATGACAAGCAGGGTGTCGCCTTTCTTCACCGTCGCCCCCCGCCCCACCAGCACCTTGAGGACCATGCCCTGCATGTTGCTCCGGATACCGCCAGCGACATCGCCGCGCGGAATCTTCCGGGGTGTTGCACTCGCAACTTCTACCCTGCTCCCGCCAACCGAAACGATACGGACCGAGAAGATCTCCCCGTCGACCTCGACCTCCATCTGGTCGGGGATCGCTTCTGCGGATTTTGTCGCGGGCTGTTTCTGGACAAGCTCTTCCGGCTTCTTCTCCCCCCGGAGGAACGCGGGAGCGATCGCAGGATACAGGATGTAAGTCAGGATATCCTCCTCCTTCTTTACGAGCCCTGCTTTTTCCGCTTCCGCCTTCATCTTTCCGTACGCGGGTTCGAGAAGGTCGGCCGGCCGGACGGAGATGACGTCGTCATTCCCGATAATCAGAGTCCGGATCTCCCCCTTCACCGGTGCCGGTGATTTCCCGTACAGGCCATGGACGTAGTCCTTGACCTCCTTGGTCACGTTCCGGTATCGCTCCCCCGCGACAAGCACGTTGAGGACCGCCTGCGTGCCGACGATCTGGCTTGTCGGCGTGACCAGCGGCGGGTACCCGAGGTCTTCCCGTACGCGCGGGACCTCGGCAAAGACGTCATCCAGCCGGTTCAGGGCATCCTGTTCCCTGAGCTGGGAGACGAGGTTCGAGATCATCCCGCCCGGTAGCTGGTAGATGAGCACATCGGAATCGACCCGCTCGGAGATCGGGTCCGTAAGACAGTGATACTTCTCCCGGATGCCGAGGCAGAGGTTCCTGACCTCCCGCAGCCGGATAAGGTCGATGCCCGTCTCGCGGGACGTCCCTTTGAGCGAAGCGACAACACTCTCGGTCGGGGGCTGGGAGGTGCCCATGGCAAACGGCGACATCGCGGTATCGAGGATGTCGACCCCGGCCTCAACTGCCGCCTGGTAACTCATCGGTGCGATCCCGCTCGTGCAATGGCTGTGCAGGTCAACCCTGACGTCGACCGCCTTCTTGATGCCCGATATGAGCTCGCGTGCCGCTTCGGGCATGATGAGACCCGCCATGTCCTTGATGCAGATGGAGTCGCAGTCCAGTGCGTAGAGCTCTTTTGCCATCTCGATGAACGACGGGATGCTGTGGACCGGGCTCGTCGTGTAGCAGATCGCGCCCTGCAGGTGGGCGCCGGCATTCTTGACCTGCTCCATGGAGCGCTTCATATTCCGGATATCGTTGAGGGCGTCGAAAACACGGAAGATGTCGACGCCGTTCTTGTGGGCGAGCGCGACGAACCTGTCGACAACATCGTCAGGATAATGGCGGTACCCGACGAGGTTCTGGCCGCGCAGCAGCATCTGGATTGGAGTATGCGGCAGCTCGGCCTTGAGTGCGCGGAGCCGGTCCCACGGGTCGTCATTCAGGTACCGGATACAGGTATCGAAGGTTGCGCCCCCCCAGGCCTCGACCGAGAAGAACCCGCACCGGTCGATCGCCGTTGCGAGCGGGACCATGTCTGCAGTCCGGAGCCGGGTTGCGATCAGGGACTGGTGGGCATCCCGCAGGGTTGTATCGGTGATGAGGACGTTATGGTGGTGGGAAGCACGCATTTTTTATGCTCCGGAGCTCGGACGCGATCGGATCAAGCCTCACAAAACTTCAATTCGAGAGTATAAAAAATTCACCAACGTGTAAGCGAAAAAATGCATACCGCGACAGCGGCGATGCAGGAGATGACGTCGTTATGCGACGGATGGAAGTGCGGGCAGAGTGACCCTCCCCGGCGGTACCCCCTGACTGCGAGGAGTTCCCCGGTATCCCGCGCACGGTCAAGAGCGCTGCGCGTAAGGAAGGTGCCGGCAGCAGGCAGCCGGGAGAAGGTGAGGCCCGTTCCCTTGATCGTCCACGCAGTCTGCATCCGGCCGAGGTCGGCGATCAGCGACGAGAAAGCCTGCAGGGAGAGTTCTGCGACGAGCCCGAGCTCGAACCCGTTCCGGTTGCCAAAAGCCCACACAGCGAGTTCCAGGATCTCCCCGGGCTTGTATTCCGACCAGAGCCAGGCGGCAATCAGCATAACAGCGATCATCCTGATGCCATAGGAGATCCCGGTCCCCTGCAACAATTCGAGAATGAGCGAGACGACGGCGATGAGCGAGAGGGACCCGATGATGAAGGAACGTTTCGGGACGTCCGCAAACCTCCGGGTAAAGATGAGCCACCAGACGATGATAAAAAGTGCCCCCGTGAGCGAAAAGAACGCGGTGAACGAGAGGCATACTCCTGTTACCGTCCGGAACCGGATATCGTTCATGCAGTTCTCCCGCCCGGCTTGTCCGATCCTCCCGGTGGTTCACCACATTGCCCCGGCCCCCGGTACCGCAGCTGCCCGCCCGTTATCTCCCACGAATGGTCGATGCGGGGGAGGAACTCCTCCTCGTGGGTGAAGAGGATGACAATCCCCGCCTTCCCCGGTAAGAGCCTGCTGCACAGGTTCTCTTTCTGACGGCAGTCGAGTGCCGCAAAAGGTTCGTCGAGGAGCAGGAGGTCGCACGGTTTCGCAAGGACGCAGGCGAGGTGGAGCCGTTTCAGTTCTCCCCTGCTGAGGGAGAAGGGATCGCGACAGGGCTCATTGCCGAATCCCGCCCCGGTAAGAACGGGCCCCGGATCAATCCCCCACGAGGCGCACTCCCCGGCAAGCGTTGCCTCGGTGACATGGTATTCGGGAAACTGCAGCGAGAGAACGGTTCTCCCGATCCCATCCCGGGAAATCGTGCCTGCAGAAGGTTCAAGGAGCCCGGCCATGAGCAGGGCGAGCGTCGATTTCCCGCTCCCGACCGCACCGCCCACATGGTGGATGCCGTGGGGAAATGTCCCCGACGCGGCGAGCGAGAACCTGCCCCGCCTGACCTCTGCGGATTCCAACCGGAGTATCACGAGGTTTTCCTCCACGAACGCGGGTAGAACACGGTGGATTCAAGGCAGGAGAAGACTTCCTCCGGCGACCCGGCCCGTGCAACGCGCCCTCTTTCGAGGAAGATGACAAAATCTGCCAATGCAGCCGTCTCCATCCTCTGGGTGCACCGGATAATATATCCCGCACCGCAGGAACGGAGTATCCCGTCAACCTGCCGGCACCGCACGGGATCGAGGTGGGAGTCGTATTCATCGAGGACGAGGAGGTTCGGGCGGTGCACGAGGGCTGCGGCAAGGGCGGTAACGGCTTTCTCGCCCCCCGAGAGATCCCGGGCCGGACGGTCGAGGAGAGGGCTGATCCCCGTCATAGCCGCGATTCGCTGTACACAGCGTTCAGTAGCATCGCAGGGGAAGTTGCGGAAACGGAGCGGCGATGCGATCTCGTCGGAGACCGTAGAGAAGAGGAGGTTCCGGTCAGGGTGCTCGTGGACGTAGCCGACCTCCGACCAGCGCGGAGAAATCCCGTCAACGGTAACCGTGCCGGATTGTGGCTCCTCGATGCCGGCGATTATCCGCAGCAGGGTTGTCTTTCCGCTCCC
>JAKLEQ010000113.1 GCA_022711635.1 Methanoregula sp. | reverse complement strand
TGTCCGTGAACTCCCTCGCCCGTTCGAGCGGGGCAACGATGACTGCTGCGGCACCATCGGTGATGGGTGAACAGTCGAAGAGCCGCAGCGGCTCCGCAACCATGGTCGATTTCAGGACCGTATCGATGGTAATTTCCTGCGGGAACTGGGCGATAGGGTTGCGGGCACCGTTGTAATGGTTCTTGACCGGCACCTGCGCCAGCTGCTCCCGGGTCATTTTGTACTTGTGCATATAGTCGGTCGCGATCATCGCGTACAGGCCGGGGAACGTCGCTCCGACAAATCCCTCCCATTCGCGGTCCGCAGCCCCGGTGAGGGCGTCGGTGGAGGCGCCCGGCTCGACATCAGTCATCTTCTCGACCCCCGCGGCAACCACGATGTCCTCCATGCCGCTTGCTACCGCGATGACTGCCTGCCGGAAGGCAAGTCCCCCTGACGCACACGCCGCTTCTACCCTTGTCGAGGGGATGTGACGGGACGCCATGCCGGCGTAGTCGGCGATCAGCGCCCCGATATGCTCCTGCTCGATGAACCGCCCCGCGCTCATGTTGCCGACATACATTGCGTCGATCTTCTCGCCTGCGAGCTGTGCATCCTCAAGAGCGAGAGTGCCGGCCTCGACGAAGAGGTCGCGGAACGATCGCTCCCAGTGCTCGCCGAACTTCGAGCACCCGATCCCGATCACGGCAACGTCTCTCATACCTGCATCACCAGTTTCCCCTTGTGTTTTGCATACCTCGCATAATCGAGATAGATGGGGTTTTTCAGCAGTTTTTCAACGCCCGGTGCAGCGTTTCTGTCGATCCTGCTCTCGATCGCATCGGTCACCGAGATATCGAACGCGTCGCTTCCGGCGCCGGACCCGAACGAGCAGACAAAGATGGTATCGCCGGGTTTTGCAATGTCCAGCGTTGCGGCAAGGCCCATCGGTGACGCGCCGGAGTAGGTGTTCCCGAGCCGGGGGACAACAAGGCCCGGCCTGATCTGTTCAGCCGAAAATCCGAGATCTTTTGCAACCTTCTGCGGGAACTTCGCGTTGGGCTGGTGGAAGACCGCGTAGGTGTAATCCTTCGGTGTCTTCTTCGCGTGGGAGAGGAGGAGCCTGCTCGCTCCCTTCACGTGCTTGAAGTATCCCGGTTCCCCGGTGAACCGGCCGCCGTGGCGGGGATAGTTCTGCCCCTCCCGGCGCCAGAAATCCGGCGTATCGGTCGTGAAGGACCGGGTGTGATTGATAGTCGCAATGGGGTCATCGTTCCCGATCACGTATGCCGCCCCTCCTGCCGCAGCAGTATATTCGAGCGCATCGCCCGGCGCACCCTGCGAGACATCGGAGCCGATCGCAAGCCCGTATTTGATCATCCCGCTTGCGACGAGGCCCATGCAGGTCTGGATGGCTGCAGTCCCGGCCTTGCAGGCGAACTCGTAGTCCGCCGCGGTCATGTTCGGGGTTGCGCCGATCGCTTCGCCGACGGTGCATGCCGTCGGTTTGACTGCGTACGGGTGCGATTCGCTCCCTACGTACACGGCGCCAATATCCGCGGGATCAATCTCCCGGCGCAGCAGGGCGTTCCGTGCAGCTTCGACGGCAATGGTTGCCGCGTCCTCGTCCATATCCGGGACGGACTTTTCAAAAACACCGAGGCCGCCGGAGATCTCCTGGGCGTTCGCGCCCCAGACCCGTGCGATCTCCTCGACCTTGATGCGGTAGCGCGGTATATACGCGCCGTAGGTAATGATGCCTACCATTCCTGTTCCCTCAACCTGCTGACAATCTTATCGATCTCCATCGCGGTGCACATGACCGTGACCCGGTCCCGTTCCGCCATCTTTGCAACAAAGGGGTGGACATCCGCAGGATCGATTCCCTGCAGGATGACGCACCGTGGCTTGAACGGGGTGACGCGAATAGCAACCATCGGGGATTTCCCGGTCGAGACATTGGTGAAGATGACTGCACGCTCCGTACTCCAGCCATAGATACGGTTGAATTCATTGCTGGAGAGTTCGAGGATAGCGTTCAGGCTGTTGACGACCGTGTACCCGAAGATGGTCTGGTCCGTTGACCCGCAGAGCAGCGAGCACCCGATGGCCTCTGCAAACTTCTGCAACGGGACGGGTGTTTCGTACTCATGGAGGTCAAGGATCACGTCGTTTGCGATACCGGAGAAGAACATGCTGGAAAATTTTTCGATTTTTGCCCCGCCGCTCTCCTCGTCAATGGCAAGGAGCGTGTCGACAATCTTGCCGACAACAGCGGTACCAGGGCTCTTGCGTCTCCCGCTCTCGTAATCGCTGATAACGGAAGGGGAGACGCCGAGGCGTTCCGAAAGGACGCCGGGCGCAATCTCAAAACTGACGCGCCACTTCTTCAGGGCAAGCCCCGGTGAGTCCGAGAGTGTGATCTCGCCCGCCATCTTCTCGGCGAGCTGATTGCGCACACCGGATTTCATGGATCAGTACAACGATGCTGGCGGTTAAATAATTAACGAACGAGAATTCGACAGTAAACGAAACACGAGAGAGCAGATCCCGAAAGCAACTCATAAATAATAAGCAACTCAATTTTGATAAGCATGATAGCAGCCGAAGACCTCCAGTGCCTCAAAGCCCTTGCAGTGCGGGGGGGGTGCCGCGGTCCCATCTTTGTCTCCACGCAGAGCATCGGCGAGATGCTCGGGATCAGCCAGCAGACGGCATCCCGCCGGATTAAAAGCCTCGAGACGGCAGGGCTCATCACCCGGACGCTCGCGGCGGACGGGCAGCACGTCACGGTCACAAAGCACGGCGAGGATGTACTGCGCAGGGAGTACGAGGAGTACTGCCGGATCTTCTCGGAGGGCGGCAAGGGCTATCTCCTCTCAGGAGCCGTCGTGAGTGGGCTTGGGGAGGGAAAATACTACATGAGCCTGCCCCCCTACAAGGAACAGTTTGCCGCAGCTCTTGGCTTCGAGCCATATCCCGGCACGCTGAACATCAAGCTGGCACCGTCAAGCGTTGCGATCCGCAAGAAGATCGATGCTCTGGAATGGAAACGGATCCGGGGTTTCTCCACGGACGGCAGGACGTTTGGCGACGCCCGCTGCATCCCGTGCAGGATCGGTACAATCCGGTGCGGGATTGTTGTTCCGGGAAGGACACACTATCCCGACGACCTCATCGAGGTGATTGCACCGATTGCCCTGCGGCGGAAACTCGGCGTCGAGGACAACGACAGCATCAATGTTGAGGTGGAGCAGTGATAGAAAAGGCGCTTGCGGATCTCCGGGCCGGCAAGTTCGTCCTGCTCTACGATTTCGATGACCGCGAGCGCGAGACTGACTTCGCGATCCGCTCCGATGCAGTGACCCCGAAACACATCCTGCAGATGCGCAAGGACGGCGGAGGCCTGATCTGCACCGCCGTCCACCCGGTCGCAGCACAGCGGCTCGGGCTCCCGTTCGCGAGCGATGCCCTCCGCGCCATGGCGGTTGCCGAACGCGAGGGCGATATCCCGTACGACCGGAAGAACCACTCCTCCTTTTCGCTCTGGGTGAACCACCGGAACACCTTCACCGGCATCACCGACCGCGACCGTGCGATGACCGTGAACGCGATCGCCGTACAGGTGAAATCCGCGCTCAACGGCGGAAGCGTGAACTTCCACGAAACGTTCCGGACCCCGGGCCACATGGCACTGCTGCGGGCTGCCGACGGGCTCCTTGATGTCAGGCACGGGCAGACTGAGCTCTCGATTGCGATGGCAGATATGGCCGAAATCACCCCCGCGGTCACGATCTGCGAGATGCTGGACGACGAGAGCGGTAATGCGCTCTCGAAAGCCGACGCAAAAGCCTATGCCCGGAAGCACGGTTTTGTTTTCGTTGAGGGAAAGGAAGTCCTGGAGCAGTGGAAGAAAGAGCGGAAGAAGCGCTGACAAAGGGATCATCGCCGTTTTTCCTCATATACCGCCTCCCTTTCCGGTCGTTGAGGAAAAGAAGCGGGGAAGCTCCTGCCCGAATTTTTTTGTAATCCGATGGATGGTCCCCCTGTCGCCGGCGCGGAAACCTGGCGGTTTAAGGGAAGATCTTGCGGGATATCCGGAAAAATGCAATCTCATTCTTTCCAGAAATCCTGCTGTCCGGAAGATCCCGCCCCCGGTTTTTTTGTTGCCTTTGATCACCCTTATCAGCCCTCCCTCCCCAGCTTTTACCTGCATGAAGGTTCCCGAACGTGAACTTACGGACAGGATGGATCGTTTCCGGGCAAGGATGGATGAGCGCGAGCCCGGATGGGAACTTGTTGCTATTGTCGGGAAAATTCCGCTCTACTACTTCACCGGGACAATTCAGGACGGCCTCCTCCTCATCCCGCAGGGGGGGGAGCCGGTCTTCTGGGTCCGGCAGAGCCATGACCGGGCAGTCGCGGAATCCCTCTTTCCGGATATCCGCAGGATGCGGAGCTACCGCGACGTGGCGGCGGCGATGGGGAACCTTCCCCGTACGGTATACCTCGAGACCGACCTCGTCCCGATCTCCCAGCTCCGGCGGATGCAG
>JAKLEQ010000112.1 GCA_022711635.1 Methanoregula sp. | reverse complement strand
ATGGCGCGGTTCGCCCGCGACATGCTCAATGACTCGCTCAAAGCCCTGATGGATCAGGACAATGAGCTGGCACGGGAGATCGTGTCCCGGAAGAAACTGATCCGCGAGACCACGATGGCTCTTGAAGAAAAGACGTACCAGCTGATCGCCATGAACCAGCCGATGGCAAAGGACATGCGGGTGATCGCCTGCACGCTCAAGATCCTCACTTCGGCCGAACGGATCGGGAGATACGGCAAGGACATCGCCAACATGGTCCGGCACATGGAAGGACAGCCGCATTTTGCCGAACCGCTCCCCCTCACGCACATGGCAGACCAAGTGATCGCGATGATCGATGATACAATCGCGGCCTACGAGACGGAGAGCATTGACCGGATCGCCGGGCTCTCGTTCCGCGACGATGCCGTCGATTCCCTCTGGCACTCCATCTTCCGGGAGACGCTGACCTTCATGATGGAGAACCCGAAGACGATCACCCGTTCGACCTACTATATCATGGTTGCCCGGTACCTTGAGCGGTCAGGGGACCATGCCTGCAGGATGGCGGAGAACGTGCACTACATGGTGACGGGCGAACGGATCGAGATCAAATAAGAGTTTTAAGCTGAGAATATCGCGGTGGGGTGGGGAGATGATAAAATCCCCCGTCAACCCTGAAACGTCATGGCGATTCGAATCAGTCCCGGAGTTGTGGCTGGTGGGTTGGGTGGAGATGGAGAGGCCGGCCAGGTTATTCCCATCGGAAGTCCGGAATGCCGAGGTTGGAATTCCCAACAGTAAAATACGCCCGATTCGGGCTCCTTTTTCTTCTAGCCACTCCCGGAAAAACGCGTAAACCCGCCCGTTTCCCTTCCTGTGGAAACAAGGGAATTTTCAAGCCAGGATTGCCGGGATCCGGTTGTTTTCTCCCTCAACGGAATGATGCCAAAGGGGATCTTTTCGGGGCATTTTTGGCCCCATAGTTCCACCCGTTCTTTGGGAGAACGTCCCGCAGGATGCGTCTGGAGCGATTGGTTTCCCGGGAAGAATTATATTATAAAAATAACTGGATTTATAATATATATTGTACGGTAATCCGGCGGAACTATCCTCCAAGCACAACCGTAATTCCGGCGATGATAATTCCAATCAGGCTAGAACCGAACGCAAGCATCATCCGTGAAGCAAACGGGCGGTCTTTCGCCCGGGAATATCCTACGACAAAGAGCAGCAGGATCCCGGTGCAGTTCGAGAGCGCCAGGGCCTGCCAGGGATTAGTAAACAGGAAGAACGGTGCGACAATAATCAGGCTTGCGCCTGTCGAGAGCAGGAAGGTTCCGAAGATAATCGTTGCGGCATCGCGCGGGAGGAGACGCTCCCTCTGATCAACCGATGACAGGAACCGGATCAGCTTTTGGTAAAGTGCTTGCCGGTCCTCCTCCGGGATAGTCCGGAGGATGGTATCATCCAGTTCTTCCTGCACAAGGGGAAGTGCCGATCCGCCAGGGTCTCCTGATCGGGAGAGATCGAGGATTTGGTTCTCTCTCCGGATGATGTAGCCCCGTTCCCAGAGGTAAAAGAGCCCGTCTGCGATACCCCATGCGACACAGCAGAACAGCGCCGCGAGAATGATCCTATCGACAACAACATCGGGAGCAACCGGGATGTCCCTGAGGATGCTCGTGAAGGTCATGGTGATGATGATGCCGTACATCACCTCGGCACCCGTCCAGTACCTGCCGATGTAATCCGCTACACGCATGAAACCTCTCCAAGAGAGTATCGGGGATTCGGGTATTAAGGTATCTTCAACGCAAAATTCTCCCCATCCGTTGTTAAAAGGATGCCATGGAAAAGACTGGAACATGAAAGCCGGAACAAGGATCAGATAAAAAGCCCGGTGTAATTGAGCAAAGTCTGTGGTATAAATCCGGACAAACTGGAGGTATACGAAGATTAATAAATTGTGGGGATAGACCAACCGTTGAAGTCTATGAACCCCCGTACGAGGATCCCTGTTTTTACGATAATTGCGACCGTACTGCTGCTTGTTCTTCCGGTGATAGCAGAACCGACCGTCACCGTGAGCAGTTACGAAGTCACGCCGCAGGTGCTCATGCCGGGGGACCTGGGCACCGTGACGGTCACCCTGAAGAACACCGCATCGAGTGCCTCCCTCACGGAGAGGTCTGGTGTCGACATCTCCGGAAAGACCACGGTCACTGATATCAATGTCTATATCGAGAGTGCCCGGCTTGAGGGCAATGGTATGGAGGTTATCGGCGACAGCTTCCAGCGCATCGGTGATCTTGGCCCGGGCCAGACGATTCAGCTGACATTCCCGGTCCGGGCACCGGCCACGACCGGCCTGTATTTCCCCGAGGTCAGGATCAGTACCCGTGACGGGAGGAGCACCAGCTACCCGGTACCGGTCAACGTGAATACACCGATCGCGGTCGCCAAGCTTGCGGTCATCGGCATGGCCGTGACCACCCCGGATGCAGTAAAGCCAGGCGAGCAGGCAAAAGTCCGGCTCGACCTCATCAACAGCGGTGCAAGCGCCGCCGAACAGGTCATCATCCGGGTCGGGAATGCCAGTACATCGGTCCGGCCGAAAGATGCCGAGCTGTACCATTTCGCCAGCATCCCTGCAGGACAGCACGAATCGATCGACCTGACCTTCATCACCGACCGGAAGGCAGAGCCCGGTATCGCTATCATCCCGGTAACCATAACCTACACCACCACCGATGGCACCATGCAGACGGAACAGGCGAATATCAACCTGCTGGTGCGGGGGGATGTCGAGGTGGGCATCGCCTCTGTCGAGTCCGACCCGGAACGGATCGTTGCCGGCGAACCCTTCAATCTCATCATCCGCATCGAGAACGCGGGAACGGGAGATGCAAAATCCGTGAACGCGAAGATCGACCTCCCGATTGCCGGCACCCGCGAAGCCTTCTTGGGAAAGATCAAGCCGGGCAATGATGCCCCCGCGCTCTTCCGGCTCGGCGGCGCCATGGCAGGCGATCACCATTATACCATAACCATCACCTCAACCGACGAATGGGGCGACCATGTGGTTGAGTATCCGTTGTCCCTCTCCGTCGCACCGGCTGATTATTCCGGTGTAATCATCGCCGTGGTCGTTCTCGTGCTCGCTGCAGCCGGCGTCTGGTGGGTATTTATCCGGAAGAAACCGGTAAAAAACCATGAATGACACGGTCGTCCGGCTGAAACTGTCGTTTTTTCTCGGCCTCCGGTCCCTTCAGCGCGGGAGTATCGGCAGTCTCGTGATGACCGTGGTCATCATCGGGATGGTCTTCACCAACATGATCTTCTTACCGTCAGTCATCACCGGCGCAATCAACCTCTTTGTCGATCAGACCATCGAGTACCAGTCCGGCGATGTCCTGATCGAGCCCAAGGAAGACGAGGAAGTCATCCATGACCTCGAGGACCTCCTTGCCCGGGTGAACAGGGTCCCGGGGGTCCTCCGCGCTGCTCCCCATAACAATATCGGCGGGGTGATGAAGTTCAAGGGGAACCGTCTCGCCGGAAGCGTCATCGCCGTACGTCCGCGTGACGAGGTCATGGTGACCGGTGTCTGGAAGACCATGAAGGAGGGCCAGTACCTGGGCGAAGGCGATACCGGGGTTGTCGTCATCGGAAACTACGTGGCAGGGCACAAGGACAAGTCCGAGGACCTGTTGCCCTCGCTCGGCGGAGTCAGGACCGGGGATTCCATCGACGTGGAATTTACCAACGGCGTGGTCCGGACCTACCGGGTGAAAGGCATCGCCGAGACGAAGTCATACTCGGTAGACCAGGCCGTCTTCATCACCTGGGATGAGCTGGAAAGCGTCAGGGGGCAGAAGATCGATCAGGCAACAGAAGTCCTGATCCGTACCGTTCCGGGAGAAGATGAGGAGGAGGTCAAGCTCTCGCTCATCGGCATGGGAATCCAAGAGGAGATCAAGACATGGCACGACCTTTTGGGAAAGGCCTTTGCCGAGGTTGTCCAGAGCTACGGGGTTATCAACAGTATCTCCACAATCGTCAGCATCGTGATTGCCATCGTCGTCATCTTCATCGTCATCATGATCAAGACCCTGAACAACCGGCGCCAGATCGGGATCTTAAAAGCGATCGGTATCCACCGGACAACGATCATGTTCAGCTATGTCTTCCAGGTCATCATCCTCGCCGTCATGGGTATCATATTCGGCCTCGTTATCCTCTTTGCCCTCGACCGGTATTTTGCCGTGTATCCCATCGTGTTTCCCGATGGGGACATCCGTCCTGCGTTCACCCTTGCGGATATCGTTTCCAACGCGGTTCTCCTGTTCATTGCATCCGCCATTGCCGGGCTCATCCCGGCATGGCTGATCGCCCGCGAGGAGATCCTCACCGCGATGCGGGGGTAACATGATCCGGACAGCGAACCTCCACAAGACCTACCATCTCGGGGTTGTCGAAGTCCCGGCTCTGCAGGGGATCAGCTTCGAGGTCCGCCGCGGGGACTTCCTCGGGCTGATGGGACCTTCCGGGAGCGGTAAGTCAACCCTGCTCCACCAGCTCGGTCTCCTCGATTTCCCGACGGCCGGGACGAT
>JAKLEQ010000111.1 GCA_022711635.1 Methanoregula sp. | reverse complement strand
TGGAGTATAACTTCAAGGATGTAGAACTTTGCGTGAAAATCAATAAAAAAGATAATATCATTGAGTTTTACCGGGAGATTGCCCGTTACGTGGGCTGCCCGCTCGACAAGACCCTCAACTCTTCAAATGTAGTCGATGTCTTCGTTTTGAGGAAGGCGTTTGGCAAGTATGTCCTGCCCTCGAAGGGTTTTGTTAACACTGAGGAGTTTGAAGGGGCAACGGTATTCGAGCCGAGCAAAGGTGTCCGGGAGAATGTCGTGGTGCTTGATCTCAAATCCCTCTACCCGATGGCGATGATGACAATCAATGCATCAATGGAGACCAAGGATCCCAACGGTGAGCTCCGTGCGCCAAACGGGATCCGGTTTCGAAAGCAGCCTGACGGACTGACGCGAACCATCATAGCGGAACTTCTCAAGGAGCGTGATGAGAAAAAGGAGCTCCGTAACACGTTTGAATTCGGCTCACCGCAATACGTCCTTTACGATATGCAACAGAATGTGCTCAAAGTAATCATGAACACGTACTATGGTGTAAGCGGTTATCCGCGATTCCGGCTCTTCGACCGGGAGATAGGTTCTGCCGCAACTTCGGTCGGACGAGCGATCATCGAACATACCCGGACCGTGATCGAGCAGATGGGATTCAGAGTGATCTACGGGGATACAGATTCCTGCATGGTCCAGCTTTCAAACGATCTCGACAAGGATCAGACCATCGCGACTGCAAAAACCATTGAAAAGCGTCTCAACCAGAGTTACCAGGAGTTTTCCAAAACACAACTCAATGCAGATGTGCACTTCTTCTCGATAAAGTTCGAGAAGATCTATGCCCGCTTCTTCCAGGCCGGCAAGAAAAAGAGATATGCCGGTTCGCTTGTCTGGAAAGAGGGAAAGGATGTGCACGAGACCGATATCGTGGGTTTCGAGATCCGGCGAAGCGATACCCCCCAGATAACGAAACAGGTGCAGCAGCGGGTCATGGAGATGATCCTGAACGGTGACGGTTACGAAGGGATCAAAGCATTCCTTTCAGAGGTAATAAAAAAATACCGGGCCGGGAAATACACGCTGGACGAAATCGGGATCCCGGGGGGCATTGGAAAGCCGCTTGATGATTACGACAACGATGATGCACAGGTACGTGGCGCAAAATACGCCAACCAGTACCTTCACACGGAATTCGGGAAGGGAAGCAAACCGAAACGAATCTACATCCGCAACGTCACTTCGGTGTATCCAAAGACCGACGTGCTCTGTTTTGAGTACGCAGATCAGGTGCCGCCGGAGTTCGTTGTCGACTGGGAACTGATGCTCGACAAGACCATCAAGCAGCCCATCTCACGGATCATCGAAGCCCTGGGATGGAACTGGAACGATGTCGATCCCTCGAGGACAACGCTGGCACAATGGGGTTTTGGCTAGATCCATGGAGGGATTTCATGGCCTGCCTTCCTGTTTCAGTTATTTTAGGCGGCTTATCCGACAGGTGTTTTTCCAAAGTATCCAATGTCCACGTAATCCGGTACGAATTAATAAATACCGTTCAAGCCATTGATTTCCTTATCTGAAAGGAGTGGAAGCGCGCTTCCCAATATCCATGAATGGGGTAAAAAGCAGGCAAAATCCAACTATGGATGAGGGTACTCTGTATGTAGAACGGGAGGAGAGCATCTCCAATCTCTGGCTCTTCATTGTGATCAATACAACGGTGCTTGCACTGCTTGTCAATATCCTCTCCCTGCACTACGGCCAAAATGACGTTGCTCCCAATCTCTTTTATATTCCGGTTGTTATCGCGGCTTACTGGTACCCGCACCGAGGTCCGGTCTTTGCAATTATCATTTCCTTGGCCTACCTGGCGCTCGTTTATTTTTTTCTGGGCAGCGACATTGCAACGCTCATTGCCTCATCCGTCATATGTTATGTTCTGATTGGCGTGTCAGTCGTCGTCTCGAGCCTGGCAACACACATGCGCAGAAACGAGGTGAGATACCGGAGCCTCTTCAATCATTCGCAGGCCGGAGTTGGACTGGTTGATCTTTCTACTCTCAGTATCAAGGAAGTTAACAACCGTTTCGCCTCGGTTCTCGGGTACCCCAAGCCGGAGATTCTCGAGATCCCGTTTGGTGATTTTTTTCTGGATGCTGATAAAAATGATGCTTTTTTCCGGCAACTTGACCTTGAAAGAAATGTTGAGAGTTTTGAGACACGTTTCCGTACCAGGTCAGGGGAAAGCCGCTGGATACTTCTCTCGGCAGGAATAATGCCGGAGAACCAGTTTGTGGTGAATATCATTGATATCACCGACCGCAAGCAGGCAGAACTTGCCCTGCTGATCAGGGATCATGCAATAAGCTCCTCCATCAACGCGATCGCCATCCTTGATCTTGATTTCAGGATCACCTATGTCAACCAGTCCTTCCAGAAACTGATGGATTTTCATGACAAAAACGAGGTAACAGGACGCAACACGGCAGAATTTGTCAGCGGCCCACAGCGATTCGTGACTGTAAAGGATGCAATTAACCAGAAGGGAAGCTGGTTTGGCGAGATAAGTCTCCTGAAGAATAACAATAAACCGTTTTATGCCCTCCTCTGGATGAACAAAGTCATGGACGATGCCGGCAACCCGATCTGCATTCTGGCCTCATTCATCGATATCACTGACAGCAAGCAGATAGAGGTGGTCAAACGCAGGGCACTCGAGCAGATCGAGAAGAATATCGAACAGTTCGCCATCCTGGGAGATCACATCCGAAATCCACTCGCAGTCATCGTCGGGTTATCCAGCCTTGTTCCGGGAGATCTCACGGAAAAAATCATCGTCCAGGCCCGGGAGATCGACCGGATCATAACGCAGCTGGACATAGGATGGATCGAATCCGATATGGTACGCGATTTCATAAAAAAATATTACATGGTAGGCACGCAGGACAACAACACCGGCGACGAGGAGTTGATTTCGGATGAGAGTGGCGGCCGGGTATAAGGGAAAAAACCTGCTTCCTGCCCGGTTCACGTGCCGGAAAAACGCTCGTTCAGCTTCTTGATCTGATCCCGCAGCGCTATCGCCTGTTCAAAGTCCAGGTTATCTGCCGCGTCCTGCATCTGTTTTTCGAGCTCGATGATCACGTTGGGGATCTGGGCTTTCGGTACATGCTTTGTGTCTTTGATGTCAACCTCTTTTTCCTTGATTGGTTTTTTGATGGTCTGCGGGGTAATGCCGTTTTTCCTGTTGAACGCCACCTGCATGTCGCGCCGTCGTTTCGTTTCGGCTATCGCCTGTTTCATGGAATCCGTCATATTGTCAGCATAGAGTACGACCCTGGAGTTTACATTCCGGGCTGCCCGTCCGATAATCTGGATCAGGCTCCGGGCATCGCGAAGGAAACCTTCCTTATCGGCATCGAGTATCGCAATGAACCCCACCTCCGGGATGTCAAGCCCTTCACGCAGGAGGTTGATCCCGACAAGCACATCGAACCTCCCGAGACGGAGTTCCCTTATGATCTCGCTTCGTTCCAGGGTCTGGATCTCGGAATGGAGGTAACGGGTCCGGATCTTCCGGTCGGCCAGAAATTCCGAGAGTTCCTCGGCCAGCCTTTTCGTCAGAGTCGTGATCAGAACGCGGTCGCCCCTCGCAATTGTCTCCTGAACCTCACGGATAACATCATCTGTCTGCCCCCTGATGGGCCGGACTTCGACATTCGGATCGACGAGGCCGGTCGGTCGGATGATCTGTTCAACAGCGGTTCCGGACTTCTTCAGTTCGTACTCGCCGGGGGTAGCCGAAACGAAAACCACGTTTCCCATGTACTTCTCGAACTCGAAAAACCTCAGGGGCCGGTTGTCGTATGCGCTCGGGAGCCGGAAGCCGTAGTCGACCAGGGACTTCTTGCGGGAGCGGTCGCCATTGTACATCCCGTGGAGCTGGGGGATCATCTGATGGCTTTCATCAATGATCATGAGGAAATCGTCCGGGAAATAGTCGAGGAGGCAGTACGGTTTCTCACCGGCCTTACGGCCGTCAAAATGGCGGGAGTAGTTCTCAATGCCCTTGCAGGAACCGGTCTCCTGGATCATCTCGATGTCGTACCGCGTCCGCTGTTCAAGCCGGTGCGCCTCGATAAGCCCGAGCGTTGGCAGGACTAAAGAGAGTTCCTGCTGGATCGATTCTATCGCAGAGGTACGAGCGCTCTCCGGAGAAACGAAGTGCCGGGCGGGATAGATATAGAAATATTTCAACTGCTCCTTTTTTGACCCGGTGTGCTTGTCCACGACACTGATTCGCTCAATCTCATTCCCGAAAAGTTCGATCCGGATGATATCGTTGAAGTACCCGGGGATAATATCGATGGTGTCCCCCTTGACCCGGAAGCGCCCGGGCATGAGCTCGATATCGTTGCGCTCAAACAGGATATCAAGGAGGCGGCTCATGATCTCGTTCCTGGCAATCTCCTGGCCGACAGCAAGTTCAAAGCCCATATTACGGAAATTCTCAGGGTTGCCAAGACCGTAGATACAGGAAACAGAGGCAACCACAATCACGTCGCGCCGGAACGAAAGCGAGGCGGTAGCGGAGAGCCTGAGCATCTCGATTTTGGGATTGATGGCCGAGTCCTTCTCGATGTACTGGTCCTTGGACGGGATGTAGGACTCGGGCTGGTAATAGTCATAGTAGGAGACAAAGTACTCGA
>JAKLEQ010000110.1 GCA_022711635.1 Methanoregula sp. | reverse complement strand
TGGAGACCGCTCCGGCACAGGATACGAGAAAACAGGCGAGGAGGACGGCGAGGATCGCGGCTCTGACCCGGCGCATACGATCCCATTGGATGCAGGAGTGGTTAAATATGGCGGATTCTGTCGGTTCACCCCCTCAGAACTCCACCACCATGACGGCCTCTTCTTCTTTCCTGAGCTCCCCCTGCAGGTGGGTGGCGTCGAACTCGTAGGCATCCCACGGGTTGTACGTGTCGTAGAGTTCGCATTTGTCGAGCACATCGACGAACTCTTTCAAAAAGATCCGGGGGATGACGTCCACCCGCCCGCCGAACCGGGTCGTGATCTTCTTGATCATCGCCCGGATGAACCGGTGCGATATGCGCTCCCGGTCGACCTCGCGGTACGCCTGGGCGTAGATATCCACGACCCTGAGGGCGACCTGTTCGAGCTTCCGGGTATCGAAACGGGAGAGGACGATCTGGGGCTGGCGGGGGTTCTTGAAGGAATCCGTCTGGACGATGCTGATCCGGTCATAGAGGGGAGGCACCGACCGGATCCCCCGCGAACCGTCGAAGAGTGCCGGGGTTCCGGTGAAGAGGAGGAAACAGCGGGGCATGCCCCCCGAGTCCAGCGCGTCGATCAGCTGGACGAGCGTATGGTAACCCTTCTCCCGCTGGTTCTTGGGGAGCGACTGGGTGGTCTCCATCTCGTCGATGGCAATGGCAAGGCCTTTGTACCCGGCCCCCTGCATGATCGTGACGAGTCCCCGCAGGAAGGGAAGTGCGACCGAGTCGTCGATATCCCCCTTGATGCTCGCCTTTGCCTTGAAGTCGCGGCCGATATTCGGCTCACCGGCGATCCAGCCAAGCGCCGCCTGCGCGAGCTGGAAGTCCCCGGCATTGTTCGCCCGGTAATACGTCCGGAGAGCAGCCGCAAGCGCCGTGTTCATCTCGGAGATGCCGGCGAGCGCGGTCTCGATCTCCTTCTCGGTCGCCCCTTCGAGCGCCGCCTCGTCCGGCGCCGGGCTACTCACCGCAACGATCCGCTCCTCGATGGCAAAGAGCCAGTTGTCGATGAGCGTCTTTAAGGCACGCTCCTCCTCCTGCATCCGGAGGCCGGCGCAGACCTGCTGGTAGATCGCCCGGAGTTTGTAGAGCGGGGTCTGCGATGATATGACGACATGGGTCGTGACAAAACCCTTCTGCCGCGCGATCTCCAGCGCCCGGGCGACAAGAAACGTCTTGCCGCTCCCGTAGTCGCCCCGGATGAACTTGATATCGCCGCCTCCCTGCGCAACGTAATCGAGCTGCTTAGCTATCACCCCCTCCTCGACCTCGAGACCGACCGCGATCCGTTCCAGCCCGCCCGCGGGGACGGTCCCCCGCCGCAGTGCATTGATGATATTGAGACTTTCCAGTTTTGCCTTGTCCATAGGTTCAGTTTCCGGCATACTCGTAGACCTCCCCGTCCTCCCCGACACCCTTCTTCACGACAATCGTCATGTTCTTCTCCGCCGCCTTCCGGATGAGCCGGTTGACGATCCCCCCAGCCCTGCGGGTCCCGAGCGCTTTCCGGAGCTCGACCTCGGTTGCCCTCGTATGGGAGCGGAGGAATTCAACAATCTTCTGTTCCGCCTCGTCAAGATCGAGCGATTCCCGGATCTGCTGGATGGCGGGGACCTCCGGGCTCTTCTGCGGGACGCTCGCCCCGTCCATCACCGGGCGGTCCGCGAGGGCATGCTCCTTGCACTCCCGCACCAGAGCGAGGAAGTCCTCCAGCCGGATCGCCCGCGCCGATGCGGGAAGAACGTCAATGCCCTTAAGGCAGAGCCGCTTGCACTCCGCGTAATCGGCGTCATTCAGGGCGCGCCGGGCGGAGAGCAGGAGCGCGACAGCAAGGAGTTCGAGACCCTCGGTGTTCAGGGTCATCCTCCGTTCGGTAAGAAGGCGGAGCAGGTGGTCCATCAGCCGCCGCATCCGGTACATCCGGTGGGTGTCGTCGACAACCGCCGCTGCCACCCGGTGCAGGTCGGACGACCGCTTCACGTTGTTGAGGATGTACAGCATCACCTTCTCGCATTCGCGGAGATCCCCGGCTCCTGCAAGGAACCTCGCGTAGGGAAGCCCCCCTGCAAGGAAATCGGCCCGGTACGCCCGGTAGAACCAGGAGCGCGCCTCGGCGGTCTCCTTCAGGTCTTCGTAGAACCGGGCCGTCTCCAGCAGGCTTGCGATGTTGACATCGCCCGATACTACGGAGAGGAACCGGGCGAGGGCTTTTTCGGGGGGGTTATGGTCCAGGAGCAGCCGGCGGTAGCCGGCGATGATCCGCTCTAAGAGGGTAAGATCGTTCTTTGCCCGGATCTCATCGGCAATCAGCGCCTCGTAGCGGGCAAGGGCGTCTGCCCCGTCCCCGTATTCTGCCGCAAGGCTGCACGCCATCAGCCGGTAGGCGGGGTTCTGCGAGAGGCCGGTCAGGAGGGAGCAGGTCTCGAGCGCCTTCTTTGCATCCCCGGAAGCAGCGAGGAGCAGCGCGTAATCGGCGAGGATTTCGCAGTCGGCGATGTCGAGGAGGCAGGTAGCATACGCGTCGAGGGAAGCCCGGGGATCGTATTTTGCCAGGGCCGCGAGGTATTTTTTCAGGAATGCAGGATCTTCGTTCTCACGGTACGCCGCAAGCGCAGCTGCCGCCGCGGCACGGTAATCTTCGGTCTGGAGGAGCGCGTCGAGGTACCCATGGCCGGATCCTTTCTCCCCGATCAGGTCACGGTGTGCCGCGAGGGCTTCACCGGGCTGCCCGACAACGACCAGCACCCGGATGAGGTTCTGGGCGTCCTCCTCTTTCTTTCCGATGGAAACAAGCCGCCGCAATACCGGGAGGGCTCCCCGGTAATCGTCGTGAGAAAGGAGATACCGGGCATAGCTGCGCAAGGCCTCCTGGTTGGTCGGGTCGAGGTGGACGGCGAGCGCGTATTCGGCGATCGCACCGTCATCCCCCCGGGCTTCCAGCACCTTCGCGAGATAGCTGTGGACGTAACTCGATTCCGGCATCTTTCCCTGAAGGTCGCGGAACGAGGCTTCGGCATCCTCGAGTCTTCCGGTCGCGTACAGGTTGGTGGCAAGCAGCACCTCGACCGCCGGGTCTTTCTCTTCCGTAAGAAGACGGGAGCAGAGCTGGAGGGACTCCAGGTACCTCCCGTCCTCGTACAGCCGGAACGCCTCCTTCTTCCGGTCCTCGCGGCTGGCCGGGATCATGACCTCCTCCCCCTCCCGGCCCCGAACCGCACCCGGGCGAGCGAGAGGAGCATCCGTGCCATGTCCGTGCTCCGGACCCGGGAATCCCCGCGGTTCCGCCAGGCAATCGGCGCCTCGACGACCGTATAGCCGGCACGCTCCAGCCGCCAGAGGAGCTCGACGTCGAACTCGAACCCGGCTGAAACGACCTCCGGCAGCACGGCATCGAGCGCCTCCTTCCGGAAGACCTTCGCGCCGCACTGGGTGTCGGTGAACCGGAGGCCGAAGAGGACCCGGATGATAACGTTGAAACCGCGGCTCGCGATCCGTCGCAGGATATCCTGCCGGACCACGACATCGGAGCCTTCCATCCAGCGCGAACCGATGACTGCATCAGCGGATCCGAGGAGTGCAAACAACCGTTCCATCTCCGCAACCGGGGTGGACCCGTCGGCATCGAAGAAACCGATGGAGGGGGCGGTCGCTGCCAGCAGGCCGGATTTTACGCCACCGCCTTTCCCGAGCCGGTGGGGGAATTTCAGGCAGCGTATAGCAAGGTCCGGTCGGGCGGCAGCGATCTCCTCCACAACCCTGGGGGTCCGGTCGGAGCCGTCGCAGACCACGATCAGCTCGCCGTCGAAGTGCCGGATCCCGCCGAACAGCTCTCCGATCCTCCGCTCTTCGTTGTACGCCGGGATGACGAGGCTGGTACGGGGGGCTGGCTGGGGGAGGCTCATGGTGGAAATGGCAACTACCGGGCGAGGGCTGCGGCAACGGCGGTCCCAAAGGCGCGGGCGGCAGCAGGCCCGTCGGCGGTGATGACCGTTCCGTCAACAACCACCGGAAGGTCCGTGAGCACTGCGCCCCCCTTCCTCATCTCGGCGACTGCATCGGGCGAGCGGAAGACCGTTGCTTTCTTTCCCTTCAGGATCCCTGCACGGGCGAGGACGACCGGGGAGAGGCAGATGGCGGCAACCGGTTTTTGTGCCGAATGGAACGCACCCGCCAGCCGCGCGAGGTCCCGGTTCCCCCAGAGGTGGGGGACCGAGCCGGCCCCGCCGATGATGACCAGGCCGTCGTATGCCACCGGGTCTGCGTCGGAAAATCCGAGCGTTGCCGGAACTTTTGCCCCGAGCATGCCGGTGCAGATCCCCTTTTTCACGGAAGATATGTCCCACCCGATACCGCGCTCCTTAAAGACGGCGAGCGGCTCGTCCAGTTCTTCGTCCCGGTACCGTTCCGGTGCAACAGCGACGAGAAGCTTCATGCTTAGTGGTAGTGTATCAGGACGCATAACGTTACTGGTGTTCCCCGAGGTGCCGCGCGAGAGCGGTCTCCGTTTTGTACTTCTGCGCGATGGCAAGCGCCGTTGCCCGGAGGTCGTTATGGTCGCGCAGGCAGCTTGCCGGCGGCGGGGACTTGCGCAGGATCGCAGAAGTGTTCTCGGTGATCTGGATCAGTTCGGTCGCGATGACCGCATTGAGCCAGATCAGGTCGGCGAGCATCTGGCGGGTCTCATCCTTCTCCATAGTACACACTTGATGCCCGGATTATAAAGGGTTGAATGGTCGTTCCCGGGACGAAGGGTGGCGGAAAGGGAAC
>JAKLEQ010000011.1 GCA_022711635.1 Methanoregula sp. | reverse complement strand
CCTCGGTACGGGAATGCAGGTTCGGCACCGTGGGATACGCGGCATGGCGGTGCATCCTGCAGGGGGAGGCTGCCGCGGGAACCCGCATCCTGCTCGCGCGGTGCGGGATCGGGACTGACCCGTGGGCGCTCTTCTCAGCGTGGAAGATGCTGGAAGCCGGTCTTGGCGTCCGGTCCACGTTCTTCTTTGTCCCGAAAAAGGGCGATCCCGGCATCCTTGCGCACCGGTACCGCGCCGTCAGGTACACCATCCCGGCCGGTGTCGTAGAGGACCTGACCACGGGTGGGTGGGAAGCAGGGATCCACGGGATCGACAACTGGACGAGTGCCGGTAAAAGCCGGCGCGAAGAAGTTGCCGCCCTTGGGAGGGATCACCGGAACCCCGGCAACCGGACGCACTGGCTCCTTGCCGATGCCATGAGTTTCCGCGTACTGGACGAGGCCGGATACGCGTACGATTCGACGTTCGGCTACAATGATGATGCAGGGTTCCGTGCCGGGACGACGCAGGTCTACCGGCCCCGGGGAACCACGAACCTTCTGGAACTCCCGCTCCATATCCAGGATCTCGGCCTTTTGGGCACGTCCTGCTTCGCACCTTCAGCCGGAGGCTGGGAGAGAATCCCCTGCCGGAACCTCGATATGCCCGCAGCGCGGTCGTTCTGCGACCGGATTATCGGGTACGCAAAGCAGTACGGGGGTGTCATAACCCTGCTCTGGCACTACGAGAACATCACCCCGCCCCGGGACTGGTCGAATCTCTATTCCGACCTGGTGAAACAGGCTGTATCCGACGGAGCGTGGGTGACGACCGCGGGGCAGATCGTTGACTGGTTCCGGTCACGGAGGGGAGCATCGCTCAGCCTTACCGTAGTTGAGAAGACCGTGCTTCTTCGCATCAGCGGATTGAAGACATTACCGGTGCCATCCCTGCAGGTGAGGCTGCTTATCGACCCGTCCAGCATCGCCGGCATCGATGCCGAGCACCGGCCCGGCAATGGGTACGTGGACATCCGATGCAGCCGCCCGGAGATAACGGTGAAGCTTCGATGAAGGGGAGTACTGCATGAAGATCCTTCTGACCGATGGCAATTTCAAGCATACCCTTTCCGCAGTCCGGTCTCTCGGGAGACGGGGTCACGACGTCACCGTACTCTCGCATCTTCCTGGCAGTATTGCCGCTCACTCGAGATACTGCAGTCACCATGCCCTCGCGCCGGACCCGGAGCGGGATCCCCGGTTTGCCGGGTTCCTCCTCGATTTCGTAAAGGAGAACCGGTTCGACGTCCTGCTCCCGGTAAGTTTCGCTGCGGTGATGCAGTCTGCGGGTATCCGGGCAGAACTGGAAAAGTATCTGAATATCCCTCTTGCCGGTGATGCAGCACTGGAGATCGCGGGCAGCAAGAGCCGGACGATCCGGTTCGCGGAGGAGATCGGGATCCGGGTCCCGAAGACCTGGTATCCCCGGACAGAAGCGGATATCGCAGCCATCGCGCAGGAGGTCACCTGCCCTGCCGTAATCAAAGGCTCCGAGGAGTCCGGGTATGTCCGGTATGCAAACCGGCCGGAGGACCTCCTCTCGCGGTACCGTGAAATTGCCCAATACTCCCCCGTGGTCCAGGAATATGTGGCGGGAGAAGGCTACGGGTTCTTCGCGCTCTACAACCACGGGAATGCCCGGGCGATCTTCATGCACCGCAGGGTCCGCGAGTACCCGGTCACGGGAGGCCCGAGCGCCGTTGCCGAGAGCGTGTTTGATCCGGCGCTCCGGGACGCCGGCCTGAAGATCCTGGACCGCCTTGACTGGCATGGGGTTGCCATGGCAGAGTTCAAGAGGGATGCGGTGACCGGTGAGTACGTACTGATGGAGATCAATCCCAAGTTCTGGGGATCGCTGGGCCTTGCCATTGCAGCCGGCGTGGATTTCCCGAACCTTGCCTGCCGGATGGCGCTCGGGGGAGACATCGAACCGGTCTTCGCGTACCGGACCGGCCTGAAATACCGCTGGCTCCTCCCGGCCGACCTCTTCCACGTCATGACGAATCCCCGTTCGTTCCCGCAATTTGTCAGGGACTTCGGGGACCGGAGCATCCGGTACGATATCGACCCGGAAGATCTTGTGCCTGCGTTCCTGCAGGCGGGCATGACAGCAGCAGAATTCGTTCTCCGGGTGAGACAGCACCGGTTCTGGAGGCCGCATGGACAACCGCAGTGCTGACGACCGGATCGCCGATCTCCACATCCACTCGCGGTACTCCCATGACTCGTTCCTCTCCCCCCGCGCGATTCTCCGGAGAGCGGAGGCAGCCGGGCTGACCTGCATCGCGATCACCGATCACGGGACGATCCGGGGTGCCGTTGAGGCGAAGCGATACGTGACTGCCGTATCCCCGGAGATCATTGTCGGAACGGAGATCCGCACGGACTGCGGCGACATCATCGGCCTTGGGCTATCGGATGATATCCGGTCCACCGCGTGGAAAGATGTGATCCGCGAGATCCGTTCCAACGGGGGAACCGTCATCCTCCCCCACCCATGCCGGGACCATACGAATATCGAAGAGATCGCCCCACAGGTGGACTATATCGAATGCTGGAATGCACGGAGCACGCCGGCACAGAACGAGGGTGCCGCCGAACTGGCACGCCGCCATGCCCGGCCTGTCGTCGCGGGGAGCGATGCCCACCTCGGGTCGGAGGTCGGCTCAGTCAGGGCCCGGATCGGGCGGGATTCGTTTGCCTGCAGGGAACTGCTTGCGGCACGGTACGCTACCTCTTCCGAGATCCGGAGAAGCCAGGTCGGCAGCTGCATACGCCAGGGAAAGTGGGGAACGCTGATCCGGGGCGGTTTCTCTGCTGTTGCACGAAAGATCCGGCGCTGAATAAGCCAGAGCCCCCCCACTTCGCGATTTCCCGCGCCGATCCCCGACATTGGCAGAACCCGTGGTGTCCCCCGGGACGCTATCCGGCCGACCACAGGTGTTTTCATGCCCGGGGAAAGAGAACTATGGCAATGATGGATGAACGGGTTCCGGGGGAAGTCAGGGACGCGATTCCCGATTCCGGCGGTAAAGGAACCCGCGACCTGACCCTTCTCATCATCACGCCGGATTATCCTGACGAGAACGACCGGTATATCGGGTCGATATACGTCAAGAACCAGGTCGCTGCGCTCAGGCCGTTCTTCCAGCGCATCGTCGTTATCTGCCCGGTCTTTTTCAGTCTCGGCATTCTTCCCAACGATAAGTATTGTTCCGATTACCAGTACGACAACGTGAGCGTTTACTACCCCCGGTGTTTCTTTATTCCCCGGAGTCTCTCAATCCCCCTCGTATCAGCGCGGCGGAAGATGGCGTTTGACCGGAGGTATGCCGCAGTCCGCAACACGATCCGGAAGCACAGCATCCGCTTCGATCTCATCCATGCCCATTTCACCTATCCCTCATCCTGTATCGGGATACAGCTGAAGGAGGAATTCCCTGTCCCGCTGGTTGCAACCCTCCACGAGGACTCAGCGTGGCTCGCGGAAGAGATTGCCCTGCACGATCCCCGGATCGAAAGGGCCTGGAGGGAGGCAGATACCCTTATCCGGGTGAATTCCTCCGACCTCCCGCTCCTGCAGAGATACAACCCCCGTGTTGTGGCAGTGCCGAACGGGTTCGCCAGCGGGTTCCGCCCTCTTGACAAGTCAAAATGCAGGAGAGAGCTCGGACTCCCCCCGGATCCCGTCATCCTGTTCACCTTCGGAGACCTGCTCGAGCGTAAAGGTTTCCAGTACCTGATCGACGCTATAAAGATCCTCCCGGAGCAGAATGTGCCGCAGAAGGACATCCGGTGTTATATCTCCGGGAAGGGGCCGTACCGGAAAACTCTTCAAGACAGGGTGGACCGGCTTTCGCTTGGCGACAAGGTCACGATCCTGCCCTATATCAGGACAGAGGATCTGCCGCTCTGGATCAACAGCGCCGACCTTTTTGTCTTCCCGAGCCTGCAGGAGAGCTTCGGGATCGTCCAGATCGAAGCCCTCGCCTGCGGAAAACCGGTGATCGCCGCCCGTAACGTGGGAAGCATCGAAGTCATCCAGACGGACGATGTCGGGATCCTCTGTGAACCGGCAGACGCCGCTGCGCTGGCCGGAGCGATCCGGCGCGGGCTTGAAAAGCCGTGGGATGCCGGGAAAATCCTCGCCTACGCACGACAATACTCCTGGGACAACGTTGTTCGCAGGATCCTCGAGGTGTATGCAAAAGTCCTCAAGGGTGGGGCATAGTCATGGACCCGGCTCTCCCTCTCGTCTCCATCGTAACTCCTTCGTTCAACAAGGGGCAGTACATCGAAGAGACGATCCAGAGCGTCCTCTCACAGGACTATCCCTGCATCGAATATATTGTCATTGACGGGGGATCGACAGATGGTACCCGTGCGATCCTGGAAAAATACACCGGCAGGATCCAGTGGGTATCGGAACCCGACAAGGGGCAGTCCGACGCGATCAACAAAGGATGGAGGAGGGCGAAGGGAGACATCATTGCGTACCTCAACGCCGATGACACCTACACCCCGGGTTCGGTCAGGACTGCCGTGGAATTCCTGTCGGATCACCCGGAAGCCGGCATGGTCTACGGTGACGGGATCCTCACCGACGGGACAGGCAGGGTCCTCTCGACACACCGGGCCGGTGAGTTCAGCCTGAGGGAACTTGTCTACTGCAGGGATACCATCCTGCAGCCGGCAGTCTTCCTCCGAAGGGAGGTATTCGACACTATTGGCGGGATCGATGAGGCCCTCCACCTCGCGATGGACCTTGACTACTGGATCCGTACCGGGCTCCACTTCCCCATCGTCTACATCCCGCAGCCCCTTGCTACGGCGAAGGTCTACGGGGAGGCGAAGAGCGTCGCACTGATGCACAAGTACGTTGCCGACTACGAGCATATCCTTGCAAAGATCTTCTCCGATCAGGATCTTCCATCGGATCTGGCGGCGGAGAAGAATGCAGTCTACACGTGGATCTATACCAAGGGCGGGCTGGACTATCTCCACATCGGAATGGTACATGACGGGTTGCGATATCTTGGGATGGCGTTCCGGCGGAACCCGTTCCGGTGCGTTGCCGACTGCCTCACCCTTGTTGGTTCGTATATCACAGGAAGGATCCGGGGATTTTAGGTTCTGCGAGGTGGTTGCCGGCCAGAACCCGGGATCATACCCGTGTGGGCCGGTTTCGTGCCGTCTCTGCTGCCTCCCTGTAGGCCTCTTTTGTCATCGCAGCGGTCTTCTTCCATGAGAACAACCCTGCCCGGTCCCGCCCTTTTGCCACCAGTTCTTTCCGTGCGCCCTCATCGGAGAGGATCTCGCGGATAATCCTTTCGAGGGATGCCCCGTCCGCGGGATCGAAGTAGCGTGCGGCAGATCCGCCAACTTCGGGAAGCGAGCTCGTATTGGAGAGCACCGCCGGGCAGCCGCAGTTGAATGCGTCGATAATGGGAAGACCGAATCCTTCGTACAGCGAGGGGAAGATGAATGCGATTGCGTTTCTGTACAGATATCCCAGCGTCGCATCGTCTGCGGGAAGGAGGAGGACCCGGGACGCCATGCCGTTTTTCTGCAGGTGCTCATTCTCCGACCGGGAAAAAAAACCACCGCCGGCACAGACGAGATAGAGGGTGGGATCTTCCGCAAAGACGGGCGCGAGGGCGTCGGCCATGAACGTGAAGTTCTTGTAGGCAAAGCGGTTGCCGACAAACAGGAGGTACCGGTCAGGCAGTCCGGTACGGGGTGGGGAGGGAGCCGGTCCTGCGTACACTTCCGGATCGAGGGACCCTGCGAGGTGAATGGTCCGGATCTTCTCCTCCGGAACGTTAAGGACCGTTACAATATCGTTCTTTGTACTCTCCGAGATGGCAATGATCCGGTCTGCCCGCACCGCGATCTTTTTCTTCCCGGCCCGTACAGCATCTTCCCTGGGGAATAGTCCCGGGAACCTTTCCAGGGTCATATCGTACATGGTCGCGACGCAGGGCCGATTTCCCAGGTACGGGAGGAAGTACGTATCAAAATAGGTCGGGTGAAAGATATCGAAGTCCTGTTCTTGGAGCCGGCGGATGGATTCATCGCGATTGCGGAATACGTGGTTGAGGGCGTTGACATGGATTTTTTTCTGGATGGTTTCGAAGAATGCCGAACCGGAGAAAAAAACGTTCCGCCGCGTCCAGAACCGGTTCAGCCGGGTTTTTCGGATCAGGTGCTCGTTCAGGGTGTAGCGCAGCGCGATACGGAAGTCGATCTCCGGATCCTGCGAGAACTGCTCCATCAGCTCGCAAAAGTACCGCGAGATCCCGCCAAAATGCTGGATCGTGAAAATCTGGTCGTCGTAGAGGATCTTCATAAATTTTTAATTTAATTTCATCACATTATTACACCGACAGAAAATACTTTCCCGCATATTTTTTAAAGAAGTCGTCGATAAATTTCATACCTTCTTCCGGTGTCATCGTTTGTAATGCTTCCATATTCCCATTCCAGGGAAATTTCTGTTTACGGTCACTCTTTTCTTTGTAGCCAACACGATATGCTTCCTCGGGTGTCAGACTTTGCATCATGTTTTTTTCGTGGGTTATGAGGAATGCGTTGTTGTAATTCAGATGAATAATATCATAGTTGTACTTTATGCATAAATCTGCAAGTGCCGAGATGCTCATACCGTAAAAATGGTCCCCCATATATTGATGATAAGGTGAATACAAGACACCGAATTTTAACGGTGGCGGTATCTTCTCATTTATTTCAATACAGATTAATGATGGCCGGTATTCTTCCAGAAGTGATTCGAAAACAAAATAATCATAACTGTCAATATCAAAACTCATGAAAATAGGCTCTTTTGGCGAATTGGAAGCTTTTAAGATATTTATTATGTTTTCAGGAGTCGCGTATCCACGGAATAATGTTACCTTGAAATTTTTATACATCTCGGCAAGTATTGAGAATTTATTACCATCCGGTTCAACGGCCAGTCCCCTCGAACCCTTTCGGAACAACGGGTACGTGTTGGATGCTTCGATACCATTCGAAGCTCCGATATCGAGTACGAAATCCGAATCGGATCTCTCCTGGAGGGTTTCAAGAAGTCGTTTGATCAGATCCTCTTCTCCATACTGTGATGTATCTTTGGCAATTGTTATTGAACGTTTAATTTCAATTCCGAAAATCTTGGTAATCCCCGAACATCGGGATAGTAATTCAGAAATCATTACTCACCGTGATGTTGTATTCATTTTTAGCGTTGTTGTGTCTTCCTATTTATTTTCTGGACAAATCTGCCATAACGTTCGGTAAACTTCTTTCGGGTATGTTCGTCCCTCGCGTACTGCCATGCTCCTTTTGCCATCCTTTCCAGCTCGTTTTCCGGAGTCCGGGCAATCGTCGTGACTGCATTTTTGATTGCACCGACGGTGCATTCGGGTAACATGATCCCGAAATCTTCGACATCAACTCCACTCTCCGCACTGATCACCGGAATAAGCCCGGCATGCATCGTCGTAATCACGCTTCCGGCCTGCCCCTCCGAACATGACGGGTAAACCAGGGCGCAGGTATTCCGGATTATCGAATGGAAACGTTCGCTGCGCAGGTCGACGAACCCGGTTGTATGGATGTTCTCTGTCCGGTAGAGTTCCTTTTCGTATGCCCGTTCGAAATCCGGCTCCCGGCTCACCGGCCCGCAGACAGTGAGGTGACAATCCGGTAGTCCGGTGAATGCCTCGAGAACAAGGTCGAGACCCTTGTGAACCATGCCGGCCATGCCAAGCCAGAGGAACCGGTTCCTGACTGTCCCGTAAACCCGCGCAGGAAACGGGAACTCAACCGTCGTCGATAGCGGAAGGGAATACAGCGGTTTTCCGGCAAAGGAGAACGTACCCCGGGTGAACGCGTTCCCGAGTATCGTCGCACAATCCGCAACCTCGATCCCCCTGCTGGGCGGAACCTGGCGGCGGGGCAGGAGCCGGATCCCCCGGCGTTTCTCGAGATCGGTTATCCTTTTCATCTCGGCCTCATTCTGGAAGCGCCAGTGAGCCCCCGTAATATGGAGGATTTTCCGGCATCGTTCCGGAAGAAAAGGGGAGAGTCGTTCCATATTTGCGTGGATATCGATGAATACCAAATAATCCTTATCCGGGCGGAATATCCTGTTATCCCAGTCGATGACATCCACATCATACCCGTGCTGCAGCCAGATCCGTGCCATCTGCAGGCATTCCCAGGTGTTCGTATGGGAATAAAACGCGGGATCGTCCGGGTCTGCCCTGAAAGGGTGCGTCAGGTAGGACAACAGGACCCGTTCTGCATCGGGATTTCCCGAACGTAACGGGACAATATCCCTGCAAAAAAAACGGCTGGCATACTGCCGCGCCCGCACAACGCTTTGGTTGAGGTTACACCAGGGAAAGGCCATAATCAGTCAGGAATTTTCCAATACCGGTAATTACCTTTATCGCACGGTGTCTTTCCCCCTTTCCCATATGCTGATGTCTCGCGACAATCCCGGGGAGATAACGACCCGTGCATATCGCGACCATGGTGAAATTCAGTCACCGCCCGGTTTATGGATGAACGGGGAAAGCGCGAACGTCTCTTCCGTCTGGATTGTCGACACGGTAAATGGTCCTTCATACGGTCCGTGAATGAAATTCCAGTCAACCCGGCCGAATTTTCTTACAATTTCGTCAAATTCTGAACAGTTCCATTCGCGCAGGTGCCAGTAATTTTTCGGAGTGCCGTCCCTGTTTGTGTATTCAGGCCTGCGGTTCGGGGTGCTGATAAATACGCCTCTCCTTGCCACGCGCATCATATCCGCAATCAGGCGATCGTAGTCTTCGACATGTTCGATGACATCGACGCAGGTCACGATATCGAACGTGTTATCGGGAAATGGCAGGGAATACCCGTCAAAAACAGCCAGATTCTTTAACCGCGGATTTCTCCCGACGAGTGTCTTCCTGCAGTAGTCCAGGACTTTTTCGTCGATGTCGACGCCATACACCGCGGAAGCTTTTATTGCGAGGATATTCAGCCCGTAGCCAAGCCCGGATCCCACATCGAGAACGGTTGCCTTTTCTTCAACAAAGGCATTCAGTGCGAGAAAATACGCCTCGATCTGGACCGGGACAACGGAACCGACACCGACGATCGTGGAATAGTCTTTGGGATCCGGCTTGAAGATCCCGAGATGACGGTATATCCATTCCCTGAGAGGAGTTACCTGCCCCTTCATGGTTTTTCCGCTCCCGAAAGACTCACCGGCAACCTGCAGGTGACCGTGCAGTGATACAACCTTTTTACGGAGATCACCGTCTCCCCCCGATCGTTTTTACGTGGTAGAGCAGCGAACGGATCGTTTCCACACCCGATCTCCCCCGGGTGATTGTTTCGAATGCGATGTCGTCCAGATAAAGGTCGGGCATAACTCGTGCAGGATGGACAAGAATCCGGGTATCGATCCCCCGGACCGGCATGAAGTGGAACCGGCTGACTTCCTGATTGTGAGATCCGGAGACTCCGATATTCGACACGAGGTTGTATTTCGGGCAGGCCGCGAGGCCATGGTTGAAGATGCAGGTAAAGACCCACTGGATATCCCACGTGTCCAGGGTATTCTTGTAGGCCTCCTCCATCATCCCTTTCAAAAACGATACGATCTCCTTATTGCAGTACAGCTGGTTGAGGTAGTTCCGGGCATCGTACTCCGGCCATCCGGTCATCCCGATGTCGTAGAGTCCCCATGCCCGTTTCCACGTTGCCCAGCCCCAGATCGCGTAGTATCGTGAAAAATAGTAACTCTCAGGAATCCCTACCCTGTTGAAGAGGTAATTGATCCCGGAGATCATCATAATGCGTTCGTCATCGCGGTACCGTTCAAGGAGCTCCCTGCAGAACGGGAAGAAACTCTGGTCCGGCACGCAGTCGTCCTCGAGGATTATTCCCTCCTCGACCTGGGAGAAGAACCAGTCGATCGCCCTGCTGATGGCGTGTTTGCACCCGAGATTTTCATCCCGGAATAATGTTGACACGTTGCACTCCCAGTCCACCTGCCGGAGGATCTCCCGTGTCTTCTGGCACAGCGCCGAATCTTCCGGCCGGTCTTTTCGCGGACCGTCAGCCGCAACGAAGAGGCGGAGCGGGCGGGCTTTCCGGATCTCATCAAAGACCCGCTGCGTGGTATCCGGGCGGTTGAAGATGAGGAAGAGGACCGGGACGTCAAGGGGTTCTGGGGTCATGGATCGCACGCATGCCTTTGTTGCAGGGTTTCCTCGTCTTTTCTCATCCACCCGCCCCACTCCATGAGCGGTGCGATGATCCCTTCCCTCTTCTCGGTCCAGTACGGACCGTCGGAAAGGCCCCCGTTGATCAACAAATTTATCGAGGGAGACCGTTTCCCCGGCTCGGTTATCCACATCCTGCGCCGGAGCGAGGACCGGAGTTCAAGGGTATAGAGCCCTTCGTTCAAAAAACGGGCGGGGATCTTCGAACCAAGGACGATGTCCCCCGGTGAAAAAACGGGCCAGGTGCTCTCCTCATGATCGTTGAAATACGACCAGTAGAGGGTGATCCCGTCTTCATTGACAATCGAGTACCCGATCTCCAGCGCCGGGTCAACGGTCTTCAGCACACCTTCGATCCGGACCCAGATATCCCGGTTGTTGGAGACCGGGTTGCTGATGGATTTCCCGGAAGCGTCGGCCAGGAAGAATTTTTCCGGCCTGAACCAGTCGTTGTCAAATTCCCTGCGGGAGTTTTCCCAGAAAGACGACTGGACACTGCTTTCGTCCGGGAAGAGGTAGGATTTGATAACGGCTCCGACATCGGTCCCGCTTTTCCTGATGCGCCCATTCTCGATCAGGATACAGGAACTGCAGAGCTGTTCGATCGCATTCATGTTATGGCTGACGAAAAGGATCGTTCTTCCGGCGGTCGCAACATCCTTCATCTTGCCCAGGCACTTTTTCTGGAATGCAGCATCGCCGACCGCGAGCACTTCGTCGATGAGCAGGATCTCTGGTTCAAGATGGGCGGCAACAGCGAACGCGAGACGGACGTACATCCCGCTCGAGTAGCGTTTGACGGGGGTATCGAGAAATCGTTCGATCTCGGAGAACCTGACGATCTCATCGAGTTTTGTATCGATCTCATTGCGCCGCATCCCGAGGATTGAACCGGACAGAAAGATATTTTCCCTACCGGTCAGCTCGGGGTGAAACCCCGTACCTACCTCGAGGAGGGAACCTACCCTGCCATGAAGTTCCACCGTGCCTTCTGTCGGATAGGTGATGCGGGACAGGATTTTGAGGAGTGTGCTCTTCCCTGCGCCGTTACGCCCGATGATCCCGACGACCTCGCCGGGTCCGACATCGAACGAGACATCCTGCAACGCAGAGAATGTCTCCGGTGAATGCGATCCCGGAATGATCCGGGAAGGTGCCTTAAGGGTAGTTGTTATCGCATCGCGCAGCGTGAAGTACCGTTCCTGCGGTCCACCGAGGCGATACTGTTTGGAGACATGGTTTACACGGATTACGGGCTCACTGGCAGGCATGGAAAATCTGATCGTTCTTCCGGTACAAGGTATCTGGAAGTTATCCCTGAATTATGTTCTCGTCTCTGTTATCCACCCGATCGTGCGGGAGAGTCCGGTGTCAAGCGGCACCCGGGGCTCCCACCCGAGGATCTCCCGTGCTTTCGTGAGATCCGGTCTCCTGCGGAGCGGGTCATCTTCCGGCAGGGCGGAAAACGAAAGATCTGAGGAGGAATGGCATGCCGCGATCACCATGTTTGCAAGGGCGAGGACGGTGATCTCGTTCGTGTTCCCGATGTTGATGACCTCTCCCTCCGCGGCGTCCCGTGCTGCCAGCCGGAGAAGTCCTTCAATCTGGTCGGTCACGTAACAGAAACTTCGGGTCTGGGATCCGTCGCCAAAGATGGTCAGTGGTTTTCCGGACAACGCCTGGTCGATGAACCTCGGGATGACCCTGCCATAAATGCCGTCTGTCCGGATCCGCGGCCCGTACGTATTGAAGATCCGGGCAATGCGGGTGTCGAGCCCATGCTGGCGGCGGTACGCGACCACGTACGCCTCCCCGCACCTCTTTGCCTCATCGTAACATCCCCGCGGCCCGACCGGGTTGACATTCCCGTAATACGATTCGGGTGTCGGGACGATACCGGGGTTCCCGTAGACCTCGCTCGTGGAAGTATACAGGACCCGTGCACGATACTTCTTTGCGATGCCAAGGGCGACGAGTACTCCCATGGTATTCGCTTTCAAGATCTGGATAGGGTAGCGCTCGAACTCGAACGGCGAAGCACGGCTCGCGAGGTGGAAGACGTAATCCAAAGGAGTATCGACCGTCAGCGGGATCGAGATATCGTGCTCGATGAACCGGAACCGTTCATCCTCCAGAAGAGCGGCAATATTCTCCCTGCGCCCGCTCGCGAAGTTGTCGACGCAGGTTACGCTCGCACCGAGGTTGAGGAGGACCTCGCACATCCAGGAGCCGAGAAACCCGGCACCGCCGGTGACGAGGACTTTTTCATCCTCAAACGAGATGCCGTCAAGGTTCCTGCGGATTTCTTCATGCTCCTTCCGGGGGTTGAAGGTCACTGCCGGTCCCTCCTAAGAAGCCTTGTCATGAACGGGCGGAGTTCGCGGGCAAACTCCTCCCGGCCGAGCGTCAGCTCGATGGAGGATTTCATCCACCCGAGCTTATCGCCGATATCGTACCGCCGGCAGTTCGTGACAAGCCCGAGTGGCTTCTCCAGCCGGCGGAGGGCGTCCGTCAGCTGGATCTCGCCGCCATGTCCCGGGGGGATGGCGCGCAGGAGGGGGAAGATCTCCGGTGTCAGGACATACCGGCCGATCGCGCCGAGGTCTGACGGGGCATCGGCAGGGTCGGGCTTCTCGACGATGTCGTCGATCTCGTAGAGGTCTTCATCGATCCTGCGGCCGTTGATGATACCGTAGTCGCGGATCTTGTCCTCCGGCACCGGTTCGACCGCGATCACGGAACGCCTGCAGCGGGTATAGACGTCCAGCATCTGCCCTGTGCATGGGGGCGATCCTTCCGGGGATATGCAGATGGTATCTCCCAGCAGGACAGCGAATGGCTCGGTACCGCAGTGGCGTTCGGCAAGGAGGACTGCGTCGCCAAGCCCCTTTTGTTCCCGCTGGCGGATGAAATGGATGTCGGGGAAGTCGGCGAGAGATTTCAGGGAATCCGAGAACGGAGATTTTTTCTGGCTGCCGATCTTCGCTTCGAGCTCGAAACTCCGGTCGAAATGATCCTCGATGGCACGTTTGTTGCGCCCGGTGATGATCAGGATATCATCGATGCCGGACCCGATTGCCTCCTCCACGACGTACTGGATGACCGGTTTATCGACAACCGGGAGCATCTCCTTCGGCTGTGCTTTCGTAATCGGGAGAAACCGGGTGCCGAGCCCTGCGGCAGGGATGACTGCTTTCCTCACGACATTTTCCCCGTTCATGCGATCGCGTTTCCCGGCTCCCGGTTTTTTACCCTTCACCAGCAGATCCCCTCCTTCTCTTTGCAGGATAAAATCCGGCGTCCTTCTATAATGACCTTGTGCGCCATCAGATCGAATTCCCTGTCAAGTGACGAGAACTCCGGCCACTCGGTCATGACAAGGCAGCCGTCAGCACCGGTGAGTGCCCCTGCAGCCGAAGGGAAGTATTCAATTTCGGGGAAGATGCGCCGCATGTTCTCCGACGCCATGGGGTCGAACGCGACGATTCCGGCGCCCTTTTCAAGGAGTTCCCGGATTACCGGGATCGCCCGCGAGTCGCGGATGTCATCGGTGTTGTCCTTGAACGCAAGGCCAAGAACGGCAATCCGCTTCCCGGAGACCGGGCCGATCTTCTCTTCGAGGAGAGCGACCATCCGGTGCGGTTGCCGCTCATTGATCGCAAGGGCGGCAGCAAGGAGGAGGGGCTCCTCCCCCCGCTCCTTTGCAAGTGCCGTAAGTGCCGCAACATCCTTGGGAAAACAGCTCCCCCCGAAGCCTGCCCCTGCATTGAGGAAGAGCGGGCCGATGCGGGGGTCCAGGCCGACACCTTTCATCACCTCGTACACATCGATGCCCAGCCTCTTGCAGATGTTCCCGATCTCGTTGGAGAACGATATCTTGGTTGCAAGGAAAGCGTTCGAGGTGTATTTGATCATCTCTGCCGCAGCGATACCGGTACGGATCACCGGGGCCGCAAGGGGCTGGTATGCCGCGGCAACGATGTCGCCGGCCTTCCGGTCGCTGCTCCCGATAACGATGCGGTCCGGGTGCATGAAATCCTCAACAGCCCTGCCCTCGCGGAGAAACTCGGGGTTCATGACAAAACCGATCGACTGCAGGGTTTTTCCGGAAGCCTTCAGGACGAGGGGTTGTACGACATTCTCGGTCGTCCCCGGTGGGACGGTGCTCTTTGTAACCACGGCACAGTACGGTTCCGTGCCCTTCAATGCATTCCCGATCGACATACCTGCAGACCGGATGAAGGAGAGGTCGGCGCTCCCGTCCGCCGCAGGAGGGGTGCCGACGCAGATGAAGACGATGTCTGCCCCGGCGACAGCGCCATATCCCGGTTCCGCATGCAGCCGGACGCTGGCGTTCTTTTTCAGGAGGTCTTCAAGACCGGGCTCGAAGATCGGCGTTTTTCCGGTATTGATCGCCCGCACCTTCTCCGGGTCGATCTCGATGATCGTAACCGTATGCCCTATCCCGGCAAGACATGTTCCCGTGACAAGGCCGACATATCCCCCTCCAACTACTGCAATTTTCATGGTAGCCTCCTTCCTCCGTCCTGGTTCGTACGGAAATACCGGATCGTCTCATCCAGCCCTGCTTCCAGCGAGTGGCGCGGCCGGAACCCGAATGCCCGATATGCCTGAGCGACATCGGCAACAGAGTCGTGAATGTCGCCGGGCCGGGCAGGTTCGTGGTGGGGCGTAACCCGTATCCCGGTGCACGTCATAATCCGTTCCGCGAGCGTGTTGAGGTCGATCCGTTCTCCGCACGCAATATTGTAAACCCCCTGCGGCGTGTGTTCCATGGCGGCAAGGTTCGCTTCCGCGACGTCTTCCACGAAGATAAAATCCCGGGTCTGGGTGCCGTCGCCGAAGATGACGGGGGGTGCGCCTGCGAGGATGCGGGTAATGAACTTCGGGATAACCGCAGCGTATTCGGATGCAGGGTCCTGCCGGGGTCCGAAGACATTGAAGTACCGGAGAGAGACGGTCGAGATCCCGTAGAGCTCCGAGAATACCCGCATGTATCCTTCCCCGGCAAGTTTCGAGACCGCATACGGCGACTGCGGGAGCGGTGCCATGCTCTCCTGTTTGGGGAGCTGGGGGGAGTCGCCATACACCGCGGACGAGGATGCGAAGACAATCCTCTTCACACCGGCATCGCGTGCCGCGATCAGCAGGCTGAGCGTGCCGGTGCCATTTACCTCGTGCGTGGCGCCGGGATTAGCGACCGAACGCGCGACCGATGCGATGGCGGCCTCATGGAAGATCCCGTCGACACCCTCGCAGGCAGCAGCAACGGCCCCAGAATCCGTCACGGATCCACGGATGAAATGCACGGTCTCTTTTCCGGGTGCGATATTTTCGAACCTGCCGGATGAGAGATCGTCGAGGATCCTGACCTCATGGCCCCTCCGGGTAAGGCAGTCCACGATATGCGAGCCGATGAATCCTGCCCCTCCCGTCACAAGATACAGCATCTCTCCACCTGGTTTATTGTCGATCTATACGATGTCGGCATAGTATTGTTCCATCCTCCGGAAATAGAACATGCCGGAGATGAGGAGCAGGGCGACCATACCTGCCGAGACAAGGACCATCGGGCCTGGTGCACCGGTGCCGAGCAGCGTCCAGCGGAACCCTTCGATTACCCCTGCCATCGGGTTGAGGCCGTAGTATACCCGCAGCTGTTCCGGGACAAGGCTCGAGGCGTAAACGACCGGGGAAGCAAACATCCAGATCTGGATGAGGAAGGGGATCGTATACTGGAAGTCCCGGTACCTGACATTGAGTGCGGAGAGCCAGAGCCCGACCCCGAGCGATGTCGCAAGGGCGAGGAGAAGGAAGAGCGGTAAGAAGACGATGGTGATCGAGGGCATGAACCCGAAATACACCATCATGGCAAGGAGGATGACAAAGGAGACACCGAAGTCCACGAGCGGGGATATGATACTGGAGAGGGGCATGATGAGGCGCGGGAAATAGACCTTGGTCATGATGTTGGCGTTCGTGATCATGCTCGTCGTGGACCGGGTCAGGCCCTCGGCAAAGAGCATCCAGGGGAGGAGTGCTGCGAGAACGAAGAGCGGGTACGGTACACCCTCGGAAGGGATCTTCGCAAGCCCCCCGAAAATGACCGTAAAGATGACCATGGTGAGGAGTGGCTGGAGTACCGCCCATGCGATACCGAGGCCCGTCTGTTTATACCGGAGTTTGATATCCCGTAACGTAAATGCCGTTACCAGTTCCCGGTACGCCCAGAGTTCTTTCAGGTCGACCGGCACCCATTTCCGGGGCGGCCGGATGACAAGGGTGGGGACCCGGGAGATGTCTGCGCCCGGAACCGTTGGGATCTGCCTGTTCAGTTCAGAAGAATCGGACATGGTCGATCGGTTTAGTCCTCGCGGGTATGGATCATTGTTCCGGGTAGTCCTGTAAGGGCCGGCACACCGGGCAGCGCCGCCTCAATTTTGCTACCGCGAATCGTCCCGGCCCGGTACGATTACACACTATTGCACCTTGTCCATAAAAAAAGGTTACAACCCGCTCCCGATCCCCTCCCCTGCCACAAGGGATCGGGCAGGATCAGCCCGTTCGTGTCAGGCGTTCCGGGTTATCCGCAGGTTCCGGACAGCAATACACCCGCGGGCCGTTGAGATTCCGCTGTCGGATTGCGGGCAGTCCTGCACATGGAACTGTATCACGTTGTTCCCGAGGCGCAGGGAGGGGTTCAGCCTGATGGGGATCGTCACCTCCGTGGATTCCGCGGGCAGGCGTACCGTTCCCGCCGGTTCGCCATTGACGGCGACATCAAGGGTCTTTGGCGTGTCCACCGCTGATGCAACCAGGGTCAGCGTACAGGCATTCTCCCCGATAGAGTACCGCAGGTACTGGACCGAGAGGGTCGCATGATCCCCAATCAACCGGAATGGCGTGCCATTGGAATACCCCGGTTCACTCCACCCGTCACCGAATGCAATTCCCAACCGTATGGCAAAATCGGTTGCAGGGTCCACGATGTCCCCCGATCTCCCCAGGTTCGAAAGGAGCATGACCGGGTTGACGACAATGGGGCCGGCAAGGAACGTCCGGGCGATCTGGTTGTCCCGGACATCCCAGAGCCGTGCCGTGTCAGCCTGTGCAAACGGCGTCCCTGCGGTAAATGTCGGAGGAGAATCGTTCCAGTTACCGTTCGGGTAATAGAATGCGCCGACGATCTGGACAAAGACCGACCATGCGACAAGGAAGATGAGGAGCAGGAGTACTGCGTCTGCCCGCGGACGTGCCGATCCCTTCCTTTCCCTGCTTTCGGCAATCCCGTCAAGTGCGATACCGGAAAGGACGAAGATCAGGGGGAGCGAGCCGGCGAAGAACCGGGGCCCGTAGGTGGTGCCGCCCCACCAGCAGTTGAACGAGGAATACACGAAGATCTCGAGAAGGAGGGCAATGAAAAAACACCAGAATGTCCGCTGCAATACAGGGCTTGCGATCCGGGATCGCACCATGAGGACCCCCGGCACGGCAAGAAGCACGAGCGGGGTGAAGACGAGGAGCCCCCTGCTCGGGCTCACGAGCACGCCGGCCATGTGCACGGAGACTGCCTGCACCGTGAAGCTGAATTCGGTGAGCAGGCCGCCATACCCGCCGAAGATAGTCCCGGCTGCCATCAGGTTATATGCAACGAACGGGAGAGCCACAGGGATCGCGGAACCCAGGTACCATCCGAGGTATTTTCTGCCGTTTTGGGCTGCATATACGAATGCCGGCAGTGCGAGGAACAAATCGGCAGGCCGGGCGAATACGAGGAGTGAAGAGCAGATACCCAACGCAACGAAGTTTCTCCAATCCCCGTTCTCTTCGTTCCGGACGATGAAGAAGAACAGGATCGCAAAGAGGAATGCGATCGTCCCGTGCTGCCAGAGAGCCTGGCTGTTGATCGACCACATGCCCGTGCCAAACGCAAGAATAAGGGCGGTTGCGAGCGCAACGTCGCTCCTGACGACTCTTCTCATCCCGGCATAGAAGACGACGACGGCGGCTGCGGTAACGATGGAGGCTGCGAGTTTCTCCATGGCATAAACAATGAGAAAACAGGCCGCGTCTGTCATGTCCAGCGGGATGTGGAAAAGGTTCATCGCGATGTACGGGAGGATGTACAGGGGCGTGACGAGGACCGGGGTCACGATGGGATATGCCGGGTAGAGGACATCCCCTTTTGCCATGAATGAGACGATATTTTCCGGCCGGATGAGGGTGGATTCCGCGTTCACCCACGGCACATGGGAGTCAAGGATCACGAACGGGAGCAGGGATGCCCCCAGCGTGTCCGCGCTGTTGATGGTTCGGAAGTTTATGTTGTACATGACGAACACGAAAAAGAAGAGGAAGAGGTACCTGTGGGCAAGGATTGTGGTGCGCACTCTCTCCACAAGACTGCCCCGTCCCGATGGCTTCCTTATGAAACTGCCAGCGCCTGAGTCAGGGGGCCTTCCCCCGGTCTTTGCCGGTTCCCGGGTCCTGGGGGCGGTCATGGCATGGATCCGGTCAGCTCCATACGACAAGAAGGAGCCCGCCAATGATTATCAGGGTACCGATGATCCGGGCCATCCCGACGGTTTCGTGGAGGAGGAACTTCGAGAGCAGGAGCACGATGATAAAGGTCAGGGCGATAAACGGATACACGTAACTCAGGTCTTTCCGGGAGAGGGCGATCAGCCAGAAAACCGTCGAAAGCCCGTACATGCAGAGTCCCAGGATGACAAGCGGGGCTGAAAACATCGACAGGATCGTCGGCAAAGAGATTGAATCAATCGCGCCCACCGCATTCATACCCATCTTCCAGAAGACCTGTCCCAGCGATGCGCAGATGATTCCTGCAAGGATAATGACGAGTACGTTCATCTTTCCCTCCGTGTGGTTCACCTGTTCCATAGAACAACGATACCGGTTTTACGATAACTTTTCCTCAAGGCGGTCCAGTTTTTTCGTGAGGTAGTCGACAATGAGGCCGATGGATATCAGCTGGATGCCGAGAAGAATGGAAAATACCGCGATGAGGGGGTAGTATTCGTTGACCAGGTAGTAAACGGTGAACCGTTCATACAGGGCGACCAGGCCGAACCCGAGGCCGAGGAGAATAAAGATGGCGCTCGGGAACATGATCATCTTTCCCAGCGGAGAGGTCTCGTTCCACGCGACGGTAAGAAGCCCGAAGAACATCTTGAACCCGTCCCGTACCGGCCGTAGCTTGGAGATGCCGACACGTTCCCGGTACTCTATGGGAACCTCCGCGATCTTGTACCCCAATTTCGCTGCCCGTACCGTCATTTTTGTCTCGAATTCAAGGCTTTTTGCATCGACATCGAATTTCGCAAACATCTCCCTGCGGAATGCGCGGAACCCGGTCTGGCTGTCCACGATGGTCTTCCCGCTGATATAGGCGGCAAGCGACGAGAAGATGAAATTCCCCAGCCTGTTGAAGAGCGGGATATTCTCCGTGCGAATCTGCCGGGATCCAAGGACAAGGTCATATCCGGCTTCAATCTTTTCGAGGAAGTCCGGAATATACCGGGCGGGGTAGGTGCAATCAGCATCGGTAAAGATCACGATATCGCCGGAGGAATGGGTGACACCGGTTCGCAGGGCGGCAACTTTCCCCTGGTTTTTTTCGTGCCGGAAGAGTCGGACCTTCCCGTCCGTGAGGCTCTCCGCTATCCGGCAGGTGGAATCGGACGATCCATCGTCGACGATGATAATCTCGTCGGCATAGGGTTCGTATTCACTGATGACGGCCTTGAGCGCCTTCTCCTCGTTGAACGCGGGAATGACAAGGGAGATTTTCATCTGATCCATCTCTCCGTTTCTTTGTCGGCAGGTACCATTCTTCTTTTTGTGCGGTTCTTTGTCCGGGCCGTTTTACCTTCAGCAGTGGTCCGGCTCTCCCCGGGGAGGGATTCCCGCGGGATAATTGTCCTCGTACCACGCGATGGTCCGCTGCAGGCCTTCGCTAAACGGCATGGAAGCGACAAACCCGAACTCGTGCTTCGCCCGGGTGATATCGAGACAGCGGCGTGGCTGCCCGTCCGGTTTTGTCGTATCCCAGTGCACCTCCCCGGTATACCCGGTCAGGTCGCGGATGAGGGCAACGAGGTCGCGGATCGAGATCTCCATTCCTGACCCGAGATTTACCGGGTCAGGCTTGTTGTACCGTTCCGCGGCGAGGACAAGGCCGCGGGCAGCATCGGTGACGTAGAGGAATTCCCGTGAAGCCGCCCCCGTCCCCCAGACGTCGACAACCGGGGCATGTGCCCGTTTTGCATCGGTAAATTTTTTGATGAGTGCCGGGATCACGTGCGAGCTTGCCGGGTCAAAGTTATCGCCGGGCCCGTACAGGTTGACCGGCAGGAGGTAGATTGCATTGAATCCGAACTCCTGCCGGTACGCCTGCGCCTGGACGAGGAGCATCTTCTTCGCAAGCCCGTACGGCGCATTGGTCTCTTCGGGATACCCCTTCCAGAGATCTTCCTCCCTGAACGGTACGGGCGTGAACTTCGGGTAGGCGCAGATCGTTCCGACAACCACGCACTTCCCGACGTTCTCCCGGTATGCCGCCTCGATCATCTGGATCCCCATGATCGCGTTGTCGAAGAAAAGCTGCGCGGGGCAGGCCTGGTTGTACCCGATCCCCCCGACCCGGGCGGCGAGGTGGATGACCACATCCATGTCTTTGACGACCCGGGTGCAGTTCTCCGGCTTCCGCAGGTCGATCTCCCGGCTCCGGGGAACCCTGATATCGTGGCGCTCAACCCCGCTCCGGACAAGTTCGGTAACGACCTGCGAACCGAAGAAACCTGCTCCGCCGGTCACGAGGACTTTTTTCCCGGATAAGTATGTCATGGCCTGTCCTTTTGTTGTCAAAAGATTTTTTTCGCAGATCTTCCCACGGGGGGCCGGCGGACTGTTTCGTCAGTCGTTCTTCCACCACCGGTGCGGGAACTTCTTCTTCAGGATGGCATCCCCCTTCCCGATGGACTTCAGCCCGGCAGCCCGCATATCTGCATCCACCATGATTTTTACGAGATCGGCGAACCTGACGGATGGTTTCCACTTCAGTTCCCGACCGGACTTTCCCGCATCCGCGATCAGGACCTCGACTTCCGTGGGCCGGAAATATTTCGGGTCGATCCTGACATGCTCGTCCACGTCGAGCCCTGCATAGGCAAAGGACTCGTGCAGGAACTCGCGGACGGAGTGCGTCTCCCCCGTGCCGATCACGAAGTCACCGGCCTCTTTGTGCTGGAGGATCCGCCACATGCATTCCACGTATTCCGGTGAGAATCCCCAGTCGCGTTTTGCATCAAGGTTCCCGAGATAGAGGTACTTTTCCTTCCCCGAGAGAATCCGGGCGATGGCACGGGTGATCTTCCGGGTCACAAACGTCTCGCCCCGTCGCGGGGATTCGTGGTTGAAGAGGATCCCGTTCGAGGCAAAGAGGTTGTATCCCTCCCGGTAATTGCGTGCCATCCAGTAGGAGTAGACCTTGGCGCAGGCATAGGGGCTGCGCGGGTGGAAGCCGGTCTCTTCGCTCTGGGGCGGGGCAGCAGCGCCGAACATCTCGCTCGAGGAGGCCTGGTAGAATTTCACGGGGTTGTTGCTCCGGCGGATCGCCTCGAGGAGCCTGGTGGTCCCGAGCGCCGTGACATTTCCGGTGTACTCCGGGGTATCGAAACTGACCCGGACATGGCTCTGCGCCCCGAGGTGGTAGATCTCGTCGGGCCGGATGTTGTACATCACGTTTGCGATCTGTTCGGAGTCGGAGAGATCGCCGTAGTGCAGGAAGAGTCTCGCATCAGGGTCGTGGGGATCGACATAAATGGGATCGATCCGGCTCGTGTTGAAGGTGGATGAGCGCCGGATCAGCCCGTGGACCTCGTATCGCTTGGAGAGCAGGAGTTCCGCGAGGTACGACCCGTCCTGCCCGGTGATGCCGGTGATGAAAGCTTTCTTCGTCATTCGTATCGTGCGCAGTTATAGTATAAATCCGGTCTAATTTCAAGGTATGGATGCCGGCGGGGAGAAAAACGTAACGGGATGCACACGGGAATGGAGAAATGGCGACAAAAAACGTACAAGCCCCAGCCGAGCACCGAGACATAATGTTCGATTCTACAATTTTTTCAAATTTTGTAAAATTTTTCTGGAAATAATTCGTTACTGAGTAGTAATTGGCTATCCCTCTTTAAAAATTCGTTCATTCCCCATGAGATCTCAAAACCGCCGCGCAGATTTTCGTCGGAAAAACATCAATTTTTGGGAGTTACGCTCAACGGGGCCCAGGCCCCTTGCCGCGTGGGCTTCCCCTCAGCTGTACAAAAGCAAGCCGGTCGCGGAGCGGTGCGAGCACGGCGTAGTCGTGCGAAGCATGCGACGCGGGCGGCGATCTCCTGCTGTTGTTCGTTTGATACGTAGACGCTCGGTCATGTTCGTCTCCACGGGCTGATCGCCCGTTCCGCTCACATCACCTCGCTGTTTCACGATGTTTCCTGTTGATAGGATGACGCCCCTGGCTTGTCGCGCTGCTCCGGCGCCAGCGGCTGCTCCGGCCCGCTCCTCGCATACCGCTTCGCGGAATGCTCGTCGCTGTTGATGCGAAATTCAAATCGCAAAGCGTTTTAATCTGACATTCCATGGTTTGTTCATCAGAGGTGTAAGAACAATGCCAAAAGCAAACATTCCCGAGAAAGGAGCGATTGTCCAGCGCGATATGGAGACGTACCTGATCCACCCGCACATCCCCGGTGGCTTTGTCGAACCGAAGCTGCTGCGGAAGATCGCGGACGTTGCTGAGAAGTACGGCGCGAAATACCTGAAACTAACCGGTGCCCAGCGGATCGCGATCATCGGGCTTCAGGAGAAGGACCTTGATAATATCTGGGCTGAGTTCGAGGACCGGCAGAGGGCTATAGGTCTTACGGTACGGTCCATCCAGATCTGTCCCGGCACGAGATCCTGCAAGAAAGCGAAGCAGGACAGCCCGGGCCTGGGGTTCGCCCTTGACAAGGAGTTCTATGGCAAACCGGCACCCGCCAAGTTCAAGATGGGAATATCGGGATGCTCAAACTGCTGCAGCGATTCCTGGATGAAAGATCTCGGATTCTTCGGCACAGACGAGGGATTCACTGCGGTTGCTGGGGGGAAAGGTGGCGGAACAGCGAAAGTAGGCCGCGAGATTGCAACCGGCTTGAGCGAGGAACAGGCAATCGCGCTGGCGCGGAAGGTCATCGCATTCTACCGTGAGAACGGAAAGGCACCCGAACGTCTCGGCGGGACGATAGAACGGGTCGGTTTCGAGAATTTCAAGAAGGCCGTGCTCTGATCCCGAGGGCACTCATCATCATCCCTTTTTTTGGCCATTTTCGGTTCCTGCATCATCCCCGTTTCTCAAGCGGTCGAATTTCTTCCTCACCTTCTCTTTTGCCTTCTCTGCCAGCTCCCGCTCCTTCTTGAGATATTCATTGTAGATGTACCAGATGATGCTCGTCATTTCCGCTCTTCCAGCACCATGGAAAATTCGGTCCCTCTGCTGCGGTCAAGGCCGATGGTACCTTTCATCTGCTCCACGAGCGAGAAGACCATGCGGAGGCCGAGGGACCGGGTGTCGCGCCAGTTCACGTCCCGGGGCATGCCCACCCCGTCATCCTTGACGATGATCGAGATGTTCCGGTCCTTCTTCCGTACCCTAATGAAGATCTCTCCCGTATTCCTGTCCGGGAACGCATGTTTCAGCGCATTCGATATCAGCTCATTGAGGATCAGGCCGACCGGGATTGCGGTGTTCACCCCGAGAGCGACACCGGGAATGTCGGTGTGGAGCGCAATCTCCCTCCCTTTCCGGTGGTAAAATTCACCCAGGTTCTTGCCGAGTGTCCTGACATAGAGATCGAGATCGACGTTGGCAATCTCCGGGGACTGGTACAGGATTTCGTGGACCAGTGCCATTGCCCCGATCCGGCTCTGGCTCTCGTGCAGGGCCTTGAGGACCTTGTCATCGCGGATATATTTTGACTGGAGTGCCAGAAGATCGTGGACGGTGTGCAGGTTGTTCTTCACGCGCTGCCGGACCTCGCGGAGCAGTTCCTCCTGCTGCTTCTGCGATCGTTTCAGGTCCTTCTCGACCGCAAGACGCCGGTCCCGTTCCCCTTTCAGGACCTGATCAGATGTGGGCTGAACTGCCGCAGGTCCGATCCCGCAGGTGTCCAGGAGCCGTTCATCGGTTATCCTGCCGGTAATGCTGTTCTCCAGCAGGCGCACGATGCCGTGGAGCAGGGAACTCTCTTCAGCAAGGAACGGTGCGTTCTCCGCATCGGACCACTCCCCCGTGTAGGCGACTTCAACCGCTCCGGCCCACTCCCCTTCAATAAAGAGCGGGAAGTTCTGGTTCCAGATTGACTGGCTGAATCCCGGCGTACTGAATTCCTTTCCCCGGAACAGGATTCGGGCGCTGGTGAACTCCGGGTGCTGGTATCCTGAGGGGATCAGATCAACCGCCTGCTTCAGCATCTCGTCAAGCGGGATCGCCTGGGTGCTGATGATCTCCGCGAGAGTGTACAGGCAGGCAAGCTCCTTGACCCGCTCCTCCAGCACAAAGGTCTGTCGCCGCAATGCCCTGATTGCCCGGTATTTATCAACGGCAGCACGGATCTTCTGGGCGAGCTCGGTGTACTGCGGGAGGGGATCCCCGCCTTTCTGGAGATAGAACTCCGCACCGTTGTTGATCGCTTCGATGACCACCTCCTCCCGGCCCCGTCCGGTGAAGAGGATGAACGGGGTGTCTGCATACCGTTCCCGTGCATATTTCAGGAACGCGATCCCGTCAGTTCCCGGCATCTGGTAATCCGAGACGATGACATCAAAGGGTTTGCCGGCAAGCATGTCCTGGGCATCAGCAACGGACTCTGCCGTGCTGACCGAAAAATCGCCCATTCCTTCGATAAACTGCCTGCCAAGCTCGATCAGGACGGGTTCGTCATCAACGTAGAGTACCGAGATTCTCGCGGGCATTTTCAGTAACCGTGACCGGCAATAATGCTCATCATGAAACCGTTCCGTGTATGAAGCCTCTTACATTCCAGATATATAAACCGGCAGTGCGCGGAATCCGCGTTGAGAACCGGCCGTTCATGGAACCGGTCCGTCACGATTTTGCTGCACTTTCAGGTCGGGCCGGCACCGCAGGGCATTGTTGTCAGACTGGATGTCCACGCCGTTGACCGGGAACCGCATGATGTTCCGGATGCCGCCGGCAGTCGAGAAGTTGCGCATGTCTTTCCCGTACGCGATGAGGGAGTCGATGAAGATTGGTTCATCGATCTCTCCCTCCTCCTTGACGAAAGAGAGCCGGTGGATGGAGTACAGGCCGAGCACAAAGGCGAGAACGAAGAAGAAATCCCAGTGCTGGAGCTGGAGTGTCGGGATGGTGATCGCAAATCCCGGACTCTTCCAGCTCAGGTTCCAGGCAAGCTCGCATTCGGCCAGGTGATCGACAAAATACCCGCCGATGATAGGTGCAATGCCGGCAGCGAGAGCCGTGAATATACTGATGCCGGCAAGGTAGGATGTTGCGGATCCTTTCGGGGCCAGTTTCAGGCCGATGTTCCCTGCCGCAAGCGTGACGCCGGCCGTTGACAGTCCCATGATGATGTGGATGAGGACCAGCAGGGGCATGGTCAGGGCGTGCGGCTCGGGAAAGTTCGTGAACGTCAGGGCAAGGAAACAGAGCAGGAAGAGCGGGCCGGCTACCTGGAGTACTGATTTGTTGCTGAACCGGTCGGCGATGGAGCCCCAGAGCGGGAACGACAGGATACTGGTGAGCTGACTGATGATGGAGAGGATGATGATGGTCGTGATATCGAGCGACAGGCGTTTTAACAAATATACGGTAAGGAACGGTGCGGCCAGGTTGACCGCAAAGCTCCAGAGGGCGAGGAAGAGGATCAGGTTCCGGAAATTGAGATCACCGTACCATGCGGTCAGCCTGCGCCGCAGGGGGACATCGTGCCGGATAATCATCATCGGTTCGGGTGTCCTGACAAGGAAATACGTACCCGCAAGGCCGATGAGACTGCCGATCAGGAAGATCACTGCGTATCCCGTAACAGCAGATCCACCGCCGCCGTTCTGCCAGTGGTCGAGGAAATACCCGGCGCCGAGGCTGAGCACGATGCCGACCGCGAACGAGAGTGCCATCCGCCGGGAGAAGTACATGCCAAGGATCTGATCCGGGATCAAGTCCCGCATCCAGGATTTCCAGCCGCAGTGCTTCACTGATGAAATGACCGAGTACACAATGAGGAGGATCACGAGGCAGGAGATCCCGGCCTGCGGGGAGAGCAGGAACGGGATGAGTGCGACAAGAAGCCAGAGCCCCCGGGAGGCAAGCGAGGTGACAACGGTGATAAGGCGCCGGTTCCGTACTTTCTCGATGATACCGACCGCCGGGATCTGGACCAGCTCAGCAAGCGGCGGGATTGCTGCAAGGAGGCCGATCATGATATTGGATGCGCCGAGCTCAAGGGCGAATGCAATGAGGAAAATGCCGCTGGTCAGCGTGACGAATGCATGCGTTGTAAGGCCGTCGAAGAGGATACTGGATAAGCCGCGCTCAACCTCTTCCGGGGTGAGTTGCTGGGTCGGGGGAAACAAGTTCATTACGCATACGTTCTGTCTGTGTCTTTTGCATGGAAAAAAAATCCTGCCGGAATTTCTTGTAGTATTCTTGGTTTTTTATCAATATAATTTGTCTTCACACTCATGCCGGAGAATGTTGATATAGGTTTATGCAGTATTCCTTGATTATCGTCCTTGTATGGATGACACCCTTGGGCGAGTGAATGGAACTTTTCGGAATCAGTCCTGAATTGTATGCAGGGGTGATTTTACCCCTGCTGATCTTTCTGGCCCGCGTGTGTGATGTAACGATGGAGACGGTACGGATTGTCTTCATCTCAAAGGGCATCCGTGTCCTTGCCGCAGTTATCGCGTTCTTCGAGATCGTGATCTGGCTGCTGGCGGTCGAGGTCGTGATGAAAGACCTTGCCAATATCGCAAACTTCCTCGCGTACGCGTTGGGGTTTGCGATGGGAACCTACGTCGGGCTCGTGGTTGAGGAGAAGTTGTCGCTCGGCATGGTGATCCTGCGGATTGTCACAGCTGATGATTCCCGCGATGCAATCGTTTCTGCTCTTCAAGGCGAGAACCATGGCGTGACCTGTATCGAAGCGGAGGGCTCCCGGGGGAGCGTGACGATGATCCTCTCGCTCGTCAACCGGTCGGAGATCTCCCGTATCACGGATCGCATCGACCGGATCAATCCCCGGGCATTCTTCTCCATCGAGGATGTGCGGTACGTGAACGAAGGGGTGTTCCGGCCCCGGGACCGCCGGTCCTTCACGGGTATAGTGCATTCCCTTGCCGGGCAGGGAAGAAAAAAATAATCATGTCACACCGGTCAGTTCCAAAATTTTTTCAGTGGAAACCAAAAGAGGATCTCATCCTCCCTGTATCCGACACGCCCCGGGGGAGCCTGAAACTACTTATTATCATACGACCAATATGTATACAGAGGAGTGATGCGATGGATTTAGGCATTTCTTTGTGTAATGACTCACACCGGATGGGCTTAAAAGATAATTACACATTGAACACTTCCTTCACTTCACCATACAAATCACGAAACCCCCTATAATTCAGCCGTAAAGTAACAAACCCTCATCTTTTTTGTTCATCCGGTTCTGCATGCACAGGGTGTCATTCCAGATTTTAGTGAACATCGCCCGGACGATACGTCAGGTTACGCCTGATGGTTATTCAGAACAGGAAACGGTATCATGAGTATCCATTCGTTCTGCAGGGACTGCGAACACATCATATCCAGGATGGTACCGGGAATCCATTCGCCGTTCGTTGAGGAGGTATCGTGCCCTGCACGATTCAACCCGATGGAGGGAAAGTGGAATCCGGAGCATGGTATGAACCCGTATGAATGTCCACGGAACCAGCAGTTCAAGCAATTAATGCAAAGCCGGCATGCACGATCATCACGACCGGCGTACTGATTTCCATCGGTAGAAAAACACATGGGGACCGGTCTTAAAAAACCGGTCTCATTAATTTCGGGAGTCCGGTGAATGGACTTTAGCAACGCGGCCGGTTCCGGGTATCCTCCGGAACATATCCTGAAACCCCGGACCGGAGAACAAAAACAGGGTAATAATGGCAGGTGATCTGGAATGGAATACTATACGGTGGACCAGATATTCTGGGGGCTTGTGGCTCTCCTGATTATCTGGTTTCTCGTCACGCATATGGCCGGATCGTTGTTCCAATGACGATGTTTTTCATCGATTACAGTAATGGCGATCCGGAGATTTACAGTTGAATGAAAAACACAGGAATTGAAAATGGTCTCTGAAATTTCATCAGATGGAGAATTTTAATGAGTGATAACAAAATGGAGAAGATCTTCCTTGCAGTCCAGGATATCAGAACGTTCGCAGCCAGGGCCCGGCCGGAATGTGCTGATGCACGGGACTGTATCGGATGTCCTGCAATCATTCCCCTGCCGAACCGGCTGGGGATTGCCTGTCTTTTCGATATAGTCCAGCGCGAGGGTAAGACCCTGAAGGAATCCGTGAGAAAGATCTTCTGCTGTGAATGTCGCAAGCCGATGGTCTTGATCGCAGGACCCGGGGAGAGAAAACTCTGGAGATGCACTACGCCGGATTGTGTAATCTATGAATACACACGAATGAAAAATCTTTATCCCATGCAATGGAGGGGAAAAAAGTGATGATGATGAAGGAAATTACCCCGGTAACATGGATGCGGAAGGTCTGTCACCGGTGCGGACAGTTTCTGCACATTCACGATGATACGGTCTGGACCGAGAGCAGAACCTACCACTATGAATGCTGGATGAAGGAAAGAGAGAGCAGGTCGTGGAATACTGCTGGCGTTTCAGGGGTGCAAAGCAGCGCCGGCAGGTAATCGGTACTCTGATACCCTGCACCAATATTTTTGCCGGACCTTTGCAGCGTCAGGCTGCAATAACTGCGGCACAGCGGTACGGGGGCTGCCAGTGTATCGCACTTCGTATGGATATTCCATCATCCGTTTGGCAAAAACCAGGGGTGAATACCCCCGCGCCGAACAGTGATGGATGCATGAAACGGATGGTGTAAGCGTGTGGGAAAAGACTGGATTTTTACCCTGAAGAGGCTCCTGTACCACTATTTTTTCCCCGATACACCGGTATTCGATCTGCTCCATGACGATTTGTAATTGTTACCAGTACCCGCGATGGTGCTACCGGAAGGTGTCGCATCTGGACGCTGATCCGTAAAAAACATGAGAACGGATCTCCACAAAGCATACACACCCCCGGCCCGATACGCCTAGATTACCGTACGGAAGTTGCGGTCACAGGTTATGGATGCATAATGGATCTCATCTTACCCCTCATCATTCTCGTTGCACGGATTGTCGAGACCACCATGGAGACGATCCGGCTTGTCTATGTCACCAAAGGCCACCGGTATCTTGCGTCGGGGATCGGGACACTGAAGATCGGGGTCTGGGTAATCTCGACGAGTCTTGTCCTGACAAATCTTGATAATGTCCCGGGCATCCTCGCCTACATGCTCGGGTATGGCATCGGGACCCTGCTCGGCATGACCATTGAGTCGTGGATAGGTCTTGGCACGGTTATCGTCCGGATCTTCTGCACCAAAGATCCTGAACCTCTCATCCGCCATCTCGGGAAGCTCGGGTACGGGACCACGCGGATCAATGGTTCCGGCCAGTTCGTTCCTTCGGTTGCCGTGCTTCTCTCGATGGTGCCGAGGAAAGAATCGGGCAGGCTGCTTGCATTTCTGAAGGCAAAATATCCCGATGTACATTTCACCATCGAGGATGTTTCCACGATGAGCGAGCGGGAGATCTACTTCGGGAGACGCCCGGAGCGGAGCATACGCGGATTCCTCGGGTGCGGGTAATGATGGAACACAGGAAGCACGTGGTGGGAAAGAAGGCGATGAAGACCGTCTGTCCGGTCTGCCCGGAAGGGGATGTCGCAACCCTGCTGTCCGGCATGTCCCGGACCGGGTTCCAGGGAAGGAAGCTGGGAGAATCGGCGGATGTCTGGCGACGGATGCTTGCCGATCCTGAGTGCACGATCCTGTTCGGGCTCTCGGGTGCGATGATCCCTGCGGGTATGCAGCGGTGCCTTATGGAGATGGTAAAACGCCACTATGTGGACGCGATCGTGTCGACAGGAGCGAATATCTTCCATGACACCTGCGAGCACCTCGGGATCCGGCATTATCTTGGCAATCACCGGGTAGACGACGCGGAGCTGTACCGGCGGGGAATCGACCGGATCTACGATGTTTTTGCCTATGAAGAGGATTTCCGGACGGTTGACCGGGGCATAGCAACATGGTCCACATCCATTGCACCGTTCCGGGGTTCTTCGCGCGAATTTATCCGGCAGCTCGGGGAATGGCTCTGCACCGAAAAGCCGGACACCGAATCACTGACATCGGTCTGTGCACAAGAGAAGATCCCGATCTTCATCCCTGCGCTTGCGGATTCCTCGATCGGTATCGGGCTCCTCATTGCCCGGCGCCGGGGCTTAGATATTGATATCGACCAGATCGCAGATGCGGATGAGATCACCTCCCTTGTCGAGGAGGCTAAAAGGACCGGCGTCATCTATGTTGGCGGCGGCGTGCCCAAGAACTTCATCCAGCAGACGCAGGTGATTGGGTCGATCCATGAAAAGGACCTCGGCGGACACCAGTACGCAATCCAGTACACGACCGATGCTCCTCAGTGGGGCGGATTGTCCGGGTGCACGTTTGATGAGGGGATCAGCTGGGGCAAGGAATCGGCAGGAAGCCTGCAGGTGCAGGTCTATGTTGATGCAACCATCGCGCTGCCCCTTGTCATCTCTGCACTGGTAGCCGGGGGGGCAGAACGGGTGAAACAGCGGAAAGGGAAGAAGAAGGTCGTGTACCGGCAGGGTATTGACTGATCCTGTTTTTGTCCGGGTATCGTATTCCGGTTGGCCGGGCAGGCCGGAAATCCGGGTGAGCGGAAGGTGACAGATCCTAGGTGGTATCGATGGTGATAATCTGCACCGGGCAGAGATCCGCAGCGTTCTGGGCGCAGGGCTCGAGGTCCGCAGGGAGCAGCCCCTCCCCGATCTTCCCGTCCAGCCGGTACTTTTCAACAACCTGGCTGAACGTGTCGTCCGGATTCTGCTCGAAGAAAACCGGGCAGGCCTCCCAGCAGGAGCCGCAGCTCACGCACGTTCCCCGATCAATGCTCACTTTCATGGTAAACCATATCCTCCGCTGTTCATGATCTCCCGTGTTCGCTTTTCAGGATTGAAAATTCTCTGGTAACTTCTTCTTCGGAATAGTTCAGGCATACCAGATCCCCTTTCAGCTCATCGAGCGGCAATTTTCCGTCAATCTTCCGGGAAAAGCCCCGGAGGAACTGGCTGAAGAACCGGGGGAATTCCTTCTGCCGGCAATTGAGAAGATGCTGTAAAAAAAGGATGAATGCATGCCGGGTCGCCTCATTGCCGTACAGGTTTGGTTCATCGAGAGCGGATTCATGTTTCTCGCGCCAGGGATCAACCAGATCCTGTTCCTGCAGGAATACCGCGAATTCTTTTGACAGGAGATAGTCTTCCAGAGGATACGCGGCCAGCCGTGTGGTCAATCTCCTGAGTGTTTTCCTGGTATTCTGGGCCATAGGGAATGTTGGGCCTGTTATTCCTTAACTTCCTCGAACTGATCCTTTCCTGCCCCGCATTCGGGACAGACCCAGTCATCCGGCAGTGCGCTGAATTCAACGCCCGGCGGGATTCCCGATGTCGGATCCCCCTTTTCCGGATCGTAAATGTATCCGCAAACAATGCACCGGTATTTTGTTTTATGGCCGGCCATGATGGTCACGGTATTCCGGAGTTAATGGTGTCCGCACCCGGCTTTTTCACCGTGCTCTTCGCCATGACCCCCGCCGCCCTTCACGTTCATGTACAGGTGATGGGAATACACAACCCAGCCGATGAATGCCTCGATGAACTCCCTACCGGCAGCGACATCGTCCACGTCGTACTTCTTCTTCTCCATGACGTGATGGAAGCGATGAGTCAGGTCATCCTCGACCGTCTTCAGGATAAAGCCGATCGTTTCCTTCGGGTCTCCGGTCTCGATCGCCTTCTCCGCCTTCGGAACAACCGGTCCTTCGCTCAGTCCGGCCGGCTTCAGGCCCGTGTACGGTGCCCCTTCCCCGGCCCGGTGGAGCCGGATCGCGGTCTCGAAGAACCAGTCATCTGCAACGTCCTGCGCATCCTTACCGGCTTTCCGGGCACGCTGGGTGCGGCCAAACACATCTTTCAGTTCCTTCTCGGACTCTTTCGGAATCCAGATCAACACGTAGTTGAGATTCCCGGTCTCCAGCGATTTTTTCGCTGCCTTGACAACCGGGCCGTCCCTGGTATCGCAATGGGGTGGCATACTTCATTCTCACTTCCTGGCATCATTACTTTTCCGTTCATCATTGGGTCAGGAGGCTCATCATCAGGCAATGAACGCTCCGTCATCCCTCTTTTTTCCCGACAAGTTTTTGGTACATCTCCTCGCCGACACATTCCTTCGCGTATTTGCACCACTGGACGCAGGATATGATATCGTTGTAGATCACGAACCCGCAGTTGTCGCAGGTCACCTTGAGGTCATTGGAGAAGATCTCCACCTCGTTCCCGCACTGCGGGCATTTCTTGATCGTAAGGGTCGGGGTCCGGAGGTTCGCTGCTCCAGGGCAGTGGTCAAGCATGGGACTCCTCCTGGTTCTCCTGACGCTCTTCCATGAGCCGGATGTCATCCGGCCTGAGCATTTTGTATTCACGGAGGAGGGCTGCCCGGTACTCGTCCATCTTTTTTGTCGGGATATAATTGAACTGCCGGACCCTCTTGATGAGTTCATCGGTAATCGTCTCATCGTTCCCGAAGTTCCTGCGGTACACGTCAAGGAGGATCCAGTCCAGCCGGTCGATACCGGTCTCCTTTCCCTCGATCGGGATCTTCTTGATCTTGATCTGGTCCGGCGGGATCCCGCCACAGATGGAGCAGTAGTACCCGTCCTTTGCATCGCCGCCCATAAAATCACTCCCGTATCATCGTGAGGGTCATTTTGAACCGGGTGATCGCGGAGAGGGCATGGGGGGCGTTCGCCGGGAAGATGATCGTGTCCCCGGACTTCATCTGCAGCGTCTGTCCCGCGACCCAGACCTCACACTCGCCTTCAAGGATGGTGACGGTCGCATCATAAGGGGCCGTATGCTCGGACAGGCCCTCGTTCTCATCGAACGAGAAGAGGGTGATGCTGCCGGCCTTCCGGTTGATGATCATCCGGCTGGCGACAGTCCCCTCCTGGTAGTCCACGAGATCCTTCAGGGACAGCACTTTTCCCTTAAGCTCCTCGCGCTTCTTGTCAGTTCTCTCTGTTTTTGCGATCGTCTCGGGTTTATACTCCATACGATAACCTCTTGTTATTTCTCCTGAATCTTCCCTGGTGGCCGGTCCTTTGCATACACAAGTGCATCTCTCGGGCAGACATCCGTGCACCGCCCGCAGAGGTAGCACTCTGCTTTCCCATCCTCCCGTTTTGCTTCGTCAGTCGGGCATGCCTTCTCGCATTTCCCGCACTCGATACAGGCATCGGTGCGGCGGAGCCGGAAGAGGCTCTTCGCCGCTCCGAGCGAAAGGACGAGACCGTACGGGCAGACCAGCCGGCAGAACGGGCGGTAGAAGACCAGCGAGACCAGCAGCATGATCAGAAACACTACCGACCCGGCGCTCAGTGCAAGATTGAAGAAGTCATGGATGCCGAAGAATGCCAGCAGGGAAGCAGAGAAGACAACCGCCATGATGAGGAAGATTACAAAAAACACCCCGCGCACGACCATGAACGCGACCTTCTGCTGCGGGCGAAGCTTGGGTACTGGTGCAAGGTACGCGATCTCCTGCACAGCCCCGACCGGGCAGGCATAGCCGCAGAAGAACCTCCCAAAGATAACCGTCAGCAGGAGGACAAGGGTAAGTCCGGTTGCCCCGACGATGAGCGGGGCACCGAGGCCCTGCACATCCCGCAGTGCGAGCTGCTGGAGCTGGTATGGCGCTACGGGTGAGAAGATTAAAAATCCGAGCGCTGCTGAAACGATGAGGAGCAGCCACCCAATCCATTGCCGCCACCGGTGCGAGTACCAGAGATATGCGACAACGCCGATTACGACAAGCGCATAGATAAACCCGACCGCTTTGGGCACCTCGGTTAAGACCATTTCCCCCTCCTTTTGTATGCTTTCTTTATGTTGATGACGGTAATATGCCGAGCTGCATCATCAGCCCCATCAGGTTCGCTTCGCCCCAGAGCTCGGCGATCTTCCCGTTCTCCATACGGAATATTTCGATGCCTGTCATGACAATGGGTTTACCGGTCGGCGGGAGGCCCATGAACTCGCCCTTGTGTTCGCCCCGGGCAGTGAACCGGCACGTTACTTTGTCGCCGTCCGCCATCATGTCCTCTATGGTCACGTTCAGCCCGTGGAATGCGGCCCTGCAGGTGGTAACGACATTGTTGATTGCCTCAATCCCGGGGCCGGCGACCGGCAGCGGGACGTGCAGCGAGAACCCGGAAGCAAGCAGTGCATCGGCAGCTGCAAGATCTCCCTTCGAGGGTCCGACTTCGAAAAATTTCCGGACGGTTGCCATAATGGCTTTCTCGGTCGTTGTCTGAGTCATGACATAAGCTCGAAAGATAACTATTTAATTCTGTTGTCCCTAACAGAGTAACAGATGGATACGGCAATTCAGAATCTCGGCCGGCTGGGGCTCAAAGAATACGAGGCGAAGATCTATGTCGCCCTCGTTGGTCTCGGCGAGGCGAACGTCCGCAAAATCCATGAGACCAGCGGCGTCCCCCGCCCCCGGGTGTACGATGTCCTGAACTCGCTTGCGGAAAAAGGGTTCATCAACATCCGGCAGGGAAGCCCGCTCATGTACAGCGCGGTCCGGCCGGACAGCGTAGTCTCCTTCCTGAAGAAGGATCTTGACGAAGCGGCCCGGGATAGCGTGAAAACCCTTGAAGCCCTGTCACTCGATGCACAACAGAATTATTCGCCCATCTGGTATGTCCACAGCGACTGGACAATCTTAAGAAATCTTGAGATGCTTGCCGAAGGAGTCCGCAGGGAACTCATCGTCCTCTGCTTCAATACGGAAACACTCGAAGAATTCCGGGGGGCCTTCGCATCGGTGGCCGGTAAGCATCCGATCAGGATCCTGTTCCCCAGGGGACTTGCCACCGGAATCAAACCCATTGACGGTGTTGCGTTCTTCGAGGCCGGGACCATGAAAAATTTTTTCGGTGTGAACATCTTCGAGAACGTGTTCTCTGCGCCCATCAGCCGTGAGGGGGTTCTCTTCACCCTTGAGTGCAT
>JAKLEQ010000109.1 GCA_022711635.1 Methanoregula sp. | reverse complement strand
CAGTACGGTCTACGGCGACCTCACCGCCGAACAGAACCTGCACCTCAGCGGGAAGATGTATGGCATGCCCAGGGGGGTGCGGGACGAACGGGTCAGCGAGATCCTTTCCCGGATGGGGCTTGGAGAGAAACGACACCTCCCGGTCCGCACATTCTCCAAAGGGATGAAGCAGCGGGTGAGCATCGGCTGTGCCATCATCCACCGGCCAAAGATCCTGTTCCTCGACGAGCCAACGAGCGGGCTTGACGTGCAGAGCAGGCGCCTCGTTACCGATACCATCCGCCAGATGAACGGGCAGGGCAGCACGGTCTTTCTCACTACCCACAATATCGAGGAGGCGAACATGCTCTGCCAGACCGTCTGCATCATCAACAAGGGGGAGATCGTTGCACAGGACAGCCCCGAGCGGCTGAAGAAGATGTTCGATACGACGCAATCGATCGAAGTCTCCTTCGACCGGCCGGTGAATGGCGACCTTTTTACCGATCCGGGGATCCTCCGGGCCGAGCTCTGCGGCGACAAATGGCGGTTATATACAGAAAACCCGGACCGGATCCTGAAATTTATCGTTAAGGAAGCGGCGAACAGGTCTCTTGGCATAACCTCCCTTGCGACCTCCGGCCCGAGCCTTGAAGAGGCGTTCGTCCACCTTACGGAGTGTGCCTGAATGGAAGTCCCGCTCGCCCTCCGGGGCATCCTCGTCATCACCGGCAAGAACATGCGGCTCTATTATACCAAGCCACCGGTCCTGATGTTCGGGCTCCTCTTCCCGCTTTTTATGTTCCTCGCGTTTTTTGTCGGGCGGGGGCTCGATCTCGTCGCATTCTTCCCGGCGTTCCTTGCGATGATGCTCTTCTTTACGTCATCATCGGTCGGCCCGCTTATCACGCCATGGGAGAAACGGGAGAAGACCTACGAGCGGCTCCTCTCGTACCCGGTGACGCAGGATTCCATCATCCTCGGCGACATCTCCGCGGGAGTCGTTTTCGGGATGGGGATCTCCCTGCTCGTCTGGGCGGCGAGTGCCGTCGTCGTCCCCCTCCCGATCGTAAACCCCCTCCTCTTCGGCGTCGCGTTCATCCTTGGAACGGTCTCCTGTGCCGCACTCGGCGTACTGCTCGCGTCGCCGGCGTCCGACAGCCCGCCTAACGTGATGATCCTCTCGAACCTGATCCGGTTCCCGCTCATCTTCATCTCCGGGATCTTCGTCCCTCTCTCCCATATGAGCGGGGCGGCCCGGGCACTCGCGTACTGCTCGCCGCTCACGTATCTCGTTGACCTGTTCAATGCAGCCATGGCCGGATCATCGGCGTTTTCATCGCTGCTCGACTGCGGGATCCTTATCATGGTCACCATCGTCTTCATCGTAGCAGCGAAGGTTATCCAGAAACGAAACCTGACGAAGGGCTTGTGAGGAAAAAGAGGAATTCACCGTCAAATTCCCATAAGACGGTTCACTATGCCGGGCTGCACGCCGCGCCGCCAGTCCCGGCATACCACTTCCCCTTCAACCACAGGGCCACGTTCACAAGCCCGATGAGCACCGGTACCTCAACGAGCGGCCCGATGACGGTGGCAAACGCTGCGGGTGAAGCGATACCGAAGACGGCAATCGCGACCGCGATCGCGAGCTCGAAGTTGTTGGACGCCGCGGTGAACGAGAGCGAGGCGGATTTCCCGTAATCGATGCCGAGCCGGTGCGCCATCCAGAAACTGACGAAGAACATCATGATAAAGTAACAGAGCAGCGGGAGTGCGATCCGCACGACATCAAGCGGTACATTGACAATATACTCGCCCTTGAGCGAGAACATGACGATGATGGTAAAAAGCAGGGCGACGAGCGTGACCGGCGAGATCTTCGGGATGAACGACTGCTCGTACCATGCCTTGGACTTCATGCGGAGCAGGGCAAACCGGGTGATCATGCCGGCAAGGAACGGGATGCCGAGGTAGATGAAGACGCTTGTCGCGATCTGGAGGATCGTGATGTTGACCGCAGACCCGGCACCGATGCCGAGCAGCGGGGGCAGGAAGGTGATGAAGAACCAGGCGTACACCGAGTAGAAGAAGACCTGGAAAACCGAGTTCAGCCCCACGATCGTCGCACAGTACTCGCAGTCGCCGCCCGCGAGGTCGTTCCAGACGATCACCATCGCGATGCACCGGGCGATCCCGACGAGGATGAGGCCGTACATGAAGAAGGGCTGGTCGCGGAGGAAGACAACCGCGAGGATGAACATCAGGACCGGCCCGACGATCCAGTTCTGGACGATGGAGAGGCCGAGCACGTTCGTATCCTTGAAAACCTTCCGGAGTTCCTCGTACCTCACCTTCGCGAGCGGCGGGTACATCATCAGGATGAGGCCGATGGCGATCGGGATTGATGTTGTCCCGACCGAGAGGCCGGTGATCACGAGCGGGACCGCGGGCATGAAGTACCCGATGGCGATCCCAACCGCCATGGCGAGGAAGATCCAGAGGGTCAGGTAGCGGTCGAGAAAGGAGAGGGATTTCAGCGAGGTCATGGTTGTTTTCGCCCGTTGTCGTTCAGGAGGACTTCAAGAATGTCGGCAGCATCCCGCACCAGCAGCGGGCACTTGTCAATGAAGATGCCGCTCTCCCTCGCCGCCTCATAGTCATCGGGGATACTAAGGTTGTACCCGAGCAGGTCAGTACAACTGATTGAACCGTTCTTCCGGGTGAATTCTGCGATGAACTGCCGGACAAGCGCCCGGGTCTTCTCGGTCGCGGCATCGTCGCCTTCTTCGGCCTTCCCGTGTGCAAGCCCGATCACCATGATGGCGCCGGAGACCGCGCCGCAAATGTTTCCGGTCTTCGAGATCCCGGCCCCGAACCCGCACGCGATCATCCTCGCAACTTCCGGGGAGAGTCCCAGATCTTCGGCAAACGCGGAGAAGACCGATGCCGAGCAGGTGAACCTCTTTAAGAAACTCCGGTGTGCATCATCCGCTTTTGTCATGAACACTCCCGATTCCGGTCCATCCTGCCCCTGTGTCAGAACCGGTTGATTTTCTGATCAATTATTTTTTCCATTTCATCGGCAAGGGGCATCACCCGTGCCCCGGCAGCAGGCGACATCGCGGTGATCGCACGGATCAGTTCACGGATATGGAGGAGGCCGGATACCTCCTTGTCGCAGGTTTTCCCGAACCGGGGTGCCCGGCAGAAGTGGCAGATCCGCAGGCCGTAGTGCCGGAGCTGCTCATCGCCAATCGTAGTCCCGGGGAGTTCTACGCTTGCTGCAACGGTAGAGCCGCAGGGCGATCCTCGGATCACCCGGATACTTTCGATGGTGTCATCATCCCGGATCCTGACGTCAAAGGCGGGGCGGCCGAAGACCTTTGCGAACTCATTGATCTCAGGAACCCAGGTGTTGTCCTCCAGGGAGCACATCGTGACGGGCGCAATAATATTCTCATTGATCCCTTTTGCCTGCCGGAGGAAACCGGGGCCGAAACTAACCCCCAGGATCACCGGCTTTTGCTTTTCGATAATTGCGAGGGCGACGTCCGGGTGGCGCACATAGGAGATGTAGAGGTCGCAGTCCGGCAGGGGCAGATCAAGGTCGTCGACGACCATGCTCTGCGGGAAGGGCGCGGTGATCCATTCGGTCGGGAACTTCTCCCGGATGATCTCGTAGGCCCGATCCCCGAATTTTCCATCGCTGATAATACCGATCTTCATGTTTTTCATCACCCGGCAAACGATCCATAGATCAGCCCGGCGAGCGTGCAGAAGAACACGATCAGGATCACATAGACGATGGTCTGCTTCGTTCCCATGTATTTCCGGACAACAAGGATGCTCGGGAGAGAGATAACCGGATCCGCGAGCATGTAGGCAAGCAGCGGGCCTTTGGCCATTCCCAGGTCCAGGAACATCTTCGCCATCGGTACCTCGACCAGCGTGGGGAAGTACATGAACGTCCCGAAGAGGACTGCGATGAGGTTTGCGCTCACCGTATTCGACCCCAGATAGGCGCTGAGAAGATCCTTCGGCAGGAGGGCACCGAGTATCCCGGCGACAAATATCCCGGCAAACAACAGCGGGAAGATGGTCTTCATAAACGACCACGTCTCTTCCAGCCAGCTCTTTCGCTGGTCCGGGTTGAACCATTTCCATGCTTCTAATATCACCAGGATGATGAGGAACGGGAGGGTGACGAACCGGAGCGGAATCCCTGCCAGGCGGTTCTCCATGAAGATCGCCCATGTGCCGACGAAGAGGAGCGCCACCAGCGTCCCGATGAAGAGGATGACGTGCTTCTGACCGCCTTCCTTCGCTGTTCCCGGATCGCATGCGCACGCAATGGGGGCCGGCGGTGAAGATTCGGGAGTTTTTTCCTTAAAAATTGTCGAAATGATGATCCCGATAATGATCGCAAAGATGATTGAAAGAATGATACGTGCAAGCGCGAAATCAGCCCCGATCACGCTCCAGGTCAGGGATATGGCAAGAATATTCGTAGCCGGTGCCGTGTACAGGAAGGCGATGGCCGGTCCGAGGCCGGCACCCTTCTTCTTGATCCCTGCAAAGAGGGGAAGGATCGTGCAGGAACAGACGGCGAGGAGGAGCCCGGAGACGACCGCAACCGGATACGCCTTGTAAAGCGGGACCTTGGTACCCAGATATTGGGTAATCGATTCTTTGTTCAGCAGGGCGGTCATCGCACCCGCGATGAAAAAGGCAGGGATAAGGCAGGTGAGCACATGGGCCGATATATAATCGATAAACGACGTGACACCTCCCATCAGCCCGGTAATGATTAGGTCTTCGTACATTCGTTCTCTCCACGGGTGTCCATAATTACCCGGACAATTTTCTCGATCTCATCATACTGCACCTCGCCCATTCCTTTTTTCTCGATGCCGAGCTCGGTTGCAATAATAT
>JAKLEQ010000108.1 GCA_022711635.1 Methanoregula sp. | reverse complement strand
GACATCGTACACAGGTAGGTAGTGGGGGTGCACCTGCGTGATCATGGGCCCACGACTCTCCGGTATACAGGGATATCCTGCGGAATCGATGATAATACTCCCGGTTCCCGGGGCGATACCAGCGGGCAGGTCCGTGGAGACTGCATGGCCTCGAAAAAGGAAGATGGGAACGTTCGATGGAAATGGGTTTAATGCCGCTTCCAGAGCACAATCCCCAGGAATCCCAGGATGCCAGCCCCGAGTGGAACTGCATACTGGAGAGGGGCATGCCGGGGTGTTGTCCCTTGAACCGAAACGGACATAGCAGCTGTTGCCGTCGGGATCGAAGGACTCCCGGCATCGGTGACCCTGAACGGGATGATAGTATACGTATCATTGGTTAACGTAGTATCGTGTGCTTCCTGATCGCTGATCGCGGCGGCGAGTGCCAATGCCGCACCGCTCCCCTGGAGACTCCCCGGGCCGGTGACCCTGTAGAGATCCGTGCCGTTGTCCTGCTTCAGGTTGCGGACATAATCCCCGGTGGCTGTGAAGTCGAACCGGTTGTCTGCCATCGGGTGCTGCACGATGAGATAGTTCTGCCCTGCCGGAAGTGTTCCCGATAGTGCCGCATCGGCATTAAAGGTGAAGTTAGCATCGGAATTTACCGGTATTGTTGCAGGATACACGGAGTTATCGCCGAAGATCCAGACTTGAACCAGGGGAGGGAGTCCTTCTGCAATGCCGGTTACTGCAAATGGTTGCCCTTTTTCAACATTCGTTGGGGAGATAGCTGCGGTAATAAACGGCTTTTTAATGATGATACCGATCGTGCCATAAGGAACCCCTGCAAGCTGGTCTTTCGCTTTCGGCTGGCTCACCGCATAGACAGTATACGTCCCTGCATCCAGCCTGAGACCGGACGTGTACCAGGGATAGGTCCAGGTTGTATCCGGTTTTGTTTTCACTGCAGTGAATGAACCGGCATCCCCGCCGACCGATTTTTCTGACGGCGAGGTGAGCTTCCCGCCATTCTCCGGGAGGTTTGGCCCGGTTATGAACAGGTAGATCGTATCGGTACCGGTGTTGACACCGGAGAAGACTGCTTCTTCTCCCAGGTAATACGATCCATCCCCGTCCGCGGCGATGGTGATCAAGGGGTTCTCCGCCGAAACAGGAGATACCAGGAATCCGGTTGTTCCTGCTGCGACGAACAGCAGGAGAACCATCCACAACCTCAAGCGTCTGTTCCCGACTGGCTTTGACATACGTAAATATATTGATATTTACAATATAAAAATATTCTCCCTGCCGGTCATTTTATCCTGCGACCCGGCAGGCGGACGGTCTGCCGGGGGGCAGGGAAATTATCCGGCGGGATCCATTCCGGGGGATTCCGGAACCTGCCCTGCCTTCGCGGACCGGTAAAGTTCAAGTGCTGCGATCCCGCCGATCGTTGCCGCAACAAAGATGACGCCGGCCAGTGCAAGATCGTAGAGGAGGCCAAGAGCAATCCACATGTCGGTGGGATGGTAGTATACCCTCAATGGTATGACCGTGCCGGGCGCGGCCTGGAGGAGCAGGAAGGGAAGGGATATGCCGAGTACGACAACTCCAAGAAAGATCGTGCAGGCAGTTACCTCGGCCCAGGTCTTTCTCATCAAGGCAAACGATCCCGTGACTGCCTCCCCGAGGGTCTTTTGCTGAAGGACGATAAGGGGTACGACAAACAGGGTCATGACGAGCAGGAGCAGGTTGATCGCCGAAAAGATGAGGGCCTCCCTAAGCCCGGGATAGAACCAGAGCAGCACCGATCGTCCTCCATAGCCCGGGATCTCGGTAAAGATGTCCATGGGCGGAAGGCGGCTCAGGTTGAAGGGGAACTGGCTGAGCGAGTCGAAAAGGAAAGAATCGAGACGCCCGAAGCCATTGTGATAGAGGAACAGGATCTCAGGCGTTGGGAACCGGGCAGGAACATACGAGAAGACAGTAACGAGCAGCATGCCTGCGATTGCCAGGACTAAAGACCACAGGAAGACAGCGTTCAGGTATTTTTTTGCACATGCAAGCCCCTCAAGGAACGAGGCAGGGCTTTCTTTCTTTGACGGGATGCCCAGGACAAGGCCCGCGAGTAAGAATACCAGACAGAACAGTGTTGCGAACTCGATTGAAAACTGCCATACGATCCTGTCAAGGTGTATGTACAGGTTCGTTGTGATGTAGTGGAATGCTGCCTGGCCGATGGTGTTCCCGGCCAGCACAAGCCCGGCAAGGAGAGCAAACCAGAGGAGCTGACGGTTCCGGTTCAGGGTCCTTATCCCGGAGATGGCGGCTCCGATCCCCCGGCGGATCGCTCCCGATCCGCCGCCTGCGCCACCCGGGAATCCCGCAAAGACGGATTCCGGCGGGAACCCGATACCTGTCTGCAGGACATGCACTGCCGGCGGTTTCCGGCACAGGCCGATCCAGTGCCCGGTAATCTCCGCTGCAGGGATCATTTTCCGTCCTCCCGGATCTTTGCGAGAAGTTCCTCTGCCATCCTGGTCGGGTCCTGGGTTTTTTCGAGCTTTATTCCCAGTTCGGTTGCGAGGTCCCAGATGAACTCGATGCACCTGGTGAACTCTTCGCAGGAGATGCACTCGCCGTCATGCTCGTACCAGACCTGCATGCCGTGCTTCTCGGAGACGAAGATATAGGCATTGGTCTGGAAGGGGATAGACTTCCCGAAGAGGACGCCGCGCTTTACATCGATCTCCTCAACCTGGATCCTGTTTGACTTGGCCATCTCCCGCAGCGACGCCTCGATCTTCTCGTCCATGAGGCGGATTCCCTGCGACACGCCCTGCCGGGTTATCCCGAGGAAGGTCGCGATGGAGATATTGGTCATCCCGTTGCGCCGCATCTTCCATAAACCGAACTGCTTGTCGTTCGTTGGAAGGAACATACGTAAATGTATCCATATTTACAATATAAATGTTTGTTAAAATTTTTGGAGGTCCAAGAGGTATCACGGGATCGCGTCATCGGGTACGGTCCGCCAGAGATCTCCGTACCGGACGACCATTCCCTGCCGGTCCGTTTCGATAACTGCTGAGAACCCCCCGTCAGCGGAACTGAACCGGTACCGGCGTTCTGACAGCTGTTCGTATACCTGATCCGTTCGGACGAGATCGAGCTCGGGAAACCTGAGCCAGGCGACAGGGATGCGCACCTGTTGGCCGTAGGAAAGGTCGATCCTCCGGATGGGCAGGGTGTTGGTGCACGGGGAAAACGCGAGATCAATATCCGCGACACCATCGAGATCCGGCCTGCGTTTCCCGTCCTGAAACCAGAGTCCTTCTCTGTCCACGGAAAGCCGTACCATCTCCCGCGATTCGCGTGCAGTCATGGTGACGACACAGTGGCGGGTTTGCCATCCGCTGTTGCATGTCACGACATACCGGACTTCTGCCGGAGCCCCGTCGGCGGTCGTCAGAACCGTTCCCTGGAACCGCGGACGTTTCCGGTCACAGGTGAACGAGCAGCGCTCCATGGATGGCATTTCCGGATTGTACCAGAGCACCGTTTGTAGTGTCCGAATTCCAAATCCCTCCCCCAAGAGGCAGCCACGCACCACAGGAACACCAGGACACCCGTCGTCGGAATCCCCAATTGGCGCCCTGCAGTAGCAACGGTAAATGGTACATGCTTATGTGCGGCAGGTAAATACCCTCATATTATTACAGGGCGGCCTCCGGCAATGCTCCTGCAATCCCGGGATCTGATACCTTCCCGAAAAAGGTGAACATTAAGCCCGTTTTGGTTCTTTAACCTGCTCTTTCCGGAATTCCAAAAAGGAATAAACGACCGTGATAAGGGAGGCCGCGATCACGGGGACGATAATGAACAGGAAAGCGAATGTCCCCGCCAGGACGCCGACCAGGCTGATTGCCCCTGCCAGCATGAAGAGTTTCGCACCCAGCCGGTGAGTCTTCTTCCATACCGGGTAGCTGCTCATGGTCCACGGAGTACGGATTCCCACGAACCAGGACGGCTCCGCGTGCGCGAGAAGAAATCCGAGGTAGATGAAGAGGAGCCCCATCAGGACCGGAAAGACACGGTTGGGGCTGACGGGAATTCCCAGTCCCCAGAGGATGATCTGGATCTGGATTGCAAGGAGGAAGATGGCAAACACGAGGATGAACCCGTCGTAGTAGTCCTGAAATTTCCGGTAATTGTCACGCAGCGGATCGATGCGGGGGAGGACAATGAACAACGCGGTGAATCCAATCATGAGGAGGGGGAGAAGGATGAGCCCCGGCATTTTTGGCATCATCCCATCGACCTCCCCGGCAGCATTCCAGTGCGAGGGGACGAGATCGGGTATCGCCGGGTATGCAGCAAAGGTAATCGCTCCCGTCAGCACGATGATGAGGACGATAGCGGGGCGGATCCATTTCATATACATACCTGAAGCGGCGCACCTTTATTGTTTTTCCCGAAATCCTCAAGCACCGGGAAATCTTTCATTCCCGGGATGAACGACCCGGACAGCTCCTTACCAAGGGGGGTCTCTCTGATCGGCTGCTGTGGCGCCTTTTGCGGGACATGCCCGGCGCTTGCAGATCATTCCTGCAAAGGCTGCAAGCTGGGATATGAAGACGGCCGTCGTGACATCCAGGCCGCCCGCTGCGCCATGAAGCGCTGCTGCATGATGGAAAAACAGATCGCCACCTGTTCCGAATGCAGCGATTATCCAACATGCGGGATTATCCGGAATTTCTTCGCAAAAAAGGGATACAAGTATAAAAAATATCGGGAGTCCCTGGAATTCATCCGGGCGCACGGGTATCCCGCATTCATTTCCGCAACACAGACCTGGACGCGTGCATACGGTGCCCTGAAATAACCGGATCAGCAGGAATGAAGGAATAATGACCCGGACGAACCTGGAATGCCTGTCGTCCGAAACCGATGCCATCCCGGAATTCCGCTATCAGTTTCACGCCGCACAGCCCCCCTTTAACTGTCATGATGCCCTTCTCAGATCCGGATAACCATGC
>JAKLEQ010000107.1 GCA_022711635.1 Methanoregula sp. | reverse complement strand
CTCAATGACGCGTATACCATCCGGACCTTCTCTGCGCCGGCGATCAACGAGAAGGTCATCCGCATCGGCGAGAAGGCCGCGAAGAAAGCCGATTTCGTCATCGGTGTCGGCGGCGGCAGGGTCATCGACACCGCGAAGATCGTCTCCTACAACACCGACCGGCAGTTCATCTCCGTCCCGACCGCCGCGTCCCATGACGGCATCGCCTCCGCCCGTGCGTCAGTCCCGAGCGCCGACGGCCATGCCTCGCTCGACGCCCACCCCCCTATCGCCATCGTCGCCGATACGGGGATTATTGCAGCAGCCCCCCACCGGCTCCTTGCATCGGGCTGCGCCGACATCATCTCCAATTACACCGCGATCCTCGACTGGGAGCTCGCCCACCGGGTGAAGGGCGAGCCCATGAGCGAGTACGCGATGGCGCTTGCGAAGATGACCGCCGAGATCCTTGTTTCCAATGCCCAGGTCATCCGGCCCCACTCGGAGGAGGCGGCATGGTTTGTCACGAAGGCGCTCGTCTCCAGCGGCGTTGCCATGAGCATCGCCGGCTCCTCCCGGCCCGGGAGCGGCGGGGAGCATAAGTTCTCGCATGCCCTCGACCGGCTCGCGCCGGGGAAGGCATTGCACGGCGAGAGCTGCGGGATCGGGACCATCATCTCCATGTATCTCCACGGGGGGGACTGGAAGGGGATCCGTGCCTCGCTCCGTGCGATCGGCGCCCCCGTCACCCCCGCGGATGTCGGCATCGACGACGAGACCGCCGTACAGGCGCTCCTGATGGCAAAGACTATCCGTCCGGAACGCTTCACCATCTTTGATATGGGCATCACCGAAGATTCTGCGAGAAAACTCGTGAAAATGCTGTACCAGGAGTGATCGAATGACCGACGCAAAGACCAAGGTTACCCTGATCGGGACGACGTACGCCCGGCAGGGCGTGGAGTTCATCTACGAGGGCGAGGCCGCGGCCTGCGAGACCTGCAAGGTGAAGAAGGCCTGCCACAACCTCGTGAAGGGGCGGAAGTACCGGATCGTCACGATCCGCACGACCCACCACGAGTGCCCGGTCCACTTCAACGGCGCGAATGCGGTCGAGGTCACGGAGGCGTCGTCGTCCGCCCTGATCAGCGCCGAGATGGCGATCGTCAACTCGAAGATAAAGTTCGAGGTCTCCTGCAACAAAGGGGACTGCAAGTCCTTCGACCTCTGCCACCCGGATGGGGTTATCGAGGGCGAAAAATACATCGTCACCGACGTGCTGGGCAACGCCCCCGACATCTGCGAGAAGGGAAGGACCCTCAAGCTTGTCGAGCTCCGGAACGCGTAAGGGGTACCCTTCCATTTTTCCTGATCCGGCCCCGGTCGTTTCCGAACGGGGTTCCGCGTTTTTTTCCCTTCGGTTTTTTTCTTAATTTCTTAGGATCGTTTTCCCTCCCCGATCCGGCATCATTCCCTGTACCGGGAAAATGCCGGGGGGAACGGATCCTGCGGGAACGATCGCTAAAAAATCCTTAAAAAAAAGTGGCAGGGAGAGGATTGTCCCGATCAGCGGTTCCGGTTCCGTGCAAACAACATTGCCCCAAGCGCGAGGCCGGCTGCCGCAACCGGGATGAGGGGGGAGACCGGTGAAGCCGGGGTCTCTTCTGCGGTAGTTGGCGGGACCGTCGTCTTAATCGGCGTGTGGGTGATCGTAGGAGGCGTCGTGAAAGAGACCGGCGTGTCAGAGGCGGTTGTGGCCCTGGGGACCGCGAGCCGGACATTGTCGATGTATCCCGTTGCAGAGTTTCCGGGCGCGGAGTAATCGCCGACCGTGCCGATCACGATGTAGCTCATTCCCTTGAGCGGGTCCTTGGTGTTGAGGTAGTAACTCCAGAGGGTTGCGATCGCGGTTTTGTCGATGACCCGCATGGTCAGCGTCGTCTGTTCGTCATCATACTCGAGCGAGACGTGGTAGGTATGGTTATCCACGAAGTTCACGGTCGGGGCGCCGGTCTTCTCCCCGTAGGAGTTTGCATGGCTGGAGACCTCGAAGAGACGGTTGCTCGGCGTCACGGCACGGATCCACATGAGCCTGCCGTACTTCGCGTTCGTGAACTCGGAGAGCGCGATCGTGCCCTTGGTCCGGTCCATCTCCTGGGTTGCGAACCCCAGCCGGAACGCGGTGTTCGCCGGCGTGCTCACGGGAGTCACATCATACTCGAGCGTGAACGACCCCCCCTGGTACCCCGCGACCTGCACGTACGCGTTCCCTCCGTTCCCCGGTTCGATTGAGTACGCATAGACCCCCTTGTCGGGGACCCAGTAGAACGACTTGATGCTGTTGGTTGTCCAGCCGGGATCGTTGGTAAACGTCGCCTGGTACAGGACCTGCTCCTGGGTTGTCGTTGCGGCAGCAACCGGCGGGATGGCGAAGAATACCAGGCCGGCGACCGCGAGGATCATGATTGCGGTTTTATTGAACATGTACTTCCCCCTCCTTGAGGTGTACAGATAATTTCCCGCAGGTTCAAAATCATTCCGGTCGGCAGGAAGGCAGGTGCCGGACCGTCTGTCTGCGGATATCTTCCGACAGGATTACCTTTATCATGAAATTCACGAAATATCATAGAAGAATTTCTGCGCGATAGTAGTCTAGCGGCAGGACAGGAGCTTCCCAAGCTTCTAACCCGGGTTCGATCCCCGGCTATCGCATCGGATGGAAACCGAACCTGATCGCTGTGCGGTACGGATCATTGCAGAGAACAGGAAAGGTGTACTCCGGGATATTGCCGCCGTCGTAGCCGATCACGACGCCAATATCCTGATGATCAGCCAGGAGACCTTCGACTCCGGTCCTTACGCCGGCATGGCGGAGCTCTATTTTGAATACGAACCGGGTCCTTCGGACAACCGCGAGCAGTTCTCCCGCGAGCTGAACGACATACCCTCCGTCCACGAAGTGAAATGCTACCAGCCGTTCGGAAACATTTTTGGGTCACGCGTGATCATCATCGGTGGCGGGGCACAGGTCGCGCAGGTCGCGCTCGGCGCGGTCAACGAGGCCGACCGGCACAACATCCGGGGCGAACGGATCTCGGTGGATACCATCCCGCTCGTGGGGGAGCGGACGCTCGCGCTCGCGGTCGACGCCGTCAGCCGGCTGCCACGCGTCTCCATCCTTGTCCTTGCCGGGTCCATCATGGGCGGCGAGATCACGAAAGCCGTCGACCGGGTCAAAGACGCCGGGATCCCGGTGATTGCCCTCAAGATGGCGGGAAGCGTTCCGGAGCATGCCGACCTTGTCGTGACCGACCCTATCCAGGCCGGGGTCTTTGCCGTCATGCACATCAGCAGCAAGGCGGTCTTCGACATCAACCGGGTCAAGGGACGAGAGTTCTGAATGGACATCATCGAAAAAGCGGTCGCGATCCTCGCGCATGACGGGATCGTCATCTACCCCACCGAGACCGTCTACGGGCTTGGCGCGGACGCATTCTCTGACAGTGCGATCCAGAAAGTGTACGATGCGAAACAGCGCCCGTACGGGATGCCGGTCTCGATCGCCGTCGCCGATCCCGATATGATGGGCGCCGTCGCGTTCGTCGACCCCGCCGCGGAGGAGTTCCTCGCCGCATTCCTCCCGGGCCCGGTGACCGTTGTGCTGCGGGCAAAGCGCCTCGTACCTGACATCCTTACGGGGGGGACCGGTCTTATCGGGATCCGCATCCCGGACCACCCGGTCGCCCGCGCCCTGATCGAACGGTACGACGCCCCCATCACGGCGACGAGCGCCAACCTCCACGGAGCAAAAGACCCCGCAACACCCGACGAATGCACGGTCCCCCGCGATCTCCTGATCGATGGCGGCAGGCTCCCGGGCACTCCGAGCACGGTCGTCGACCTGACGACCCGGACCATGCTCCGCAGGGGCGCCCGTGCTGCGGAGATCGAACGGTATTTCAGCGAGCACTGAACTATGACCCGCACGCTGCCGATCCGGCTCCGCGATTTTATCGTTGACCGTGACGGCTGGATCTACGCGGTCTCGACGTACGACAATGCGGAACGTGCCGGGTGCGTGCTCCGCTACCTGCCGGACCCAACGGGTGAGCGGTCGGACCGGGAGGGCAACCGGTACCGGAAGATGGAGTTCGACGACGCGTATGCGCTGATCGCCGACAAGAAACCGGCATACGCCGGCCCGGTCCACCGTGTCCCGGTCGCCGACATCCGCGAGGTGCTCAAGCCGGAGGTCAGGATGCCCGCCGTTGCCGCGTCCCACCCCCGGGTCCGCAGGCTCCAGGAGATCCTGGAGGTCGAAGACGGGCAGATCGGCTGTACCGGGTCCCTCCTCTGCGGGCTTGATGCCGAGACCTCGGACATCGACCTTGTCGTCTATGGGCCGGCCTGGTTCCGGGCGCAGGCGACCCTGAAGAGGGCGATCCGGGACGGGAAGGTCGATGACCTCTCGGACGAGATGTGGGAACGGGTCTTTACAAAACGCCAGCCGGAGATCCCGTTCGACGATTTCGTCCTGCACGAGCGCCGGAAGTGGAACCGCGGGCAGATCGAGGGGACGTACTTCGACCTGCTCTACACGCGCTCGTACGAGGATCTCGACCGGGTCGCGATCCGGAAGGGCGAGGTTCTGGGGAAGATGACCATCGAAGCGAAGGTGACCGATGCGTCGCTCGCGTTCGATAACCCGGCCGTGTATGAGGTCGATCACCGCGAGATCGCAAAGGTCCTCTCCTTCACCCACACCTACAGCGGGCAGGCGCTCGCCGGTGAGACCATCGAGGCCTGCGGGGTCGTGGAACAGCACGGGAGCGAGCGCTGGCTCATCATCGGCACGACCCGAATCGCAAAAGGGGAGTATATCGTCTCGAAGACGCTGCTGGATCGGCAGTGACGTGCTGGGTGAGATGCCCCTGGCCAGCACCGGTCCCGCCCGTCAGGACTTTATCGATTCATGACCAACTCCCGGTCATGGCAGGAAAAAACCCGTTCAGGACCACGCTGGTCGCTCCGTGCGGCATGGACTGCGCCATC
>JAKLEQ010000106.1 GCA_022711635.1 Methanoregula sp. | reverse complement strand
GAGGGTATGACCATGATCGTGCTTGACCATGTCTCCCTCGCGCTGGGGGACTTCTGCCTGCGCGACATCTGCCTCCGGGTCGGCCGAGGAGAATACGTTGTTATTATGGGGCCCTCCGGTGCCGGAAAGACGGTACTGCTCGAAACAATCGCCGGGCTCCGGACCCCGGAAAACGGGGGAATCTGCCTTGAAGGGACCGACGCTGCAGGAATTCCTCCCGAAGACCGGGGCATCGCCATCGTTTACCAGGACTACTCCCTCTTTCCACACCTGACCGTTTTTAACAATGTCGCGTTCAGCCTACGGCTGCGCCGTGCCCCGGAGCCTGAGGTCCGGCGCACGGTGGATGCATTGCTGGACCAGTTTGGGATCATCGGGCTGACAGACCGGTACCCTGCGTCGCTCAGCGGCGGGGAACAGCAGCGGGTGGCACTCGCGCGGGCACTTGCTGCAGAACCCAGAATCCTCCTCCTTGACGAACCCTTTGCCGCACTGGATCCCGCTGCACGCGGGGACTGCATGCGAATGATGAAGGCGGTGCAGAAGGGACAGAATCTCACGGTCCTGCAGGTGAGCCATTCCCGCGACGAGGCTTTTGCGCTCGCAGACGGGGTCGTGCTCATCCTGCAGGGAGCGGTTGCGGCGACCGGAACGCCCGGGGAGATCTTTCAGCGCCCCGCCACGCCTGAAGTCGCAGCCTATACCGGCGTCGAAAACATATTCACCGGCACCGTTCTTTCAACTGACGGAACATTTTCGACAGTACGGGTTGGCGACTGCAGGGTAACGTTCCTGGGGGGAGTTCCGGCCGGTACTTCGGTAACGTTCTCGATCGACAGCGAAGCCATCGTGCCCGGAAGAGAGGGGGAGGTCGCAGGTGGCCCGCACCACAACGCGATCCCTGTCACGGTAGCCGGTATTCTCCCTGCGGAGAATCACATCGCTGTCAGACTCGCGGGAGGGATATCCCTTATCGCTAAAATTCCCCGCGGGAATGACAGAATCAGCCTGTTGCAGGAGGGGGAACGGCTCTTTGCACACATCTCCCCCGATAGTATCCGCTTGTTCCAGGACGGTGCATGAATGGGGCGGTATCGACCCCCATGGTTTTTTGCTGCCACCTCCGTTATCCTCATCCTCATACTGGCGGAAGGGGCAACGGCCATGTTCCAGGATATTGCCGCGGATCGGTATACTTCGGTGAAACCCTATGCCACATGCACCACGTATGATATGACATTCATACGCTGGTACCCGGACACGTTTCAGCCGGAAATCCTGCGCTATGCCAACGCGTCGTCGTTCCTTGCTACCGGTGCATATGATCATGAACTTACGGTCAAAAACATCCCCCCAGCAGAGGGCATTCGCCTGACCGGGCTTGAACCGGCAACACGCTACCATTACACCCTGATCTCCAATACGGACAATAGCGGGGACCGCAGCTTCCTGACCTTCCCGGCAGAGGGCAGCTGTTCCTTTGTCATTTACGGAGATACCCGGGAGCAGGCCCCGTACTTCACGCAACTGGAGCGGCACCGGGTTGTCGCGGACCGGATCGCGGTGGAGCCCGGCATCTCCTTTGTCATCAACACCGGGGACCTCGTCAGCGATGCCGGGGATGAGGACGAATGGGACCGGTTCTTTATCGCAGCCGGGAACCTGACAGGTACAACGACATATGCTGCAGTCCGGGGAAACCATGATGCGGATCAGGCCCTCTTCAAAAACCTCTTCGGGACAGGTATGCCATATTCCTTCGATTGTGGCGATGTCCATATCGCGGTCCTCGATTCGGGGAGCGATGCCGCGATTCCGAACGCCGACCAGGCGCGCTGGCTTGAAACTGACCTTGCATCGTCGGACCGCTGGAAGATCGTCCTCCTCCACCATCCCCTATACACGTCAGAACCAAACCACTTCGGCGGATTTACCAACCTCCAGCGTATGTTCGAACCCGTTTTTTTTCCCGGCAACGTGAGCGTCGTCTTCAATGCCCATGTCCATGCCTACGAGAGGATCGAGCATGCGGGTATCACCTATCTGACGGAAGGAAGGGGTGGTGCCCCGGCATACCGGCTGGATGACAACGGCATGGAAGGATCACAGCGGCGACAGGAGAACTCCCTCGGTTACAGCCGGATCACCACCGATCCGGTGAACGGGACGATGACGATCGAGGTCATCACGATCGCCGAAGTTTCCCGCGATCTAAGAACCATTTCCCGGTTTTATTCGGAAGAAACGATTCTTGAGCATATCGTTCTCGTACGGCCGGACCGGGGAAGCAGTATACGGGAGATCCCTGATTCGCCTGTCCTGGGTCTTTCCCTGCCCTTCTGCGGGATCGGCGTGGCACATAGCGGACGAGGGAATCGTTCTTTCTTCCTCGCGCCGTTCGATTTCTGCCCGTAATATTTCCCATCATGTTCGATGGTGTTGCTGGTATCATGACGATCGCGATCTCATGGCTAAGGAAAAGTAGTGAATAACCTGCAGCTATTTAGCAATCTTTTTCATCCGGCATGAAAAAACGTTCGAGCCGGAATGATGGAATACGGAGATCCGGAACGGAAGAAGTTTGCAGCGATGAGGCCGTTTTCCTTTGAAAAATGCGTCCTTCTTGTTCTTTGCGCCGTTGCGATCCTGCTAATTCTGAGCGCCCCGGTTTTTGCCGCAACGACCGAGCTCCATATCGTAAAATATGCCAGTGACCGGACGACCGTTCTTGCGGAAAAGACCATCAGCTACCAGGAGATGGAGGACACCCTGCCGATCACGGGAGACGGGACAACCCACTACTACCTCCAGGGACCGGTCTTTCTCGATGATCCTGATCCCGCCACCGAGGAAGAACTCCGTTGGAACCCGGAGGAGGATACGAACGTCCAGACGAAAGATATGGGAGCGGTCCGCGGCACCGACCTGAAGGATCTCTGCAGTCTTGTCGGGGGAATGTCACCGGGGGATGCCCTGACCGTTGTCGCTTCTGACGGAATGACCCGCGATTTCGCGTATAAAAACATCTACACCCCGCCATCCCGGCAAGGCCCGGTTGTCGTAACCTGGGCGAAGGACGGTAAATATCCGGATACCGGGTATGACGACGGAATGCGCCTTGCATTCTTCGCGGACGACTCTGTCAATCCATGGGGGATTCACGCGCTCGGCAACTATGACTGGCACGAGTCCGCCAATGAGGAATACTGGTACTATTACCGTGACGGTGCCGAGAAGTACCCGACAACGACCGGATTATCTGTCAAGTACGTTGCGGAGATCCGAATCTACAGCAGGAGATCGGCAACAGGGGGATCCTCCGGGCTAGCGAGGGGCGACGGAGGAGAAGAGACTGCAGGCGATCTCCCCCGCTCCGGATACAAGGGTTCGGAACTGGCACTGTATGCCTCCGGCAGCCTGAACGGGACGATCCACTTTCTCTCCGATCCGAACAGCACCCCTGTTCCCGTGAACAACCGGATCCGGACGTATCGCATTCCGGTCGATCTGCCTATGGGGAGCAACCTGACGCTTGCCCGAATGTACCTGTACATCTCCCGGAGCCACGATACCCGGACGAACCGTGGTGTCGTCCCGTCCCTTCGGACCAGTTTCAATGAGAACATAGTCAGTCCGGACCGGGTTTATCTCGATGCCGACAGCGATGACGCCGGGAATGTGTCAGCGACGTATGCCTACGATGTCCTTCCCTTCCTTCGGGGGAATGGAACGGTGACGGTAGCGCTCCAGAACCTGAACTTCGAGCAGGAGGTATTCTTTGCGGAAGATGCCGTGATCCTGATCGCTTGCGAGGAAGAGCGGGGCGAACCGGTCCGGTTCTGGATCAGCGAGGGGTGCGATGTCATTCACAGCGAACCGGAGAACGGGATCTTTCCGGAAGATGCATGCACCTCGGCCGATTTTACCGGAACGGTCAACCTGTCGGAGTCCGGAGAAGCCGATCTCGTTCTTGTCGCGACCAACATCGATCGCAAGAACTCGACGGAGCACCTCGTGAAATATAATTCGGGTGCGTGGTACAATGTCCTCGATTCCCTGCCCGAAGCTCCAGTGCTCCATATCCCGGTGACGTCCCGCCTCAATACCACCGGCAATTCTGTCGCGGTCGAAAGTGCTATCCGGAAGGATGGCGCCGATTACCTTGTAACTCGGAACGCGGTCCTTGTGGTCCAACAGAACCGGACCAAGGATGCAGCGTTTGATCCGAATCCAACAGGAAACCTCGCTCCTGTTACCGGACCTGAAGCGTCTCCTTCAAATCCAGCAACAGGTAATGTCACGGCACTTCCTGCGTCCTGCAGGCTCTCGCTGCACTCCGATCCCGAAGGAGCGCTCATCTATCTTGACGGGGAGTATCAGGGAACAACGACGCCGTTTACGTTCGAAGTTATTAATGGTGAGGAGTATGCGATCCGGCTGGAGCGCGAAGGGTTTATCCCGGCGGAAAGAATTATTAACGTTTCCTCCGATATGACTGTCCGGGAAAAACTCTACTCCGATGTCTATTCTACTAGGGGACGATCCTCCGAAATCCCTGCGGAACGGAATGCAACAGCGAACGGTGGATTGTATGTCCATTCCCGGCCGTCACCGGCAGCGATTGCCATCGACGGGACCCTGATGTCCCGGCGCACCCCGGCAATTTTCTACGGGATCGAACAGGGAAGCCATGTCGTCCGGTTATCGCTCGTCTACGCAGATCCTGACCTTGAAGACAACGCGGAGATCGTGTTCGACCCCCGTGAGGTTGCTGTCCTGCCGCACTGTATCGTGCCGGTCGATGTCGCAGCGAATATCTCCCCGCTGCGCGACGTTATCATTGACTCGCGGAGCCTCAGGGGCGAGATGTTCACCGTCAACGGCAACATAGCTCAGAAAACCATTCCCAGCCGGGCACGTGTGCCGCTCTTTGATTCGTATGCAACCGTTTTGTATGACCAGTCTTACGTCTCCTACCGTTTCGCGGCCGAACTCAACGGGGATTCATACATCATCCTCGAACCGCGGGAGCACTATACCAT
>JAKLEQ010000105.1 GCA_022711635.1 Methanoregula sp. | reverse complement strand
CCCCTCGGCAAAGAGCGTGCCGGTCCGGTACACGGGGTAGCCTGGGCTCGGGGCAAGGACGTAGTCCTTCGGGTCCACGAACGCCTCTGCGATATGAGCGATCCCGTCCTTGGATCCCATGAGGGCGATGACCTCTCTGCCTGCATCCAGGCTGACCGAGAACCGCTTTTTGTACCATCCGGCAACGGCATCCCGGTATTCCTGCATGCCGGCATAGGACGGGTAGTGGTGGTTCTCCGGATCCTTCGCTGCATCGCAGAGCGCCGCGACGATATGACCGGGTGTTGCAAGGTCCGGGTCGCCAACCCCGAGGTCGATGATATCGACGCCTTTTTTTACCTGTTCCGCTTTCATCTCGTCAATCCGTGCAAAAAGGTACGGCGGGAGACTGCTCATCCGTGAAGCGTACATAAGCAGTACCTGTTGGTACCCAGACGTATAGTAATTAACGATCCCGGCGACGGATCCGGATTCCGACACCTCCAATCCCTCAATCCCTCAATCCCCCAGCCCCCCGATCCCCCGATTCCCAAATTCCCCGATCACCCCCAATGTCCGGAAGGCATCCAGAAAGGAATCTGCTGTCTGTATCACCGCGATCCTGGCGTGACGAATCGGAAGGGTTCATGAAGGTTCCCGTACCAGGTAACCTGATGAGGGATAGGGAATGGCAAAGAGCAGTGTTGTGACAATCCTTTCAACAGCAGCGCCCGGGCAGGCGCCTGCTATCGCAAAGATGCTCGTGGAACGCCGGCTTGTCGCATGCGTCAACATCCAGCCGGTCCGGTCGATCTACCGGTGGAAGGGAAGAACACTCGACGAGGGCGAGTCCCTGATGATCATGAAGAGTCGGAAGGAGAATACGGACGCTGTCATCGCTGCGATCAAAAAAGAGCACAGCTACGAAGTTCCCGAGATCATCGTTCTCCCCGTCATCGCCGGGTATGCCCCATATCTCGACTGGGTCCGGAGGGAGGCCGGACCTGCCTGAGCACGGCTGCCGGCTGCACCGTCGCGCTACGGGGGATGTGCCGTTATTATGTCCCGGACCGGAGAGGTTTACACAAGATTATTGCCCGGAACAGGTCAACGGAGTTGGGAGAATATGCCGGACGTGAACGACGTGGACGAACCGACAGAATCCCGTGGCAGGACGGCGATCCTTGTCCTCGGGTGCCCGCAGGTACCGGTGCAGACGAGCATTGCCCTCTACCTGATCCACCGCCTCAAAAAGGCGGGGATCACGCCGGTCGTTGCCGGGAACCGCTCGGCGGTCACCCTCCTCGTGGTGGCCGACCCTGCCCGGCAGTATCTCGGTGAAGCGCTCGACCTCGACCGGGCCATCGACCAGATAACGGGAAAGAAGCGTGACTTCGACCTCTGTTTTGTCTTTATCCACAACGATGCCGGCATCAGCTACGCTGCAACGATGGGAGCTATCTCGAAAGCAGCGTTGTACACGGTCATCTACGGGGAGCACTACGACAGCATCGCAGCCTCCATCGATTTCCCCTGCGGAAAGATTGCGGCAAAGGCGGTCCATAACCCCATGCCGTTAAAGAAGATGCTCGACGAGGTGGCCCCATGGGGTGCATAGAATCCCTCCCGTACGAGATCATCCTCCGGGGGAGTTCGTTCCGGGAATGCCGCGATTACATCTACGAACACTACCCGGAGCACCGCGATGTCCCCCCGGGCTTCAAGATCTTCGATACCCACATCATCGGGGTGCCGCCAATCGCGATCGGATTCGACGGGGACTACGTCATCTTCCCGTTCACCAAGCCCTGCCACGGGACGTTCCTCCTGCGGATCCAGAACAGGGAAGAGGCAGCCCGGCTGCGGGCTCTTCCGGTGAAACCTTCCCGGTGAAGATCCGGTCTCTTGCGCCTGCACCATCCCCTCCCTGCGGTTCGTGCCGGGCCCGGATCATGGCGGATACCGGCAGCGTGACCGGTCCCTGCATTGCCTTTCCGAGATCGATCCCCGTGATGATTCCCGTGATCGGTCCCTTATGCCCGTTTCCGTGATCCCAAGAGACCATAAACAATATTGCAGAGAACATATAACCGCTAGGGTACTGATTCGGGAGCGAACAATGACCAGCAAGGGCAAAGTCCTGTTGATGGATGACGAGCAGGTCATCCTCGATGTCACCAATGAAGTGCTCAAGTTCCTTGGCTATGAGGTCATGTTCGCACGCGACGGCGCTGCCGCGATCGAACTCTACCGGCGGGAACGCGAGAAAGGGAACCCGTTCGACCTCGTGATCCTCGATCTCTCGGTCCCTGACGGGATGGGCGGGAAAGAAGCGTCGGAAAAACTCCGTGCCCTGAACCCGGATGCGAGGATTGTCATATCCAGCGGGTTCACCAACGACCCGATGCTCACCGATTATGCATCCTTCGGGCTGAGCGGCGTCCTTGCCAAACCCTACCGGATCACCGAGATCAAGGCGCTCCTTGAGACCATGATCCCTCCCCAAAGAACATAACCCGTCCATGCTGCCTCCCCGGAGAGCATAACCCGTCTCTTTCTCCGAATCTTCCTTCCGCTTCCCCCCATTCCCGCGATCGGACAAAGGTCCGGTCTCCTGCTAATTCCTTAAAAACGACGGCCGGAAGGACGGGATCTTCCGGCGCGCCCCTCCGGGAAGGCTTTGCAAGCGGGCTCGTTTTTCCGTATGTCCCGCCCCTCCCTTTTTCTCTCCCTCCCGATGTCCCATGCCAAATGTTTTTCCCTTTGATCACCGCATCAGGAACCATGGGGAATTTTATGAGTCAGGATGTCTCGGTGCTCATCGGGGGAAGGGCAGGGGAAGGGATCAACAACGCCGGCATGGTCGTCGCCCACCTCATGAACCATCTCGGGTATCACGTCTGTATGTACTACGATTACCCGTCCCTGATCCGGGGCGGGCATAACTTCGCGCTCGTGCGGATCGCGGACCGGCCCATCGGGATCCACCGCGAGAGGGCGGATTTTGTGCTTGCGCTCAACCAGGAGACCATCGAGCGGCACGCCAGAAAATTCCATGACGGGACGGCGATCATCGTCAATTCCGATGCAGTCAGGGGGGGAGGCCAGGGGATATCCATAACCGGGATCCTCAAGGCCGAAGGGGCGCCTGCAATCATGGGAAATTCTGCAATGATCGGCGCCTTTGCGAAAGCGGCAGGGATCCCTTTTGATACGGTCACCACCGTCTTTTCCCGCCACCTGCCCAAGGGGACGGAGAAGAACCTCGCCGTCGCCCGGCGCGGGTACGAACAGGTCGAGACCGTGCACCGTCTCGCTCCCGCCGGGACCGGAGGTCGCCCCCGGGCCCTCGTCTCCGGCAACGAGGCGATCGGGCTGGGGCTTGTCGCGGGCGGTCTTGCTGCCTATATCTCCTACCCCATGACACCCTCGTCGAGCCTCCTGCACTTCCTTGCGGAGAATGCCTCCCGGTTCGGCATAACCGTCATCCATCCCGAGAACGAGATTGCCGTGATGCTGATGGCGCTCGGTTTTTCTTACGCAGGAAGACACGCCGCGGTCGGGACCTCCGGCGGCGGGTTCTGCCTCATGACCGAGGGGCTGTCCCTCGCCGGCATGGCGGAGATCCCGGTCGTCATCCTCGTCTCGCAGAGGACCGGCCCGTCAACCGGTCTTCCCACGTACACCGCGCAATCTGACCTCCGGTTTATCCTGCATGCCGGTCAGGGAGAGTTCCCCCGTTTCGTTGTGGCGCCGGGCGACCCCGAACAGGCATTCTCGTGGTCGTGCCGGGCAATGGATATTGCGTGGAAGTTCCAGGTCCCGGCATTTATTCTTGCAGACAAGACCCTCTCTGAAGGCTTCTCTGGCATGGACCCCGGAGTGAAGCCTCCGGAAAAAATGGACGCGCCATTCCTCCGGGACGAAAAAACCCCGTACGAGCGGTACCGGGTGACGGACTCCGGGATCTCGCCGCTTGCTTTTCCCGGCACTCCGGGGGCAGTGGTCAAAGCGAACGGGTATGCCCACGACGCTGCGGGGATCACGACCGAAGATGCCGACACTGTCCGCGCGATGACCGAGAAGCGTCTCCGTAAGGGAAAGAGCCTTGCCGATGCGGTCGCAAAGCTTCCGGCAGTGAATTCTCCGGGGCATGGCGGGCCCGACACGGCAGTGATCTGCTGGGGATCGGTGCTCGGGGCGTGTTCTGAGGTCTGCAGCGACCTCGGTATCCGCCTCATCCAGCCGGTCGTGCTCTCCCCCTTCCCTGCGGAGGAGATCAAAAGGACGCTTGCCGGTGTACAGAGGCTTATCGTGGTCGAAGAGAACGCCACCGGGCAGCTGGGAAGCCTGCTCCGCGAGGCAGGGATTCCTGTTGCACGGCAGATCCTGCACTGGGACGGGCGTCCCCTGACCCCCGATGCCCTTGCGGCGCAGCTGCAGGAGGCGATCCGATGACCGGCACGAACTTTGTGACATCAGCTCAGAATACCTGGTGCCCGGGCTGCGGCAATTTCTCGATCCAGCACACGCTTAAAAATGTCTTTGCCGACATGGAAAAATCAGGGACAGATCCCCGAAACATCGTGCTCGTTACCGGTATCGGGTGTCATGCCAAGATCGCCGATTACATGAATGTCAACAGCTTTTACTCGATCCATGGGCGGGCGATTCCGGTTGCGACCGGGATAAAGCTCGCAAACCCCGATCTCACGGTGATCTGCTGCGTGGGGGACGGGGACACGTATGCCGAGGGATTGGATCACCTGATCTTCGCGGCAAAGCGCAACGTCGATATCACCGTCCTTGTCCATGACAACAGGGTTTACGGACTGACCGTCGGGCAGTATACGCCGACATCGCCCCTTGGGTTCAGGGGGAAGTCGACCCCGGAGGGGACGCACGAGCACCCGATGAATCCCATCGAGCTGATGCTCGCCTCGGGGGCGACGTATGTCGCGCGGGGGTACACGCGGAAGATGGACCAGCTGAAGTCCCTGGTGAGCCGGGCGATCGCGCACCGCGGGTTCTCGTTTATCGATATCCTCCAGATCTGTGCGACGTTCTTTCCCGTGACC
>JAKLEQ010000104.1 GCA_022711635.1 Methanoregula sp. | reverse complement strand
CCCAGGATCTCCTTCTCAACGATCCGGAATCCTGCACTGGTGATGGATTCTTCCAGTCCTGCAACGGTAAAAAAATGCAGCGAGATGGGGAAGATCCCGATCTTCATCAAGAAGGACAACAGGGACGTGATCGGGGTCGTCTTTTCCGCCATGCATTCCGTTGCAGAGACGAGGATGCCTCCCGGTTCCAGCAATTCGTGGATCCGCTTTGTCACCCGCTTCCGGTCGTCGACCAGGTGCAGGATCCCCCAGGCAAGCACCGCGTCATACGATCCCGTTTCCAGCCGTCCGTCGAAGATGGTCGCCTGCGTGAACCGGGCGTTCGTTACCCCGGCCGCCGCTGCCTTTCTCTCCGCGGCCCCGATCATGCCGGCCGCGAAGTCGATGCCGTGGATCTCCCGTACCCTGCTGGCGAACCTGAGGGAGAGGGTGCCGGTCCCGCACCCGTAATCAAGGATAAGGCCGCGGCCGGGAAGGTATCGTTCCAGTTTTGCATTCCTGACGGCTTCGAACTTTTTCAGCCCTTCGTTGCTGGCGATTTTGTCCATGTTTTTCGCGGTCATGTCCCAGAACAGTTCAGCTTTCTTCTCCTTTGGCAGGTTTGCCTTCCGTATCAAAAACCAGATCCACCTGAGGGTTATCGGTACGATGAGGAGTAACGCATACCAGAATTCCTTTACCGGTTTACCGAATGATGCATCTTTTGTCTGGTCTGTCATCTTTTCCTCATGATTTGGCGGCCCTGTCATCCTGTTCACCGCTGGTGACCGGCCATTAGCGGACCTTCTCCATCATTGCGCGGGCAAACGCTTCCGCATTCCTGAGGTCCCCGGCATCCGGCCGGCTCTTGTTGAGCCCCCCGAAATACTTCAGGAAACTGTTCGTGTTCCAGCCTGCACACCCGAAGTCGCCGATGACCGTGTACCCTCGTGCCTGCAGCTTCTGTCGCATCTCGTCGTGGTTCTTCTCGATGAACTCCCGGTTTGCGATGAAGCCCGGCGCACCATAGGTCGAGAAGAGGAAGGCTTTCGTCCCCTGCGATTGCGGCAGCCGGTCTGCAAGCGTAAGAACGGACGGGTCAAATGTCGCACTGTAGATCCCCGAGCCGAACCCCACGAGGTCGTACCCCGCGATCTCTTCCGGCCTGATTTCCTGCGGCGCCTTCACCCCCGCCCCGAGCACCCCTCCGATGGCGCGGGCGATCTTCTCCGTGTTCCCGTGGTGGTACGAGAAGACAATTACCAGAGATTTCGGTGGCAGGTCTTCCGGTCCGCTTCCTCTGACAACCATACATTCACCGTCCTGTCGCCGGGTTCTCCGGCGTCTCCCCGCGCTGAGCCTTCATGTCGGCAACATTCACATCCGGGTGCCGGTACCTCCCCCGCCCTTTCGTCCCCAGCATCATGTCGAGCTGGATCGCTTCGGCCGGGCAGAAGTGGAGGCAGGCACAGCAGAGTTCGCAGCGGTGCTGCCAGACCGGCCGGTCATTCGCTATCGTGATATTTCCTACCGGGCAGACCGTTGCACAGGTGCCGCAGGCAGTGCAGGAGTCGTCGACAGAAAATGACGCGTCCATCCCATGGACGTTCTCAAAAAATGGCGGGTAGAGAAGGTGTCTCATCAGGGAAGATAATGGGGAGAGACCGGGAGGTACACTCTTCCCCTGCCGGATTGCCTGTGCGATGCCTGCAAGCCGGATATCTGCCGCCGCAAGGATTGTACGCGTCTTCTCCATGGCGGGCGGTCTGCTGAGCGGCGGGAAATTCGCGGGCATCGTTACGGCGAACCCGGCATCGAGGTTCCTGCCCCCGCCTTCTCTCAGGATCCCGTTGATCTGGTGGAGGGCCGAGACTCCTGTCCCACCCATCGTCACCACCGCGAAGACGTAGCTGGCCTTCGACAGGTCGAGCCGGCGGGTAAATTCGGCGACGATCCGGGGGACTCCGGCGTCATACACCGGGCAGACGATCCCGACACGGTCTGCTGCAGGGGCGATCCTGCCCGGGGTATCCTTCAGCGATGCGATCGGTACGAGATCGGAGCCGCCCAGCAGTGCGGCGATCCGTTTGGCGGCGGCAAGCGAGTTGCCGGAACCGGTGAAATAGTTAATGACAGTCTTCATGCCTTCCGTTCCCGCTGGTTTTTCAGGTCGGCGATGCTGGTATCCGGGTTCCGGTACCGCTGCCGTTTTGCCGTCCCGCGCCCTGCCTGGATCGCCTGTACCGGGCAGAGGTGGATGCAGGCGCAGCAGAGCTCGCAGCGGTGCTTCCATACCGGTCGTTTATCGATGAGCTCGATGTTGCCTGCCGGGCAGACGGCAGCGCAGGTCCCGCACGAGGTGCAGGCATCCGTTACCGAAAAATTCCGGTCCTTGTCGTGGACCCCGGCAATAAAACGGGGGTACATCAGGGAATGAAGGGCCTGGAGGATGAAGGAAGACGGGAGGTCCTGTCTGCCGCCCTTCCGGATTGTATCCGTTATCCGCACGAACGCCCCCTTCGCATCCGCAAGCATCTTCTCCCGTTTCGTTCCCGTCGGCGGCTCGTACATCAGGACATAGTTCCCCGGCATCTTCACGCCGAACCCGGCATCGAGTCCCCGGCCGGACTTCGTTGTAAGGATCGCATGGAGTTGCCGCAGGGCCGGTGCATCGCCGCTGCCGCCGAAGGTAACGACCGAGAAGACATACTTCGCACCCGTGAGGTCGAGGCGCTCCGCAAACGTTGCGACCATCGCCGGCAGGCCGGCAAAGTAGACCGGGCAGACGATGCCGACCCGTTCTGCTGCCGGTACGACATCTCCCGGTGTATCCATGAGCGATGCGATCGGCACGATATCGCAGTCGCCAAGGGCTGCCGCGATCTCCTTTGCGGCGGCAAGCGAGTTGCCGGTGCCGGTAAAATAATACAGGATCGTCTCCATAATCTTCACGTCACGTTCAGGTTCCTTTCCGTTATCCCGTCGTCCATGCCCCGGAGGGGATCTGCGGCAATGATCTTCCGGAGCAGTTCGCTCCCGGCGTCCGGGTTCTTCGTGTCCTTCTCGTCAAGCGAAATCTCCGCCATGACCCGGACCCCGCGGTCAGCAAGCGCCCTGCTCAGGATCTCAAGGGCCTCGCCGGGGCAGTTCAGGTACGTGATGAATACGACCGCCATCTTCCCTTCGCAGCCGGTGAGCGCCCGGACCGCAGCGTTGATGGCGGGTGTCGGTTTCCCGGTCCAGACCGGCGTCCCGATGATCAGGAGGTCGTAACCCGAGACGTCGATCGTGCCGGGTTCGATCGGGTCGCATGCCTGCCTCCGTGCCCGCATGACACCGGTCGGGAAGAGATTGAGCCAGGTGTAGGGCTTTTTGGTCCTGACCTCGACAAGGTCGCAGCCGCTCGCGTTCCGGATCCCTTCGGCAACGCGCCGGGTGATGCCGGAGTACGAGTAGAAGATCACACAGGCCCGTATCGGACGGTCGCGGGTGGTCTTGCGGATCATCTCGCGGCTGCATTTCTCCATCACGCTTGTGTACATCTGCTCAAAGTGTTCGCGAAACTCGACCATCCGTTCCCGGTTTACGGTATAGTAGATATAGAACCCTTCACGCCGCGACTCGACCAGCCCCTCGTTCTTCAGCGTTTTTAGGTGTTGCGAGACCGCGGGCTGCGAGATCCCGAGCCTGGCTGCAAGATCGGACACGCCGAGCGTCCCGCTCGTGTCGGTCGAAAGGAGATAAATGATCTGGAGCCGGGTGAGGTCGCCAAGCGCCTTGAACGTCCCGGCCATCTGCGGGACTGCATTGCAGAACGTATTGTGCTCGTCACCTGTATTGCCGGGATTCATGAAATTCTGTATAAGTGTTTGCTTATACGCTTATATTTTTTCCGGCCAAGTTATTTTCAGGCCATACGAAATAGACGAAATCACCGGTCCCTGACCGTCACGGTATTTCCGCTTACAGAAAAAGTGAGATTATTTCTTTACGATAATTTTGTGGGCGTCCTTATCGAGTTTGTAGGATTTGGGCCGTTCGAGCAGGTCAAGTGCATTGATCTTCATATCCACCAGTTCGGCATAATTGAACGATTCGTCCTTTTTCTCGCCTTTCTCGTTCCAGAACACAACAATTCCGTTCTCCATCTTCCTGCTGCTGACGATATCCTGCATGCAATCCAATCGGGAATGCGATATATTGAACATTACGGCACCTTTCAAAAAATGGAGTCAAAATAATTGGACGTGGTTCCGGTCCGGATAATCAGGTTTTTGTTTTTTTCAGGGAAAAATGTGAAAAGGTTTTTTAAAAAAATTTATCCCACGGCATCATGAAAAAATTAAAACAACCCGAATCACTTCGGCTTGTAGTATCCCCATTTCTTCAGCGCCTGGGCAAGTTCCTTTGCTTTCTTTGCCTTCTCCTCCAGCGTGACGCCGTCCTGCCATGCCTCGACCGCCTGCATCGTCGCCCGCGCACCTGCCCGCGTCCCCTTCGGGTGCCCGTGGATCCCGCCCGAGACCAGCAGAACGAGCTCGCACCCGTAGATGTCGAGAACGGGCGGTACGAGACCGGGGTGAAGCCCGCCGGAAGAGACCGGGAACGCGGATTTGATCTTCCCCCAGTCCTGTGAGAGGCAGCTGGTACCATTCGCTTCGACCTTCCTCTCGCGCAGGAGGTCGGCAAGGAGCATGGACTCGGATTTGGTCCCGGTGAGTTTCCCGACCGCGGTGCCGGTATGGATCTGGGAGACGCCGATGAGCCGCATCAGCTTCGCGAGGAAGTACATCGTGATGCCGTGCTTTTTGTTCCGGTCGAACGCGGCATGCATGGCACGGTGGGCGTGGATAGCAAGGTTCAGGTCCGAGCAGTAGTCCCGCATGGTCATGACCGCAGCAGTCCCGGCAACGACCACATCGATCATCGCATAGTTCCAGCCGTGCTCCGCGAGGAGGTCTGCCCGCTGCTTCATCGTCTCCACGTCTGCCGTGATGTTGAGGAACGCCGACTTCCTTTCACCGGTCTCGTTTTCTGCCACATCACGGAGCTTTGCCATCAGTTTCACCCGGTCTTCGAACCGGTTGAACGGGGTCGAGGTGAGGTTCTCGTCGTCTTTCACGAAATCGAAACCCCCCATCCAGGTCTCGTACCCGACCTGTGCATGCTCCTTTGCAGAAAA
>JAKLEQ010000103.1 GCA_022711635.1 Methanoregula sp. | reverse complement strand
CCATCAGTGGCAGGTTTATCAGAATAATAGGTCTCTTTTCCAGGGGTTGTAACATATAAGACGATATCCGATCCCGGTGAACATCGGCCAACATCGGAGTACTTTGTGCCGGTAACAGCAGGCATATCCCCATGGATAGTACCAAGGCTCTTTGTGACCGGGAAGTAAATGCCAAATTCATCATTGGAGGTCGTCGACTGACTGACGTAGGTGACTATCAGATTACCATTATAGTCAAAGGTGATCGGTCCATAGGCCGATACCGAGCCGACAAGGAAGATAGCGGTAAATACAACCATTACAATTAAACTTTTTTTCATCAGATGCATCCCTTTCCTTTGGACCTAACCTGCCATTTCAATGGTATAACCAAACGGTTCATTGAATTATACAAATCTCATCAACACTGGCTATATTAAGTGCATGCAACGCGCCGGTGCATTGCTACCTATAAATTTAAATATAGCAGGGTATTTCGCCGTACTATGGCCGCAGGACTCGCCTTCGCTCCGTTCCAGCCAGTATAGAAGAGATCAGCCAGGGAAAAACGGATCGTTCAGGCGATCGAGCGATACGAATCCTTTCGCCCGGTTTTACAATGGAATAACGCCAGTACGTTCTGCAATGAATATTCAAATCCGGCCATTCTTTGTGATACTATCTCTTGGAATGATTGCCGCCCTTTCAGGCTGCACATCTGCTCTGGCTGAAGGGATTGTCCCCCCTCCCGCAGAAGATGCGGTTCATTCGGCAAAGGCGGAGAGAAACGCCGTGATAACGCGGGCTGGTACTGCAACTGCGCTGACGGACAGCATTGCATGGCAACTGGCATTGGTGGAATCCAATACCAGGATCTGGCGCGAGGCATACCGCAAGTTCCGGAATATCCGCGAGACAGAGAATGTCCACAGCACGGCCGCCGGAAAGAAGGACACGACGATCGCTGCGGGCGGTTGAACGGCTGATCTTTCATCTATCCGGACTGCCGCACGGGAACGGGGCAATCGCGTACATCGCTTTCCGGCATCAATAAGGCAGCACACGTCCAACCATACCGGCATGGCAGAACGGACCATCGCATCCGAGTTCCGGAATGTCGATGCTGCACAGGACGCCGATGCCCTTGCACGATATCTCGAATACGTCGATGCCCTGCCACCGATCCGGCAGCTGAAGGTCAATACGTACCGGTACCTTGGCCTGAGACCGGGGGATACCGTCCTCGATGCCGGGTGCGGTGCCGGCTTCGATGCGATCCGGATGGCAGAAATTGTCGGAAAGAACGGTCGTGTCACCGGTATCGACATCAGCGAACACCTTCTAGCACTGGCAACGAAGAGGGCGGCTGCGACGGGCCTTGCGGTTACATTCCGGTCCGGGGATGTCCGTGCCCTTCCCTTTCCCGATGCGAGCTTCGATGCCGTGCGGATCGAGCGGACGCTCCAGATCGTCGATAAAACCGACCGGATTCTTGACGAGATGGTCCGTGTCCTGCGCCCGGGCGGCCGGCTCGTCGCCGTTGAGCCGGACTGGGCGACAGATGTTATCGACCCCGACAGCCATGATACAGGACGCACCTTCTTCCGGTTCTGCGGCGAGCAGTTCGTGGACGGTTCCACGGGGAGGAAGCTCTACCGGTACTTCCGCGAGCGGGGGCTTGAGGATGTCGTCATCCACCCCGAACCGCTCGTCCTGCACGACCTTGACCTCGTCAGGAAGATGATCAACATGGACCAGTTCCTCGCAGCATCGCAGGGGAAGGGAGTGCTCTCCCTTGATGAGGCGAACGCGTGGCTCTCGGAGCTGAGAGACGCCGACCGGAACGGCCGGCTCACGTTCGCGGGCTTGTTGTTTGCAGTCTATGGCCGGAAGACGTGATACTGGCCCCCCGCAAAGGGCTGAAAGGTCCCTCGCGGAAAACCGCTTTCGTTTTTCCGCCCTGACTTTTCCGGGGGTAACCGTTATCCCTGTCATTTTCCAACAATTCCCTATGACATCCGGCAGTACCCCCGGGAAACACCACCCCCACGAAGTCTTCAACGCAAAGCACGCCGCCCACCTCGATACCCGACTGCGCCAGTACATCTACCGCCCCGACCGGCTCGCGGAACAATACATAAAGCCCGGCAACAGGGTCCTCGATTTCGGCTGTGGGCCGGGGTTTTTCACCCGGGCGTTCGCGCAGCGTGTCGGGGAAAAGGGACAGGTCTTCTCCGCCGACCTGCAGGAGGAGATGCTCGCGATCCTCCGGGGGAAGATGGAAGCCGAAGGGCTTCTTTCGAGGGTCACGACGCACAAATGCGCACCGGACACGATCGGCCTCCCCGCAGAACTGAACGGGACTTTCGATGCGGCAACGGCGATCTTCGTCGTCCACGAGGTGCCGGACCCGGAGAGGCTGTTCCGCGAGATCTTCGCACTCCTGAAGCCGGGCGGGACACTCTTCTATTCCGAGCCCCCGATCATCGTTCCCGGCCGGGAGTTCCGGGAGCATCTGGCGGAGGCGGAGCAGGCGGGGTTCCGGGTCGCGGAGCGCTGGTGGTACTTCGTGAACCGTGCGGCGGTGCTGAAGAAAGGGTGAGAAGCATGACGGAGATCACGGATGAGTTCATGCAGCAGATGCTGGCACGGACGAAAGAATACAGCCTCGTCATCCTGAAGGCCGGGAAAAATCAGAAGATGCCGGGTGCCGAAAAGATCGTGTACGAACACGTGCGGCGGAACTTCGCCCTCCGGCAGGAGGGGCTCCTCTCCATCGTCTGCCCGGTCCGGGACGGGGGCGAGGTTGCCGGGATCGGGATCTTTAATGCCGGGATCGACCGGGTAAAAATTATCATGGACGAGGACCCGGGGGTGCGGGCCGGGATATTTGTTTACGAGATTCACCCGTGCCGAAGTTTCCCGGGGGATAGTCTCCCGGGATAGCCAAGAAATCCTACCCTCATCTCTATTCTTATTGGGTCCTCCTCCCTTAGCCCAATCCCCCCTTGGAGGTCCTGGGGGGTCCACTAATCCTGGGAGGGGTAGGCAGTACCCACCCCCTTCAGCCATGGCCGACCCCCCCTTTTCCACGCGAACCGCAGGGTAAGCCGATGGGTTCTCCGGCGAAGCACTATGATGAATATCGGTGGACGTTTTTTGTCCCGCATTTTAGCGGGAGGGGGGTCGGCAGGGTATAGGTGGACCCCCTGGGGGGGCCGGAGGGGATCCTCTGATCCCGTGGGGGGTGGGTACCCCGGATCCAGGGCCGGACCACATTTCCCATTTTCACGCCGGAGGATTGTGGGAAGCCGGGGCCGGTTCCTGAAGCCGGAGGGGAGTTCTCCACAGATCGGCCTACCCCCTCTGGGGGGTGGTAGGGGGTCTGACCCGATGGGTCAGGCCTTGAGAAGATTTCGGAGAAATGTTCGAGTCGTGGGGGATCTGCCGATCATGGGGGGAGTGGGGACGCGATCACCCCCCGCGATCACGGACACCCCCCATACTCTCGCCGGGCCTGGTGATGCGGGCCGGATCAAAGGATAGACCCTCGGTCGAAGTGAGCCGGAGAGTGACGCCGGTCGAAAGAACGGGGATTCGGTGCCCGGATCCCTCCGTGACCCGCCACGGCTGGGCCGGTTAACTGGCTCATCCTGAAATTTTATAAATCCGTCCGGCAACTCTGTGGCAGTGGAGTCAATGGCGGAAATGGGAGAGCGGAATAAGTTCCTCGTCCGGGAGTTCTACCACCTCGCGATGAACCTGCGGAGCCCGGAGGAGGCTGCGGCAAAGTATCTCGGCCCGTTCTACAGGCAGCACAACCCGGGAGCCGCTGACGGGGATGCTGCCTTCGTCGCGTTCGTACGTGACTTTTTAAAGGCTTACCCGGCCCTCACCTTCGAGTTCAAGCGGTTCATCGCGGAAGGCAACCTCGTGGCGGTGCACAGTCACCTTGTCCGATACGCCGGCGATCGCGGCGTGGCGGTCATGGACATCTTCCGGGTCGAGAACGACCTGATCGTCGAGCACTGGGATGTTACGCAGGAAGTTGCGGCGACCTCTGCAAACAGTAATACCATGTTCTGATTGGCAGAGCGGGAACTGGCAGGGGATTTCGCTCCGGAAACGGGAGAGTGCGTTTTGCTTCCGAAAGGCTCTTACCGGAACCTCACGTAGAGTACTTCGTCGAGGAAGACGCCGTTCTTGAAGATCGCATCCTTATGGACCGCCTCGCGGGAAAAACCGCACTTCTCCAGCACCCGCATCGAGGCAGGATTGGTGGAGAAGATCCCCGCCTGGAGCCGGTTGATGTCGTACCGTCCGAATTCCACAGGGACGAGGGCGCGGACGGCATCGGTGGCAATCCCGCGCCCCCAGAAGGGCTCGGCGAGCCAGTACCCGATCTCGGCGGTCCGGTGTTTCACGTCGTTCAGGACGTGGATGCCAACTCCGCCCACGGCTTCGCCCCCGATATCGATCGCGAGGAAGAGGTCGGGGGTCGGTCCCGTCGCCATAGCGATAAACCGGCGTGCATCCTCAGGAGTATAGGGCGAAGGGAACGCGTCCCGCAGCGTTGCGGCGACGTTTACATTGTTCCCGTGCTTCACGAGGGACGACGCGTCCTGCATCCTCCACTCGCGGAGTGTCGAGCTGGGAGTGACAATCTTCACGGTTGCAGTTCCTCGTACGAGATCATTCGATACGGCGGGTGAAAATTTTCAGGCCGACGGCTGCCCGGTCAGAGCAGCTTCGTCTCCTCGGTCGGTTTCGGGACTTTCACCACAAGGACCCGGAATACCTCCGTGCTCTCGTTGATCCACCGGTGCGGGATCCTCGCCGGGCTCTCAATGAGTATATCCTTCGTGCAGGTCGCCCGCTCGTCCCCGATCTCTACAACCCCTTTCCCTTCCAGCACGTAGAAGAAGACATCGACCGGCGTGATGTGCTTTTTTAACGACTCCCCGGGCTGGAGCATAATGACGACCGCAATCGCATGCGGCGATTCGTAGACCTTGCGTGCATCCACATGGTGCGGGTTTGGCCCCGATGCGACCTTCGATACTTCAGTTATCTTCATCGTATGTTCACCCCCTCTTGCCGGATATAAGGAAGAATCGTCGCAGGTCTGATTTGAGGGTTTCCCTTCCAGGACATCCCGGATCCCTGCCTATCCCACTAGGATCGCATTGGCAATGAGGATGAACGTGAGAAAACCGATGAGCGCGATCGCGGCGTACTTTCCGGGAGTGTTGAAAGGATTCGCTTTTGAGAACCCGAAAAATGAATTTGCGTTCACCAGGTGGAAGGCGGTCCCGAGGACAAGGAGAGGGACG
>JAKLEQ010000102.1:2297-5673 GCA_022711635.1 Methanoregula sp. | reverse complement strand
GGATGCACTCCTGCTCATCGAGCGCTTTGATCTCGAGGCATTTCCGGGAGAACCGGACGATCATGCCCGCCGAGTTCAGCCACTCCTCGCAGAGGATGCCTGCGTCCCGGGCGCGGAGCTCGGCAAACACCTCCTCCTGCGCCGCATGGTACTCCGCGACGGAGCGGATCTCCGGGGGAATGATCCGGTTGCAGATTGCCGGGATCTGCTTCTGGTTCTCGCGGTAGAAGAGGAGCCGGTTGTCCATGGACCCGGTCAGCCTGCTCTCGACCATGGGGGAGGACGCGCTGACCGCGACGAGGAACGGGAGGACCTGCCGGGTCCGGTTGTACAGGACGAGGAGGTCCTCCTCCGAAGCATAGGAGAGGTTGACCTGGAATGCCTGGACGTTCAGCCACCCGTGCTGACGGATCGAGAAGAGCCGGTTGTAGGCCGCGTAGTACTCCCCTTCGTCATGGTTCCAGACAGCGGTCTGGTCCAGCGTGAGGGTGGGGTGCATCCCGAGGCCGAGGAGCCTGTACCGGTCTTTGAAGATGTGATGGAATTTTGCAAGGCCCCGCACGAGCTGGTGCTCGAGGGCGCCAATCGTCTCCGCATGGTTCCGGGGGACGAACTCCAGGACGGACTTCTGGAGCTCCTTTCCCAGTTTCACGTCCCCGAACGCGATCTCGTCTTCAAACCTGCCGCAGATGGAGCGGATGATCGTATCGGAGACCGGGGCGGGATGGAACGCCGCATCGTTGATCGAGAACTCGTGCTCCGTCCCGACCGTCATGGGCTCCCCCCGGTACGCGGGATTGTCGCGACGTACTCCGTGTCGGGTTCCTCGACCCTGCAGACCGCGGCGAGCTCGTCATCCGGGATCTGCACGACAAAGGCGCGGATACTCCGCACCGCCTCCACGTACTGCTGCCGGTACGCCTCCGGGTCGTCCTTCAGCATCCGGACGAGGGGGCAGACCTCCTCTTTTTTCAAAAAGAGCGCGATCGTCCCGTCATGCACGTCGAAGGTGAATGGCCCCGCCCGGCAGGTCTCGGGCTTGACGCCGTGAAACCGGCACCGGTTTTCGGCAAAGAGGATGCAGGCACGCCCGTTGCGTTTCAGCCGCCGGTAGCCGGAGAACTCGAAGGAGTCCGGGGGGATCCCGGCAGCGACCAGCCGCCGGTAGCAGGGCTCCGTCACCGGGGGCTGGGTATCATCCGTGCAGCATCGCCCGCCGCAGTCAGCGCAGATGGCATCGGCAGCAGCGATCCAGTCAGGGGGCGTCAGGGATGATCACTTCGCAAAGAGATGGGAGACGATCTTCCCGTAGACGTCAGGGTAGTACTGGTCCTCGCCGCTCTCGAGCGACGGGTTGTCGTTCACTTCGATGACGCAGGCATCCCCGTTGTTGTTCTTGATGTCGACCCCGTACAGCCCGTCCCCGATGGCGTCCGCGGCGGCGATCCCGAGAGCAACGACGTGCGGGGGGATCCTGTCGGGGGGCACGCTCTCCACGCCGCAGTAGACGATGTGCCCATTCACCGAAGCCTGGATCTTGAAGGTGACGGACGGGATCGTGTACTTGCAGGCATACAGGAGCTGCTTGTCAAGGAACCCGACGCGCCAGTCATATTTGCTCTCGATGTACTGCTGGACGACGATCCAGTCGGAGAGCTTGATGAATCGCCGCGCCACCCGGAAGAACCCGGCAACGTCGCGCACCCGTTCCACCCGCTGGGAGAACGACGTCGAGGGTTCTTTCAGGACGAGGGGGGTACCGAGCGTGTCGAAGAGGGATGCAACCCGTTCGACGGTTACGTCCTTCTTCGAGAGAAAGACGGTCTTTGGCAGCGCGATGCCCTTCTTCAGTAAGGCGGAGTACATGTTCACCTTGTCCCCGCAGACCTGGATCGAGCGCGGGTCATCGATCACCGGGATCCCGTTGAACTCCGCCATCTTTGCCGCGACGTAGGTTACGTTCATCGGGTCGGTCCGGGCCCGGATGAAGAGCGCATCCATCTTCCGGATCTTCTGGATATCCACCGGGAAGATGAACTCGGCGGCATGCCCCATCTGCTCGGCAACGTCCCGGCACCGGATCAGGGCGTTGAGCTGCTCGGCGCTCGCGAGCGTCTTGCGGTCGACGAAGATCCCGAGCCGGCTCATAGGAACTCCTGCGAACAGATATGGGCGGCGAGGATCGCGCGTTCCTGCTCGTCAAGCCGGGAATAGTGCACGGGGGAGAGGGACGAGAGCAGGCAGGAGCCGTCGTGCCTGATGAAGATCATCCTGACCAGCGGGAGGCCGAAGAGATCGTAGACCGCCGACGCACAGGCTGCGACATCCGGGCGCGGATCGACTGTCTTCCCGAAGATCGCGGTGTACTCGGCGATCTCCCCCCCTTCGGGAAACTTCTGGAAGCAGAACGGGTACTTCCCGTTGTTGGTGATGTGGCGGATCCGTTCCTTCGCAGCGCTGTTGTCCCGGACAACCGCGTATTCCGCATTGGTCGCGTAGTAGTTCAGCCCGTAGATCAGTGCCGGCAGCGGGACGTATGCCTGCGAGATCCCCCAATCGCAGACAGGGATCCCCCTCGCCCGGACCCGCTCGAGGCAGACCGGGATGACATACGCTTCGAGGACTGCACGGCTGGACGGTTTCACCACCTCGCCCCGGTACTCGAGGGAGAGGATGGTGTAGTACGGTTCCGTCTTGTAGAAGTAACTCTCCGCGACGACGTGATACCCGTGGTCCTTCCGGATGACGTAGAGGGCATCTTTCGTCAGCGCAGGTTCGCGCCGTGCTGCCTTTGCGATCCCGTTCTTCTTTCCGGAAGTGCCGGGCAACGGGGGCGGGTACGGGGTGAACGTTCGGGGATCCGCAATAGCGAGGGTTCCGGTACCGGGAACCGCCGCGAGGGATTGTGTCGTTCCGTTCTCCTCAGCCGCGGCGTGCAGACGTTTGTTCATGGTGGCGGTCAGCACGCTCCCGGGCGGCCGGACCCCTCCTGGGATCGGGACGAGTGTCGTTCACGAAGGCAGCCTGCTGGTGCAGCAAAAAGGGAGGGACAATGGGCGCCCTCATCATCGTTATCGTCGGTAGTATCACCGCTGTTCATGGAGGAACACGAATCCACGCGGGGGTGGATTGCTGTATAAGCTACTATACGGACAGTTGGTTTAAAGAATTTGCGCAGAAAATGCCGTCCGCGGGAGGTTTTTATCACCGGGAACCTGCCGGGCGCGGCAGCCGGCGTCAGGTTCATGTGCTCGTATGACTATCAGTAATACAGCATGCAGATCCCATCGCCCGAGGAACTGCGCCGCCGGCGGGAGTCGCTTGGCCTGCGCCAGACCGAGCTCGCCCGGCGCGCCGGGATCAGCCAGTCCATGGT
>JAKLEQ010000102.1:0-2287 GCA_022711635.1 Methanoregula sp. | reverse complement strand
CCGGATCGAGGCCGGCAGTGTCGATCCCCGGGTCAGCACCCTCAACAAGATCATCGCGGTCCTCAACAGCGACGGCAGGATACCGGTCACCGCGGCAACCGTGATGCACCGCCCGGTCATCTCCGTCAGCCCCGCGGACCCGGTCTCGCGTGCCCTCGAGATCTTCGATAAGAACAGCATCTCGCAGCTGCCGGTCATCGAGAATGGCATTCCCGTGGGCTGCATCTCCGAATCGGTCATCGTGAAGGCGATCGAGCAGCAGCGCCTGCACCGGACCCAGCCGTTCTATGTCCGGGATTTTACCGAGCCGGGGTTCCCGGCAGTCTCTTCCTCTACTGGCGTCGAGACCGTGCTCAACATCCTCCAGCAGAACCACGCGGTCCTGGTGATCGATTCCGGGGTCGTGCAGGGGGTCATTACCAAACACGATCTCATCTCCCTGATCGACTAAAATCATCTCCTAATCGACTAAAACCGGCTGCCGGCCGGCCGTTGCCGTCGGAAAAGTACGGGCAAAGTGCATAAAAAATGTCAGTTTTCCAATAATCGCCCTGATTTGTCGTTTTTTACCGGAAGGTTTTTATTTTATCAGGGAGACGGTTAACGTAGGTGGAGTATCCACATCAGGTGTGTTTCTCATGGCAGATGAGTCTGAAGGCATCAACAGCATGACGGTGATCGGAATTGGCGTGGTACTGTTTATCGTGGTCGTAGGTATCTGGTACCTCTTCATCAAATGAGAAAAAGAAAAAAAAATTTTCCTTTCCCGCACGCGGGCACTTTTTTCAGATCTTCGACGCGAGATCCCGGAGCACGGTCTTTGGGTCTTCTGCCTTGACAACGCTGGACGCGAGCAGGACGCCGTCGGTCCCGAGGTCGAGCGCGATCTTCACGCATTCCCCGGACTGGATCCCGGCGCCGGTCAAGACTTTTACACTGGTGTTGACCGCATGGACTGCGGCAACGGACTTCCGGATGATCTCGGGATTTGCCTTGGAGACCGAGACCCCGCTCCCGATCAGCTCGGGAGGTTCGATGGCGACGTACTCCGGCGCGAGTGCTGCTGCTGCGGCGCTCGTGATGTCGTTGTTGGTGCAGACGACGGATCCGAGTTTCTGCGCCTGCAGCGCCCGGACGGATGCCTCGATATCGGCGAGGGTGAGGCGGCGTTCGGAGTGGTTGACGAGGGAACCGGACGCCCCGGCAACCCTGAGCGCCTCGGCGGTGATCTGCCCGGTATGGGCTCCGGGCGCTGCGCCGTCGACGTGCTGGGCGTAGACGGGGACCATGAAGTGTTTTGCGAGCGGGTGGAGGTCGATGTACGACGGCGCGATACCGACCGTCACCCCGCTCTCGGACGCGACCAGCTGGGCTGCGGTCGCAATCGCGTGGGCCCGGGAGCCCATCCCTTCCTTGTAGGTCTTCAGGTTGATCAGGATCAGCGGCTTTGCCATGGGTAAAACTCCGGTATACCGGTTATTCACACCCCGGATACCATGAACGTTTGGCATGCCGTGCCGGTCATGCTTCCTTCAGCCCATGGAGATAGTGCCCTGCCGTTATCCTCCCCTGCGCGATGCCGCGGGCCCGTTCTTTCAGGCGGGCGAGACCCGCGGGGATGCCGTCTCCCGCATGGCCGGCGATGCATGACAATGCTTCCCGGTAGATCCGGGTGATCTCAAGGGTGTACGCCGGCGTCTTCCCGCGGGCATCGATGCAGATCCACGCGATGCCGGCGTTCACCATCTCCGGCAGGTGGTCGATGAGACAGGTCTCGTCGGCGTTCAGGACCCGGGTGCGGCAGTTCCCGTCGGTCCTGACCGGAAAGACCCTTCCGGTCTCGTCCCGCAGCCCGGTGAAACCCGGAACCCGTGTCGCGTCATCCCCGCAGTGCCGCACGGGTTCCAGCACACAGTTCTCGGAAATCATCACCTCGAGGTCTCCCTGCACGATCATCCCGAACCCGACATCGCAGCCGCAGGACCGGGTGCGCCGGACCAGTTCCTCAATCTCAGACCCGGACAGCTCGGGGGAGAGCAGGACGGTCCGGCAGGATCCCGCCGCGAACCGGGCTGCAGCATGGTTGAAGATGTTCATCTCCGGCCCCCCGATACGGGGCAGATCCGGGCAGCGGGACCGGACCGCGGCAAGTGCCCCGGCATCCCCGGCCATGCAGGCGGAGAGCCCTTCGTCAGCAAGCCCGGGAAGGGCCGCGAGGATCGCGGAGAGCGCCGGCTGCCGGAGTATCCGGGGAAGTTTCATGGCAACCGGGACCCCTGCGTCGCGG
>JAKLEQ010000101.1 GCA_022711635.1 Methanoregula sp. | reverse complement strand
GAGATCGTCAGAGGAGATATGCATGATGCCGTTTTTCACAAAGTCGAAGACGTCGGTGTTGTTGCCCTTGTACCGGACGCTGAGGTGCTGCGTATCATCGACCGTCCCGATCTTTTTTGCCGCCATCCCGACCGATGCGAACCTCCTGACCAGTTCGGGGACGTTGTGCTCCTTTGCCGTGAGCACGAATCCCATGCCGGGATACATCCTGACCCAGAGGTCGAAGGAGATCCTGTGGGCTGCAAGGTCCGGGTGAGGGATCAGGGAGAGGTCGACGGCAGCCCCTTTCTTGCTCACCTCCAGCAGCATACCGAGCGTCCCGATGATCCCCGGATTGCTGATGTCTTTTCCTGCAGTGACAAGGTGGTCTTTTGCGATCTCTTCGAGCATGGCAATCTGTGCACGGACGTATGCGGCAGATTTCATCGTCACCGAATCCCAGTTCAGCATGCAGGAAGGGTGCACCCTGCCATCGAGATCGATCGCTGCGATGATCGCATCGCCCTCTTCTGCCGTGTGGCTGTAGATGAGGGAATCCAGGTTCCCGCACCCGAGGATTGCAACGTCGATGACGCTGTACGGGGCATCCGGGTGGAGGTGGCCGCCGACGATCGGGACCGCGAACTGGGCGGAGGCATCATGCATCCCCCTGACCACCTGGTCGCGGATACCGCTGTCGGGGGTTGCGGAGAAGATGTCCACCATGGCAATCGGGCGTCCGCCCATCGCGGCGATATCGTGGATATTGACAAGGATCGAGCAGTATCCGGCCCAGTACGGGTCAGCTTCCATCAGTTTGCTCCAGATCCCGTCAGCAGCAAGGAGGAGGGCCTGCCCGTTGTGCTCGATGACGGCCGCGTCCTCGCCAAACGCCGCGAGGACATGGGGAGCGTCAATCTTCAGTGCATTGACCATCCGGCCGATCGATTGCTTCCGCTTCACTCCCTCATATTCCCTGACGGCTCGGGCAATCGTGTCTGTTGAACAACTCGTCTCCGTAAAAAGTCACCTGACGTCTGTGGATACTCTGCCGGGTTGCGTACAGGGTATTTTTCCTCATCAGTGATAATTTATTTGATACGCCGCCAACGTGTTGGTATGGACTGGGCCGAACGGTACCGCCCGGCGCACCTCGCGGACGTGGTCGGGAATACCGCTGTTGTCCGGCAGATGGCGGCATGGGCAAAGGAGTGGACGGTGCGGAGCCGGCCGCTCCTCCTGTACGGCAAACCGGGGACCGGGAAGACTTCGTGCGCCCTTGCACTCGCAAACGATATGGGCTGGGAGGTTATCGAGCTCAACGCGAGCGACCAGCGGACTGCAGCGGTCATCGAGCGGGTCGCCGGGGCCGGGAGCGTGACCGCGAGTCTCACCGGGGCATCCCGGCGGCTCATCATCCTCGACGAGGCGGACAACCTGCAGGGGACGGCAGACCGGGGCGGGGCGAAGGCAATCCTCGAGTGCATCCGCTCGAGCAGGCAGCCGATCATCCTGATTGCGAACGAGCTGTATGACATCCCCGCCGAGATCCGGGCACGGTGCGAGCCGCTCCAGTTCAGGGCTCTTCCGGCCCGCTCGATTGCCCCCCGGCTCAAGTACATCTGTTCGGCGGAGAAGATTACGTGCAGCGAGGGCGCGATCCACCAGATCGCCGAGGACGCGGAGGGCGATATCCGTTCGGCCGTGAATATGCTCTTTGCGGTGTCGGTGGGAAGGGAACGCCTTGACGACAACCAGGTCCAGACTTCCGGTAAGGACGACCGGATCTCCATCTTCACGTTACTCTCTGCCATCGCTGCCGGAAAAAGTGACAGCGACCTGCTCCGGCTCTCGTGGGAGCTCGAGGATACGCCGGAAACGGTCGGGCAGTGGATCGAGGGAAATCTCTCCCTCATCGTTCCGGGGGCCGCCATGGCTGCTGCGCAGTGCCGGCTCGCCCGGGCGGATGAATATCTCGGGTACACCTACCGCCGGCAATACCATACCCTCTGGCGCTACGCAACAGCCCTCATGCTGATCGGTACAGCCGATGCCGGGGGCGGGAAGGGGATCCATGCACGGATTATGCCGCCGGCACGGTGGCAGAAGATGTCCGTTTCGAGACGGCAGAAGATGATCCGGACGACCTCCCTTGCCCGGGTGGCCGGCGTGATGCAGATCCCCGCACCAACGCTCCGCGGGGAATACCTGACGGCAGTGACCCAGATCATCGAGAGCGATCCGGAGGCGTTTGTCGCCGGCCTTGGCCTGGACGCCGACATGCTGAACTTCTTCCTCTCGGACCGGGCCCGTTCGCAGGAGATCGTCTCGCGGGTAACGAAGGCCCAGAAGGAGCGGCAGAAAGAGCGGGAACTGGCTGAAAAACCGGTAATAGCGTCGGGACCTGCAAAACGGGGACAGGCGGCACTCAGGGTGCAGGACTCCCCGCCTGCGGGGGCCGGCCAGAAATCCCCGGAAGAACCGGTACCCCGCGGGGCTTTGGATCAGCACAAGGAGGAATCCCCGGAACCTGCCGCAGAAAAGAGGATCCCGCAGAAGACCCAGTCAACGCTCTTTGACGGTTTTTAACCCTGTTTTCCGGCCGTCCCCGACCCCTGGTGATACCGGTGAAGCAGGACGCCGCAGTCGATGACTTCCCCCCCGTCCCCGAAGGACTCGAAGCCGAGGTGATAGACGAGCAGGTCGCAGCCGAGCCGGGCTGCGAGCCCGATCATGGGCGGAATCATCTCGCAGGCAGGGCGCACCGCGTAGATGACGTCCGCTCCCGTGTAGAACGCGGGGTCCGGTGCAAAAACGTCATCCCGCAGAAAGGTAACCCCGGGCAGGGGAGCGATCGGGTGAATGTCCGTGCAGCGTACCGGAAGCCCTGCTGCAAGGATGACGGTCGCTGCATCGAAGTTTCTCCCGATGCCGATCTCGACAGGATCGTGGTAATGTCCCGCAATATACGCTCCGATGGAACGCTCAATATGTTTATACCCGGCCATCCAACAGAATAGGGAGATGCATATCCATATCTTTTGGGATTCGGGGGCTCCCGAAGGTATCCAGACCCCGGTCGTTAAGAATATCACCAGCCTTGCAGGGATCCAGCCTTCCGTCGAAGAGAATCCTGTACGCCTGGCGGGATATGCCGGGGAGAAGAAGCAGGTGGATGCCGCCGTCCTCCTCGACAGCATCAGCGCGTACCGCCGCCGGCACGCGATCCCCGATCCCGTCCTGCTTGTCATCGCGCAGGATCTCTTCATCCCCCGCCACAGTTTTGTCTTCGGCCTCGCACGGGAGCGGGAAGGTGTCGCTGTCGTTTCATCAGCACGGCTCGGCAACTCCTTCTATGGCAGGGATCATTCCGATGACGACCTCATCGACCGCCTCTCCAAGGAGGGAGCCCACGAGATCGGCCACCTCCTCGGGCTCTCCCACTGCTCCGTCCCCGAGTGCATCATGTTCAAACCCGACACGCTTGCCGAACTTGACTGCAAGAAGAAGATGTTCTGCCCGTCATGCCGGCAGGCACTCGAATCCGTTTCCATCGATCAGATCCGGACCTGATCCGCATCCTCTCCCCGGCCGGGTATGCAGCCGGCACCTGCAAGGCGGTGCGTTCCCGGGGAAGAATCTTTTATACGTCACAGGAAGAACGTTAGAAAAACAGGCAGTTTGGGGGAGAAGCGGATGACGGAGTCAGTCATTACCGAGTTCCTGGGAGAGGAGAGGGACGCCGCCAGCCGGATCATCTACTACGGGGTAGATGGCGTCAGGGTTCTGGACCGCACGGGAGTCACCCGGCGGCTCTACCGTTTCGATCCGTCATCAGGGACCATGACGGAAGTCGATCCTGCCCGGCAGGGGACGATCCTCCGGCGTTTCGTGTTCGACAGGTATGGGATGCTCGAGGAGACATTCTCCGTCGGACAGCCGCCCCGGACGTTCCGGTACGAGGCCGGCGGAGAGAGGATCGTGGTGCGCGAGGGCGGCGACTACGGGGCTGTCGGGAAGACGTTCTCGTTCGAGAGCACGGGGGTTTCCGAGACCGCGTTCGGGCGCGAAGGTAGTATCGAACGGGTCTATATCTTTGAGCCGGGTGGGTCAGGGATCACCATCCGGAAGGGAGGGTGGTACGGCGCTATCGAGCGGCGTCTTGTCTGCCAGAGGGTCGATGCATCGGTCTTCCGCGAACCCGAAGCGTTCCTCCAGTTCCTGATGTTTACGGACAGGAGCGAGCAAGAGAAGGAGGCAGAGATTGCCGGGAAGGTGGCAGAGATCCGGGCAGAGCCGGCAAGCGGCAGGAGCCGGTACGCATACCCCGGTGTGCGGCATACCATGGAGGATCCGGACAGGGAAAGTGAAATCGCCCCCCGTAGTAGAATAGCCCGTCAATCGCTGCCAACCCGCGGGATGACGGGAGATCCCGCACCAGGCCGTCGTCCGGGTCCGGACGTGAGCGGGATTGATTTCATCCCTGACGCGGACGCTCCTTCGCATGATGCACCCCGGGCACCCCTGGCCCGGGGTGGTGGTGGCCCGGTCTCGTTCGAGGAACGCTGGCAGCACGTTGCCGCAAAACGGCAGGAGATCACTCCCGGGCGGAGCGCCCGGATCCCGCTCGATGAAAGGTTCCGGAGTTCGCGGGACGAGGACAGGACCCTAACGAAGGGAAGGAGTGCGGACATCCCCCTTGAGGAACGTTTCCGTCCCTCGCGGGAGGAGAAGGGCGAAATGAGCCCCGGAAGGAGCGCGGAGATCCCCTATGAGGAACGCAGGGCCATAAAGAGACCGCCCGGTGACGGCGCAGGTAAATAACGACGGGATGGAGTCCCGTTCTCCTCAGGTTCTATAAAAAAATCTCTCCCGCCCTGCGGCAGGGTGGGGCGACCGTTACGCTTATCTCCCGGATGCAATGAGTTCATGGTATGGGGGCGCCCTTCGCCTGCTCGGTAATAACGACGCCCGGGTCTGCTGTTCACGATCTTGCCGGCCATCCCGAGTGCGAGGAACGGCTCCGGACGGCGCTCTTCGGTGTCCCGCACGATATCCCGTTACGACGGGCGGACGCCGCTTCCGAAGATGACCTTGCCCTCGTCCATGATCCCGGTTACGTCCTGATGGTAAAGGAGCGGTGCCGGGATCTGACAGCCATTGGTTTTCTCGATCCCGATACCTACATTACCCCGTCGTCATTCATGGTTGCCGCCGCCGCAGCGGGAGGCGCAGTTGCTGCGATGGAACGGTCACGGGAAGGCGAGCATGCCTTTGCCCTCGTACGGCCGCCCGGCCACCATGCCGAACGCAACCGGGCCATGGGATTCTGCATCTTCAATAACATCGCGGTTGCCGCTGCTGTAGCGCTCCGGTCGGTGCGACGGGTGGCAATCGTTGACTGGGACTACCACCACGGCAACGGGACGCAGCATGCGTTCTCTAGCTCCCCGCGTGTCCTCTTCTGTTCCGTGCACCACGGTGGGGCATTCCCCCGGACCGGCTCTGTTTCCGAGACCGGCGCAGGGGAGGGGAACGGATTCACGGTCAATGCCCCGCTGGAGGCCGGGTCTGTCCTTGCCGATTATGCGGGCGTCTTTTCCCGGATATTCGCCCCTGCGCTCCGGCGCTTTGATCCAGATGTGGTCCTCATCTCTGCCGGCCAGGACACCCTCTCTGACGATCCGCTCGGGATGATGCGGCTTGTCCCTGCT
>JAKLEQ010000100.1 GCA_022711635.1 Methanoregula sp. | reverse complement strand
GCGATCGGGAACGAGGTGAAGGTCATCGTGGAGCTCCCGGGCATCGGGGAGGACGCCCTCCGGCTGGACCTCCGGGGAACGACCCTCATCATCGATGCCGGTGACGCGGACCGGCACTACCGGACCTCATCGGAACTCCCTGCCGTGGACCCGGCCTCGATGCGACAATCGATCAAAAACGGCGTGCTCGAAGTGACGTTCACCGTGAAATCCGGTGAAACGGCGGGAGCGAAGGAGGCTTAATCCTAAACGGGAGATCCGGAATACTTCGGATATTCCTCCGGATCCGTCTCAAATCCGGAAACCTCAATCTGATTCGCACATTTTCTTTTTCAGCATTTACCGAAATTTTCTGTTCTCTAGAAAAGTTAACAGAAATCTTAGATCGCTTTGCGATGGAGCCACGGGCGCTCGCCGCCTCGTCGGGGCTCGCCCCGTGGAGCATGACTATGACGGGGGTTATGTAAAAAAAACTTGATCAGGTAGGGGGTCAAGGGGGCTTGCCCTATTGGTCTGCTTCCCTTTGGGGGAGCCGGAGACTTCCCAAAGGAAGTCGATGGCTCGAAAAGAATCCAACGGATTCTTCGATGAGAGAGGGGGGCACATTCATAAATCCGCTAGATGTGCAACACGATAATTTACCCATAACCAAAATTTCAGGAAACCGTCCGACTTTTACGAAACAACCGGGATCGCACCCCGGCACTCCCAGCCCGTGCCAACCCTCATATTCTCCCGAATCAAATTTTCCTGAAAAGGGGATGGCAGCTGATGTATCTGAAGGATTTTCTTGCCCAGGAAAAGACCGACAAAAATCTTGCCGAAGTGATCCTCTTCCTCTCCTCGCAGGCACAGGACGTGAAGAAGGGGTTCCTCGCCGCGGCCCGGAACGCGATCGCGGATGAGAAGACGAAGAACATGTACGGCGAGGAGCAGATGGCCCTCGACAAGTATGCCGATGGTATCTTCATTAACGGCCTGAAAAAGACCCGGCTCGTCCGCTCGATTGCCACGGAAGAGCAGGACCATATCATCGAGATTGAGAACCCGAAGAACGACTTCGGGATCGTCATCGACCCGCTCGACGGCTCCTCGCTCATCGACGTCAACCTCTGCGTCGGGACGATCATCGGGATCTGTAAGGGAAGCGTGCTTGATGCAGGGAAGGACATGATCGCCGCGATGTACATCCTGTACGGGCCGCTCACGACACTGACGGTCTCCGCAGGAAGCGGGGTTCACGAGTTTGCCATGGACGAGGCCGGGGAGTTCTTCCTCCGGCAGCGCGACATCCGGATCCCGGAAGGGAAGATCTACGCGCCCGGGGCGCTCCGGAAGGACTACCTTCCCGCCCATGCGCAGTGGATCGCAAGGCTTGAGGCAGCCGGCTACAAGCTCCGGTTCTCGGGGAGTTTCGTCGCCGACGTCCACCAGATTCTCCACAAGGGCGGCGTCTTCACGTACCCGGGATTTGCGGGCAAGGAGAAGGGAAAACTCCGGCTCCTCTTCGAGGCAAACCCCATGGGAAAGATCATCACGGACGCGGGCGGCGCGACCAGCAACGGGAAGACGGCCATCCTCTCTGTCAAGCCGGAGAAGATCGACCAGAGGACGCCTGTCTACATTGGCGGGAAGAAAGAGATCGCGTCCATTGAAACGTTTATGCGGGAACGATGAGAAGTACGAAGTGATCACACCATGGCAAAGAACGCGTATGGCCCCATCCCCGGCTCGGCAATATTCTCCGGTGTCACCGGCAGAAAAGCGATCATCATGGCAGCGAACGTCCGGATCGCATCGGTCGCTGAAGGGATCTTCCGTGCGGCAAAGGAGACGGACTCCGCCCTCTTCATGGAGCTCGCCCGGTCCGAGTGCGACCTGAAAGGCGGGTACACCGGCATGACGCCGCACGACTTCTCGGACCGGATGCAGAAGGCGGCAAAGAACGTGAAGTTCGGCGCATGGGCGCTCCACGCCGACCACATCACCGTCAAGAAGGGCGATGCCGCCGAGATCGCGTCCACAAAGGAGCTGATCGATGCCCAGATCGCCGCTGGCTACACCTCGTTTGCCATCGACGCCTCCCACCTCTTCAACTTCGAGGGAAAGACGGTGAAGGAGGAACTTGCCGACAACATCCGGATCACGACCGATCTCGCCCGGTTCATCAAAGACCGGATGAAGGGCAGGGAGTTCGGTCTCGAGGTCGAGGTCGGCGAGATCGGGAGAAAGGACGGCGAGGGGATGATCCTCACGAAGCCCGAGGAGGCGGTCGGGTTCATCAAGGCCCTCAACGAGAACGACGTTTATCCCCACGTGCTTGCGATCGCGAACGGCAGCACGCACGGGCACACGTACGACGCGAACGGGAACGTCGTGGAGCAGCTCTCGATCGATATCCCGCGGACGCAGGCGATCGCAAAGGCCCTGCGGGACAACCGCCTGAAGGTCGGTATCGCCCAGCACGGGATCACCGGCACCCCGCGGGAGCTCATCAACCTGCACTTCCCCAAGGGGGATATCATCAAGGGCAACGTCGGGACGTTCTGGCAGGACGTTGTCTTTTCCACCCTCAAGGTCTTCGAACCGGCGCTGTATAAGGAGATCCAGGACTGGACGCTCGAGAAGTACCGGCCGGCAAACCCCGGAAAGAAAGACAAGCAGATCTTCGACGGGAACTGCAAGAACGCGATCAAGGAGTTCTTCAAGGACCTCTACTCGCTGCCGGAGGACACCGAGGAAGCCATCTCTGCGATGGCGTACGCCGAGAGCCTCGTCTTCTTCAGGGCGTTCAGCTCCGCGGGCACGGCGTCAGTGGTTGTAAAGAACCTCAGATAATCTTTTTTCTCTCCGGTCTTCCATCTCCTCCAAAATTCCACCGCAATCTTTTTGTATCGGGCGCAAAGCTCATACTGTGAATTTTTTATGCCGAAGACCACCGTATCCGTGATCAAGGCGGACGTGGGCAGCTATCCCGGGCACTCCCGCGTCCACCCCGCACTCCTCGAGAAGGCTGCACTCATGCTGAAGGAGCAGCGCGGCAAACTCCTCACCGATTCCTTCGTCACCCACTGCGGCGACGACCTCGAACTCATCATGACACACACGATGGGGGTCGACAACACCGAGATTCACAAGCTCGCGTGGAACGTCTTTACCGAGTGCACGAAGATCGCAAAGAGCCTCAAGCTCTACGGGGCGGGACAGGACATGCTTGCGGACGCCTTCTCCGGCAATGTCCGGGGCATGGGCCCTGGCGTCGCCGAGATGGAGTTCGAGGAACGCGGGTCCGACCCCCTCCTCGTCTTCATGGCGGACAAGACCGAGCCGGGGGCGTGGAACTTCTACCTGTACAAGATCTTCGCCGACCCGTTCAACACCGCGGGACTTGTCATCGATCCGTCCATGCATGACGGGTTTATCTTCGAGGTCCACGACCTTGTCAAGAAGCGCCGGATCATGTTCCGGTGCCCCGAGGAGATCTATAACATGCTCGCGTACATCGGGGCCCCCTCGCGCTACGTCATCAAGCACGTCTTCAAGAAGGACGGCACGATTGCCGCGTCCACGAGCACGCAGCGGTTGAGCCTGATCGCGGGCAAGTACGTGGGGAAGGACGACCCGGTCATGATCGTCCGGTCCCAGAGCGGCTTCCCTGCCGTCGGCGAGGTCATCGAGCCGTTCACCACCCCCGTCTTCGTCGCCGGCTGGATGCGGGGGTCGCACCACGGGCCGTTCATGCCGGTCGGCCTTCCCGATGCCAACTGTACCCGGTTCGATGGACCGCCCAGGGTCCTCTGCTTCGGGTTCCAGGTCTGCAACGGGAAGCTGATCGGGCCTGCCGACATGTTCGACGACCCCGGGTTCGACCGGGTCCGGGCGCGGTGCAACGAGCTCGCGGACGTGATCCGGGCGCAGGGTCCCTTTGAGCCCCACCGGCTCTCGCTCTCCGAGATGGAGTATACGACGCTTCCCTCGGTCGAGAAGGTGCTCGCACAGCGCTGGGAGCCGATCCCGGAGTGAGGGACCGGCACCGGTCTTTTCCGTTGTGCGACAGGGGGGAGGACCCCCCGTCACCCCGCAACCCTGCCACGAAGGAAGCAAACCTTAAATTAGACAGCCCCCCAATGTAGGGCAGATGGTTAACGGAATCGTTCTCCCGATAAAGAAAGTCTTCGCCCTTGTCGATGCCAAGGTCTCGGTCGAGATCAAGGACGAGAAGCGGTCCCTGCAGGGGCGGCTGATCGCCGTCGACGAGTACCTCAATATCCACATGGACGAGACCATCGAGTTCGTCAACAACCAGCGGGGCCGGAGCCTTGGCACGGTCGTGATCCGCGGGAATAATATCCTTACCATTGCCCCCCTGATCTGAGGCTTTCCGGATGACTGACCTTGAAACGGATGTTCTGGAACTGATCCGGTCGAGGCCGGAGGGGATCCTCCAGAGCGAGCTCTGGAAGGAGCTCGATGTCGACAGCCGGAAGTGCTCGCGCGTCGTAAAAAAGCTCGAAGAGGACGGCCTCATCGAACGGATCGAATGCAAGAAGGGCAGCACCAAGACCTTCCTCCTCACGGCAAAGAAGACGGCAAAAGAGATCAACCCTGCCCATCTCCTTGCCGGGGACGAGCTCATCCCGTGCGTCGGGTGCGAACTCGAATGCATTGTTACCCAATGCCATCCCCTGATGGACTGGATGTACCAGCTCGCAATCGTCCAGCACTCCAGGAAGTAACTTTTTTTCCCGGCGTGAGGGCACGGGAGACCTGGGTTCGGGAACGCGGGGAATGTTCGTTATCATTCCGGCGGCGTATCGTCGCTCCGGCGGTTTTTTCGCAACAACTATTTATCAAGAGCGCTGCCACCTTCTTACGAAACACCGGCGGAGAACCCGCCGGGGGCAGTACGATGATTGCGGTCCTTCTGGTGGATGACCACTCGGCGATGATGGCGGGCGCCCGGTCGGTGCTGGAGAAGTCCGGGGAGATCCGGCTCGACGTCACCCACTCCACCAAGCAGGCCCTGGAGCGGCTGCAGGGAAGATCCTACGACGTGATCGTCTGCTACGAGCAGATCCCGGACGTGAACGGGGTCGAGTTTGTCGCCGACATGAACGGGATCGAGTTCATCAAGTACCTAAAAAACCAGGGGAACACGACGCCGGTCATCCTGCTCGCCCGCAGGACGCCGGGCAAGGTGATCGTCGAGGAGGTGACCTACTGCAGCGAGGTTCCGTTCGTGCGGGGCGACCCGCGGTCCTCGTTTACCGATCTCCTCCTCCTCATCAAGCAGACGATGCTGAAGAAGAAGGCGGAACGGGAGCTCAAGATCCAGAACGATCAGCTCGCCGCGATCCTCTCGGCGACCCCGCTCGGCATCTTCCAGATGCAGAACAATGTCATCACCTGGGTGAACCGGCCGTTTGCAGTTCTCCTCGGGTATGAAGAAGCCCGGCTCATCGGCAAAGACACCCGGTCCCTTGTCCCCGGTTCCGAAGAGTACGAGCAGCTGGTCCGGGACCTCTCGCTGAACCGGACGAAGGAGGGGCAGGGGATCGCGGAATGCGGGCTTCTCCGGAAGGACGGGAAGGTCGTCGCCTGCCAGCTGCAGGTCCAGGCACTCGATCCCCGGGATCTCGCAAAGGGCGGCACCTTTGTCGTCACCGATATCACGTCAAGGAAGAAACTGACCGACGCCCTGAAGGCAAGCGAGGCCCGGAACCGGGAGATTCTCGCGAACACCCAGAGCATCATCATCCGGATGGACCTGCAGGGGAC
>JAKLEQ010000010.1:25987-36541 GCA_022711635.1 Methanoregula sp. | reverse complement strand
TGGTACGCGCCGGCCGGGCTCTTTGTCAGTTCCCACTCGTTCTCGAACAGGACCCGGAAGAAGTTGTTGCTCCAGCGTGTCGGGGTGTTGGTCCAGGTGACCTCAAGCCCGCTCGTGATCGTGTCGCCGCCTTTGCCGGTTCCATACGTGCTCTTCCACCCGAGGCCCTGCTGCTCGATGGGGGAAGCTTCGGGTTCCGGCCCCACGTGGGTCGCCGGGCCTGCGCCGTGGGTCTTGCCGAAACTGTGGCCGCCGGCGATGAGCGCAACCGTCTCCTCGTCGTTCATGGCCATGCGGGCGAAGGTCTCGCGGATATCCTTTGCTGCCGCAAGCGGGTCGGGTTTGCCATTCGGGCCTTCCGGGTTGACATAGATGAGCCCCATCTGCACGGCGGCGAGCGGGTTTTCGAGGTTCCGGTCGCCGGAGTAACGCGTGTCGCCAAGCCACGTGCTCTCGGAGCCCCAGTACACCGCTTCATCCGGCTCCCAGGCATCCTCGCGGCCGCCCCCAAAGCCGAAGGTTTTGAACCCCATCGATTCAAGGGCAACGTTGCCGGCCAGGATCATGAGGTCGGCCCACGAGATCTTCCGGCCGTACTTCTGCTTGATCGGCCAGAGCAGCCGTCGCGCCTTGTCGAGGTTCACGTTATCCGGCCAGCTGCTGAGGGGCGGGAACCGCTGCTGGGCGGAACCGGCGCCCCCGCGGCCGTCACCGGTGCGGTACGTGCCGGCGGAATGCCATGCCATGCGGATGAGTAAGCCGCCGTAGTGGCCGAAGTCCGCCGGCCACCAGTCCTGTGAATCGGTCATCAGGGCTTGTAAGTCCGCCTTGACAGCGGCATAATCGAGGCTCTGGAATTCTTTGGCGTAGTTGAAATCCCTGCCCATGGGGCTCGCGAGGGAGGAGTGCTGGTGCAGGATTTTCAGGTTCAGCTGGTTCGGCCACCAGTCCCGGATCGACGTGCCCCGTCCGGTAACCTGGCTGGATCCTTCGCCCATTCCCGGGCTTTTATTCTCGTTCGTCATACCGTATCTCCAGTTTTTCGTTCAGACGGCCATCCTCAGGAAGGACCGGGCAACGCGATCCGGCGGTGAGGAAACTCTGGTTCCTGGCAACCGGAACACCCGCATCCGTGTAAGGCTTCCCGACCGTAGTCGATCAAAACTAGAGTTGCAGCGGCCATATTTAATAGGATAGGGATCCGGGCAGATAGAATTCCTTTCCTGAAGGTGTCGCACATCGTCCGGTTTTCCGGCCCGGCCTTTTTAAAAGCGATACTGTAACCCGGTTTAACGGGATCCGGATACCCGTTGCCGGGGGTTCACGCGATCCCTTCCCGTGCGCCCTGCACGGTATCCCGTACCAGGACCTGAGGTTGACCGCCCTTGGGGCTGGCGCTGGTTCAGTGGCGGGCTGCCCTGATGATCAGGATCACGGCAATAATTCCCACGAGCAGTACTGCCAGCATACCGCTCTGGAGCCACGCGTTCAGGAAATGTTCCCCGGCGACATACGTTGCATCGGGCATCTCAAAGCCGGCGATCAGGTGGATACCGATTGTTGCGAGGAGGACGGCAGGGATAACATACTTGCAGAGAAGAAATGCGAGCCCGGTCATGGGGGAACCCCCGCCGGTCTCCTCTTCGAATATTGTGCGGGGAACAAACCACGTGAATGCGATCGCAAGGAGAGCTGCCGCAAGGTGGAGACCGAGGGTTCCCACCGTTTCATCCATGATATCGAGCACGGGGACCCCGAAGAGGCTGAGGTTCATCGCACTGAAACTGAGCGCAGGAACGAGACTGACGAGGAGCAGGACTCCGGTCAGGATCGAGACGGTTTTCCTCCGGCCCCATCCGGACGCCTCCTCCAGCGAGGAGACAGCAACTTCCAGCATAGACACGGATGAAGTAAAGGCGGCAAAGAAGAGCACGACAAAGAAGGCAACCGCGAACAGGCGCCCTGCCGGCAGGAGGGTAAACGCGAGGGGCAGGGTCGTGAACGCGAGCTGCGTGCCGGCCGCCGGCGCAAGGTCGAACGAGAAGACGATGGGGAAGATGACGAGCCCTGCGAGCAGCGCAACGGCAAGGTCTGCAACGCAGATGACCACGGAGGCCCGCGGGATATCCTGGTCCTGTGCCATGTACGCCCCGTAGGTCAGCAGGATCCCTTCCCCGACCGAGAGGGAAAAGAACGCCTGCCCGAACGCAGCAACCCAGATCCCGGCATGGGTGAGGACCGTGAAATCCGGGGTGAACAGGAACCGAACTGCCGTGCCAAACCCGCTCAGGGTGGTAGAGAACAGTACCATGATGATAAGGATTCCAACAATGACCGGGACCATCAGGACCGAAACCCGTTCGATCCCCGTGCGGATACCGAGGGCTACAACAATGCCGGTCAAGACGACGGCAAGGGCCCCGTACGCCACCGGCAGGTACGATGCAGTGAACACAGCGAACGGTGTCGTGTCGCCGGTTGCGGAGAAAACAGCATACGCGATGGTCCAGCCGGTGATGACAATGTAGTAGCTGAGGATCAGGAACAGGATGGCGACGAGCAGCCACCCGATGATCTGGAACGTTGGGCGGATCGCCCGGAACGAACTGACCACGCTGCTGCGGAAGTGGCGTCCCATCGCGATCTCAAGCACCATCAGCGGCAAGGCAAACAGGAAGACGGCGATGAAGTAGGGGACAAGGTACGCACCCCCGCCATTCTGGCCGAGCAGTGCCGGGAACCGCCAGATATTCCCAATCCCGACCGCGGCACCGATCGCCGCGAGGATGAACGCGATATGCGATGACCAGCGTTCCGTTGCGGGTGCGCTCATGATCGCCCCCGTTCATCCTGCGGAGGTTTTATCGCCCCCCACCTGAAGCCAGCCCCCCAGGGCCAGCCGCCTTCGGGGGGTTCGGGCTCTTCCGGTGCCGTCTCTGTCGCACCCATGATGATGCTGCGGACGGAGGCCGCTGCATCCGGCGTCGTGAGGATGAGGAGGGTGTCGCCGTCTTCCAGCACCGTTGCCCCGCGCGGTGAGAACTGTTCGCTGCCCTTTGCTATCAGGATAATCAGCGTGCCGGCCGGAAGACCGAGGTTCACGATCTGCTTTCCGGAGGCCGGGGAGCCAGGAGGGACGACGAGCTCGAAGAGTTCGTTACGGGAATCCTCCAAAGAATCCAGTTCCAGCCCGAACCGCGACCGGGTGGGAAGGGGAGCGGAAAGGCCGAGGTGTTTAGCAACGAAGGGGATCGAAGTCCCGTGGAGGAGCGCGGATGCGATCACCATGAAGAAGACCAGGTTAAAAAAGACATGGGCCTGCGGCACGCCGGCAATGAGCGGGAACGTTGCAAGCACGATGGGGGCAGCGCCGCGGAGCCCCACCCACGAGATCATCAGCTTCTCGTTCTTCTTCATCGTCCACGGGAGGAGCGAGAGGTACACGGCAACCGGGCGGGCAACAAAGATCAGGACAACGGATATGATGATGCCCGGGACAAGCACGGGCAGGAGCCCGGAGGGGAAGACAAAGAGCCCGAGGGTGAGGAAGAGGGTGATCTGCATCAGCCATGCAATGCCCTCGTGGAACCGGGTCAGGCTCTTCCGGTGGACAATGGCGCTGTTGCCGATGACCAGGCCGGCGGTGTAGGCCGCAAGGAACCCGTTGCCTCCCAGGATGGTCGAAAGGCTGTAGATGAGCAGCGCCGAGGCAAGGGTCAGGACCGCGTACAGGCCTTCGTACTCCAGCTTCACGGCATTGATCAGCCAGGCGGCACCTTTCCCCATCCCATAGCCGAGCAGACCGCCGACTGCCATCTGCTGCACAAAGAGCGGCACGAGCGAGAAGAACGAGGTCTGCGGGAGCATGATGAGGGAGATGGCCCCGATCGTGAGGAAGATGGCCATGGGATCGTTGCTGCCGGACTCGAACTCAAGGAGCGGACGAAGCTCGCCCTTGAGACTTGCCCGGCGCGAACGCAGGATAGAGAAGACCGCAGCCGCATCGGTTGAAGAAACGATCGCCCCGAGCAGGAACCCCTCGAGCGGCGTGAACCCGAGCAGAAGATCCGCGGCGATGCTGACGATAAGTGCCGTGATAGCGACCCCGGCAGTGGAGAGCGCCAGCCCCCGGGTAAGGACCGGCCGCACCTCGGTCCACCGGGTATCGAGACCTCCTGAGAAGAGGATAAGGGCGAGGCCGACAACCCCGATGCTCTGCGCGATAAACGGGTCGTCGAAATAGATCCCCCCGGGACCCTCGGAACCGGCCAGCATGCCGACAAGAATGAAGATCAACAGGGCGGGAAGGCCGAGCCTCCCCGATACCTTGTTCGCGATGATGCTGAACAGGATAAGGACCGCGGCACTGGCAAGGACATACTCGATCGCTATCATGGTCGTCGTTCACCCGGCACGGCCGTCGGGCCCGGCTCCGGTAGTCCTGGAACTGGTGTTCACGGGTATCACGCTGGTTGCGGTGGAGGGGTCTGTCCTGAAGAGGACAGGGGCGGGCAGTGCAGGAGTCTTTCGCATGATGAACAGGGATCGAAGGTACCTGGATGCACTCCGCAATAAACGTTTTTTTCGTACCTGAACTTTAAATTTTTTTGGAATCCCTCGATACCGGGAACGGTATGAGGCACGGATTCGATCTGTATCGGGAGGAGCTCACTCGGTGACCGGGATGAGCGTTCCTTTGACCTTCTCCTCGATACCCAGACGCAGCATCCCGATGACATTGGTCACCACGCCCCGCACCTGGTGGACGAGAAGCGCGTCGTTCCGGAAGAACTCGTGGTCGGTCTTGCTGTTGAACTCCGACCCGTGCGTCCGAAAGCCGATCCCGAACGGGGCAAGGATGTATCCCAGCTGCTCGAAGTTCAGCCAGATGTCCATCGCGGTCTTGATCGCCCCGTCCTCGTGGCCGTTCACCAGGATGCCGGCAATCTTCCCCTCGGTCAGCCCGGGCTTTCCCAGGTGGTAGAGGTTCTCCATGCAGGTGGTGCGGTCAAGGAAGATCTTGAGCCGTGCGGACATGCTGTTCCAGTTGATCGGGGAGGCGATGATAACCGCCTTCGACGCCGCAAGCATCTGGTGGAAGGCCGGCATGTCGTCGTTCCTGTTCCGGCAGGGATAGGTGCAGGACTCGGCCCGGACCGCGTAGCAGCACCAGCAGGAATCGATGTGGTGTTCACTGAGGTTGTAGCGCCGGTACGGGACGCCCTGTTCGCGGAGAACGTCCTCCGCCAGGTCGGCCATGTAGCCGGTGTTGCCGGCCCGGTGGGTGCTGCCGTTGATCACCAGGACATCAAAGGGCTTCCCATCGTAGGTGAGCTGCTTCCTTTCGGTATCCGGAAGGAATTCCCCCGACGGGCTGTGGCAGACCGGACAGCCTTTCGGCGGTTTTTCCCCCTCAAAGACGAAACCGCAGACGGCACAGCGCCACCGGACCTTTGGGCCGGGGGCGGGGGTTTGGGGGGAGGGTGATTCAGGATGCATAAGGCCAGGTCTCCGTTGCGGGTTGCGCAGTCATTACTCTTTCGGCCGAAATGGAAAAAGATTGTTCATGCGGCACAGACTGCACGCGATACGCATCCGGCGGTGGGACCGGAAGCACCCGGGGAGATATCCTGCAGGATAGCGGTTGCGATCTATCCCCTGCGCCCCGGTTACACCGCATGGCTCTCCTTGTATTCCAGCCACTTGATCGCCTCGACTACGGCAAACGCGACCAGCGCGAGGAAGGCCACGTATCCCCAGTGTTCAGGTCCGAGAGGAACGGCCCCGAAGATGCCCGGAATTACATAGATCGCCATGAGCTGGAGGATGATTCCAAGGCCGATACCATAGAAGATATACGGGTTGATGGTCAGGCTTTTCCTGATGTCCAGCAGGAATGGCTCGTGCTCCTGTTGCGCCTGGAGGCCGTTGCACCACTGGAAGACGACAAACGATGTGAACATGATCGAGATCACGAGCTCGTACGGGTACCGGCCCAGCAGGTACCAGAACATGACCGCCCCGGTACAGCCCATGACAAGACCGAAGGTTATGATGCGGCGGATCTGCCGGCTGTCGAAGAACTGCAGAGCAGGGTCCTTGGGGCGCCGTTTCATCACGTCCCCTTCCTCCCGGATGAACGGGAAGGTCTTGTCCTGAACCCCGTCCGTAACAAGGTTGATCCAGAGGATCTGGAGGGGAAGAAGGGGGAGGGGCAGCCCGAAAAAGACCGTTGTGCTGATCAGGACGATCTCGGTGATGGAGGTGGAAACGAGGTAATAGATCACCTTGCGCATGTTGTCCACGATGACCCGGGCATTCCGGATCGCGTCAACGATGACCGAGAGGTTGTTGTCCACGATGACCATCTTTGCTGCGCTCTTGGCCGCTTCAGTGCCCGAGCCCATCGCAATGCCGAGGTCGGCCGCCCGCAGCGCCGGGACATCGTTCACCCCGTCACCGGTAACCGTGACGGTCTCGCCATGTTCCTGGAGCACCCGGACCACCCGGTACTTGTGCTCGGGAAGGATCCGGGCAAGGACGGTGGTGTGCCGGAGTGTCGTTGCCAGCTCTTCATCGGTCATCGCCTCGATCGCCGGCCCGGTCAGGACGCCGTCGCCCTCCTTCCAGATGTTGACGGCGCGGGCGATCTCCTTTGCCGTGAGCGGGTGGTCCCCGGTGATCATCATGACCCGGATGCCGGCCTTCTGCGCAACTGCGACGGCTTGTGCAGCACTATCCTTGGGCGGGTCGATGAACCCGATGATCCCGACAACCGAATAGCGCCATGCTTCCGGATCTTCCGCGATCCATTCCCCGGCGCCAAAGGCAAGCACCCGGAGACCCCGGCCGGCCATCTCCTCGATCCAGCGCTCCAGTTCGCCGAGCTCCGCGGCATTGACGGCATGCTTCTTCAGTTCCTCGTAGGCGCCCTTGATAAAGAAACGCTCCCTGCCCCCGACAAGGTTTGCGGTGGCCATCAGTTTCTTTACCGTGTTGAACGGGTATACCCAGCTGCGGGGATTCTGCTGCCGGACCTTGTCGTAGTCACCGACCCACCGCGCAAGGGCGATATCGATGGGATCTCCCAACCCGCCGTTGGCATCATTGCAGAGCGCGGCGGCACGGTGCAGTTCGTCCCGGTCAAGGGCATAGTCCTCGGAAACGGCCAGCCGGCCTTCGGTGATGGTACCGGTCTTATCCGAGGCAATAACCGTTGCCGATCCCATCGTCTCAACCGCCGGGAGGTACCGGACCAGGGTCTGTTTCTTCGAGAGGACCAGCGCCCCGACAACCATGATGATGGTCACGACAATGGGCAGTCCCTCGGGCACCGCGGATACCATCTGGGCGACCAGCAGGTAGGCGATCTCTGCTGCCGGGCGGCCCTGCAGGATCGCAATGGTGCCGACGAGGGCAAAGATACCGAGGAGCATCGTGATATACCGTTTCGAGAAATGGGCGATCGCCCGCGTGAACGGGCTGTCGGGGGAACGCTCCTGTGCGAGCGCTGCGATGCCGGCAAAATACGTGTTTTTCCCGGTCCGGACCACGTACCCGCTTCCTGAGCCCCGCACGATGGCCGTGCCCGAGAGGAGGCTGTTTTTCAGGTCATACGGCGGTGCATCCGGCCGGACCAGTGCAGTATGGTCTTTTATCACCGGGAGCGACTCCCCCGTGAGCGAGGATTCATCCACGGTCAGGGCGCTGGAACCGGAGAGCCGTATGTCGGCAGTGACAAGGTCACCTTCGGAAAGGAATACGAAATCCCCGGGCACGAGTTCATCTGACGGGAGGGTGCAGGTTTTCCCGTCCCGCATCGCACAGACCCTGCTTTCGGTCAGTTTCTTTAAGGCGGCAAGCGATGCCTCCGCCTTGACCTCCTGCCAGAACCCGATGATGCTGTTGACAAGGATGATGAAAAGGATGATCACGAAATCCTTGAAATCGGCGACGAGGAGGGATATGACGGCAGCGATGATGAGGATATAGACAAGCAGGCTTTTGAACTGCCGGAGGAAGATGACAAAACGGCTGGTCTTCTCCTCCTTAATGACATTCCTTCCGAACCGTTCCCGCCGGGCCGTTACTTCCTCTTCAGAAAGGCCCGCGGGGCTTGATGAAAGGAGGGTTGCAATCGTTTCCGCAGACTGGGCATGGGGGGTTTCCGGCAGGTCCATAGGTCAGCATATTCTCCTTTTTATGGAGAGGTTAAATCATTGATGGAACCGGTAACCTGGCCGGACCTTACGGGTATATTGTCCATCCCGGCACGATCATGACCGGTCCAGCAGCCGGGTGGACTTCCGAATCTCGCGGATCGTTCCTGCCATCCCCTCGATCTGGAAGAGGACCCGGGAAAACTCGCTGCCCGAGGGGGTCTTTTTTGCAGCAAACCGCCTGAGGTACTCGCGGTACTGGATCGTGATGATGTCCCGCAGGTTGTCGTCCTGCATGCGCATGGACTCATTGATCTCGTCAGTGATTGCGGGGAATGAATCCCCGAGGGTCCGCAGGTTCATGGTGCACGGGATGAGGGTGTACTCGAGGCCGGTGCGGGACTCTTCCGACAGGGTGATCCCTTTTTCCTGGATCTGGTGGATCATCTCTACGAGTTCTGCAGTCTGGGTGGCGAGCACCTGCCCGAGCTTGGAGATCCGGACAAGCCCGGCAAGACGTGTGGCATCGTGCGGAGAGAGATCTCGCCGGGAGATCTCAAGTGCTGCGTTGCTCGCCTGCACATCAAGGTAGGTGGCATAGTCCTGGAGCTGCCGTACCCGGGGAGAATACTTCTTCGGGTCACGGACCATGCCCTCCAGTTCTTCGAGCAGTTTTCCCGGGGTAGTCAGGAGGTGCCGGATCTCCCGCTCCACCTGCTGCATCGCATCGGTGGTGGAATCCGGCAGGGGGGTTACAATGTGACGGGTAACAAAGACGACATCGTCCTCCCTGCCCGGGACAAACCGTATCACGAGCCGCTCGAAGGGCCGGATGAGGATTAAAAAGACAATGCAGCAGGTGAGGTTGAAGATGAGGTGGGCGTTCGCCACCTGCTGGCCGGCATCGCCGCCAAGGGCGACGATGAGGTTCGTGAACAGCCCGAGGACCGGTAAAAACATCAGCACCCCAAGGAAGTTGAAGAGGAAATGCGCCATGGCAGCCCGCTTTGCCGAAGTGTTCATCCGTGCTGCCACCAGCAGGGACGTGGTGGGTGTGCCGAGGTTCGCTCCCAAAAGGATGGGGATTGCGACTTCCGTTGTGATGAGTCCGTTCTGGGACATGACCACGACAAGGCCCGTTGTCACGGAGCTGGACTGGAAGATGTTCGTAATGATGAACCCGAACGCGATCTGGAGAAAGACCGTGTCCATCATCCCGATGAGCGTGATCAACTGCGGATCCGTACGATAGGGGGCCATCACCGAGGAAATCAGCGAGAGCGAGAAGAAGACAAGGCCGAAGTAAAAGATAGGGCGGCCAAAGACACGATACTTCCCCGGGATGATCCCGATGATGAATCCGAGCAGGATGAAGAGCGGGGCAAACGCGGTCAGGTTCAGTGCTATGAGCTGGGAGGTCATCGTAGTGCCGAGGTTGGCGCCGAAGATGATCCCGAGGGAGGCGGCAAAGGAGATGATGCCCGCGTTCACGAGCCCCACGGTGATGACCGTCGTTGCCGTGCTGGACTGGACGAGCGAGGTGACGATGGCACCGGTGACCGTCCCCCGCACGGGCGTCCGGGTAAAGCGCTGGATGAGGGAGCGGAACACCTCCCCGCCGGCGAGCTGCACCTCGCGGGAGAACTGCTCGATCCCGTACAGGAAGAGGATGATCCCCGGGATGATAGCAAAGACCAGTTCCCACGAGACCATGGTGTCGCACCGCTGTTGAAGGGATGTGGGCGGAGCTCCCAGAAAAACCTGTGGTTTTTCCGGGGCTTTCATGATCCCCTTCCCGTTTCAGTGATTCTTTCCGACCCTTTTTACGATCGGGGCTGCCCCTGCACAATGATACGGTGCATCTGCCCGGTTCCGGTGGGGGACGGCTGCAGCGGGGGCAGACCCGCAAAATCCGGGTAAAATCCGCCAGGCAGGTGTCCCGGCAGCAACCGCACGGCGTGATCGACCGGGCTTTTGATCGAAAAAACCCGGGGATCAGCAGCGGGGAGGAGGAGTGCCGGGTATCACTCTTTGTCCCGCATACGGACATCGACCTGACGGAACGGGATCTCGATCCCCGCCTCGCGGAACCGCTCGTCGATCCGGCAGTTGACATAGTCCTGGACATCCCACGAGTTATCGTAATTATTTGTCCAGAGGAGGAGCTGCCCGTTCAGGCTCGACTCCCCGAATTCGAGAAAATACACCGAGGGAGCCGGATCCTTCAGCACCCACGGGGTCTTCTCCGCCGCCTCTGCGGCAATCCCGAGGAGAATCTCCTTCACCTGCCGGATATCGGAGCCGTAGGCAACGGAGAAGGGTAGTCGGACCTTGAGCCGGAAATCCGGCTGCGCGAAATTGACGACCACATTCGAGGTAAGGCTGGAGTTAGGGA
>JAKLEQ010000010.1:0-25888 GCA_022711635.1 Methanoregula sp. | reverse complement strand
TCGTGACGATCTGGTTATCCAGCGTTTTTAACCGGGTGCTCCGCAGGCCGATGGCGACGATGTCCCCGGAATATTCCCCGAACCGGACCCGATCCCCAATCTTGAAGGGTTTGTCGACGGCGATGATCACCCCGCCCAGGAAGTTGGAGAGGAGATCCTGGGCTGCGAGTGCAAGGGCAATCCCCGCGATCCCTGCGCCGGCGAGGAGGGGAGTGATATCGATGTGGAAATTCGCAAGGATCATAAGAAAGGCGATGAACCAGATCAGGTACCGGGCGCCGATCTCAAGCATCGGGAGCAGGCGGTCATCGAAGTCTGTTTCCGTCTTTCTTGCAATCGTCGAACCATACGTGCAGAGGAAGGTATAGGAGAAGGAAGAGATGACCCACGCCACGATTAAAATGAAAAATGCGTTGATGTACAGGTCAACCGCAAACCCGGCGACGACATCCGGCAGGATGGCGAACCGCGTCAGGGCGATGTAGATAGAGACGGCAAGGACCGTAATAACGACGGGCCTTCCGAGCGCGGACAGCAGGATGTCGTCGAGCTGAGAGACGGTTTTCTCCGCTTTTTTCTTCAGCCACAGGATAATGCCGTACGCTATCCCCGCGGCGATGAGGCCGATGAGGATCGTGAGAACGGCATAAAAAAATTCTGATTCCATAATCTCGCCTCGTGTTTTTTCAGTATCGTGAAGTGTACATATTCATGGATCTTCACCATCCTTTACCGTTCGCACAGTTACGCAAGGATCATGTGTTCCAGCAGGATCCGGAGACCGATGAGGATGAGGATCAGGCCGCCGGCAATATCGGCCCGCCTTCCCAGGACATGCGCGAGCCTCCCTCCCAGGAAAACGCCGGCGCAGGAGACAAGGGCGGCAACGACCCCGATGATGATCGCGGGAGAGAGCACCGGCATGCCGAGGAAGGCGAAACTGATCCCGACCGCGAGGGCGTCGATGCTGGTTGCAACGGCGAGATAGGTTACCGCAGCAAGGTTCATCACATCCGGAATTTCTTCCTCTTCGCCGTCGTGGACGCCTTCATAGATCATCTTCCCCCCGATGGCAAAGAGCATGAGAGCAGCGACCCAGTGGTCGAAGTCCGAGATGAGGGAGGCAAAGCCGGATGCCAGGAAGAAGCCTGCAAGGGTCATTCCCGCCTGGAAGGCGCCGAAGAAGAGCGCAAGGATCGCCGCGGTCTTCAGCCGGCTTACCTTCAGGTGCGCCCCTGCCGCTATCGCGACAGCCAGGCAGTCCATCGAGAGACCGATTCCGATGAGAAACGAGGTCAGGAGAAGATCCATGATCAGGTCTGTTTTCCGGAATGATGGTTCCGGGGATTCGCCGGCAGGTTGTTCCCGTCGTTCCTGCGGATCGTGCAGAAACTCTGGCAGTCTTCGCACTCTTCGGTGCAGGGTTCGATATGCACATTCACGTTCGCCCGGGGGAATTCGAGGCAGATATCGTGCTCGATATGGTCGGCAAAGTCATGCGACTCCTGGACCGAGAGATGCTTCGGGACGCAGACATGGAGGTCGATGAACCGTTCCGGCCCCGACCTCCTTGTCCGCAGGGCATGGAAGTTGACGTACTGAGAGTGGTGGTCGCAGAGGATCTGCCGGATCCGCTGCTCCTCATCGGCAGGCAGGCTCCGGTCCATGAGGTCGGCAAGGGACCGCCGGGTCAGGTCGTACGCTGCATGGATGATCATCGCCGCGACAAAGAGCGCGCAGATGGGATCGAGGATCGTAATGCCCGTCAGCCGGATCAGGATGAGCCCGGCAAAGATCCCGAGCGAGGTGTAGACATCGGTCCGCAGGTGCCACGCGTCGCTCTCAAGGGCAATCGACTCGGTCTTCTTCGCGACGGTCATCAGCCGGGACGAGATGTACCAGTTCAGGACAGCGGAGACTGCCATGACCGCGATACCCGCGATCAGCAGGTCCTGCGAGAGTCCGGCTCCGTTGTGCCCGAAGATCTTCTGCACCGATTCCCAGATGATCATCCCTGCAGCGAGGAAGATGAGCCCGGCCTCGATGAAGCCGGACATGGACTCGAACTTCCCGTGGCCGAACGTGTGCTCGTCGTCCGCGGGTTTCGCTGACTGCCGTACCGAGAAGAAGGCGATGACGGCCGCAATCAGGTCTATGCCGGAGTGGATGGCCTCAGAGATGATGCTGACCGATCCTATCAGAACGCCGACGAAAAGCTTGGCAATGACGAGGAATGTGTTCGATGCAACCGAGAGCCGGGCGGTGGATTGTTTTAACTGGTTAATTTTTACCGGGTCAGAAAGGTTCTCTCCTTCAGGAATCGACATCGGTGACCGTCCGTGGTGAAGATTGTTCCCCTGTGACAAAATCGGGCATTTTGGTACTACTTAGGTATCGTACCTTAAAGGAGAATCGGTGAATCTGCAGATCGTGTCACATTCCTTGAACGGATCCGCGTGGTTGAGTTGGTGAAACCGGCCCTGGAATACTTTCGGATCCGTGAATTTTTATACCGGTTTTTCATATAGCATCATACGGTTTATGAGAAGAGAATACCTGATGATTTTTTTCCCAATACCGACGGAAAGGCTGAAACGATCGACCTGGACCTGAACCGTGAACGTACCGGCAGAAACCTGGAACCGGGAGGTGGCGGTCTGTTCATGCTCAGGGATGATGGGGAATGGTTGCATACATTCCGGGCACGACCAGGATGCAATCCGGAGCGGCACAGAGAAGAGAACGGATGATCCGGTGAACAATTGCTTTTTTTAGTGGGGGATCTCCCCGCCTTCACTCCCAAGGGGGAGAGGGGGCAAGACGTGAACGTTCGGGCTGATAGTATCGTCAGGGGAACGATCCAAGGGTATACCGGACGGTGCTCCAACAGGATATTTGCGGGGTGCTGGCTCACGCCGGCCCGGGACCTGGCAGGGAAATAATTCCCCAGGGATCACCATTGGAGCAGGTCGATGGAACACAGGTTGCGCCGTTGAGAGGGGGAACCGTGATGATAGTCAGCGGGTTCAGGAATTCCCCGGAGGACTACTCTCCGGCTTTCCGGCCAGCGGGAAGAACTGCTGGTATACCTGGCGGCGCTCGTCCAGGTCCGTGTGGAGGTAAATCTCGGTCGTCTTGATGGAGGTATGGCCGAGATTCTCCTGCACGACCCGCAGGTTCTTGGACCGGCGGTAGAGCTCGCTCGCGTAACTGTGCCGGATCTTGTGGGGGGTGATCCCCGGCGGGGCATAGTTCCGGAAGATGTGCTGGACCGCCCGGGGGGAGAGGTGTTTCTCCTGCTGGCCGACAAAGAGGGGCCCCTCGATCCGTTTCCCGATGAACTTCCGGATCTCTTCGAGCGTGTCCTCGTCGACAAAGACGATCCGGATCTTGTCGCCCTTGCCCCGGATCCGGATCGTGCGTTCATCGAAGTCGATGTCCCCGATGGTGATCCCGCAGAGTTCCGAGACCCGGACGCCAGTGGCATAGATGGTCCGGACGATCAGCTTGTCCCGGGGGTCCTCGATTGCGTCGATCAGCCGGAGCACCTGGCTGTGCTTGAGGTACCGGATCTCCTGCTGCTTGATCCGGGGGCGCTCGATCCCGGCGAGGGGATTTGCAACAACGCCGCCCTGGACCGAGAGGAACCGGTAGAACGAGGAGAGGGTCGAGATCATCCGGTGGAATGTCTTGGGCTTGTAGGTCCGCATGGAGGAGACGAAGGAGAGGAAGTCGGTGACGATGACCGGCGTCACCTCGACGTTCGTGTCGAGACGGGCATTCTCGAAATCCTTCCAGTAGATGACGAGTTTGGTCGTCTCGGTGTGCCGGCGCAGCCAGACATAGTAGGCAAAATGCCGGATCACCTGTTCGTAGCTCTCGATCGTTCGGTCCGAGTAGTTCCGCATCCGCAGGTAGTCCCGGTAGCTCTTCAGCCACTCGGAAAAATACCCGCTATTCATGGTTTATTCTATCAAATCTCAATGTAATAAAGATTTGCGCCAAATGCCTATTCTGCGACAAATCCTACCGACGTAAAGTGTTCCGGGAAGATTTCCGGAACGGCCGGGGAACCAGGGAAAAAACCCTGAAAAGCAGAGGGTTGCTGGAGAGAGGAGAGCCAGCCTGCAGGATCCGGATCCTGTTCCCCGGATCGCGGTGGGGCAAAACAGGGGTTTTTCCGGCCGGGACCATACATTTGCCCATCAGGAACCCGATCGTGGCACAGAACGCCGCTATTGCGATCCGGAAAATTTATCGACGGTAAGTCCGGTCATCTGCCCGAGAGGGTTGGCCGGCGGGGTCGCAAAGGAAAAGCTCCGGAACAGGGACCTGGGAATGGATTCGGGAGAAAGAATCCCGGATCCTCTGTCATCGCCCTGTTTCGGGAAGATTCCGGAACGAGGGATCGTAGATTGATTTAAACCGGGGACCGAGGGCATCCTGCAGGGTACCGGGTTTCCTATTATTATCCGGAGAAAGGAGAGGTGGCACGCGGTGTCCCGGAGAATGGCTGCCGGGAGTCAGCGGGGTATACCTGTGATGCAGGATTGCGGGCGACCGGCGAGACTGCACACACCTTGCTCCCGATCCGGTGTCGCCCCGGGGGTCAGGCATGGGCCTTCCCTGAACCATGACCGTTCGGGTTATGCCGGGGAGAGCAATCGTTCGGGTAAGATCGATCGGGAAAATACCGGCATCAGAAAAAAAGAACCGGGGATTTTTTCCGTCCCCGCCGTCATGGTTCCGCTCTGTGGTGGGTCCTGAAACCCGATGCTGTCTCCGGAATGGGCACACCATGGGGGAGGAATGAATCGGGAGATGCTCTTCCGGCTCGCGGTCTCCTTTTCCCGTGCCGGCGGCTGGGATACCGGGGAGACCCATGTCACTTCGCCCGGGTGAACACGCTGGCAGCGTTTTTCCTCCATCCCTTCGCCACCTTTTCCATTGAAGGGATCGGGGTCCTGTCTCCATCCTCCCCCATTCACTCTCCTTTCCAACACGGGAGCATGGGTCGGGAAGATTTTCACACCCGTGGACGGGCTTCATTGAACGGCCATCCACCGGAGGATCCGGTATCGGTGCTGCAGGCTCGTCACCGGATTGTACTCCCAGGTGCCGGGAATTCTTCCCTCGCAGACCGGGGAATGATATCCTGCTGATGGAGTAATCCTGGGCAGGGATACCCTCATGATTGCATTGGTCGCCAGGGAGTATCCGGGTCCTGAATGCACCTCTCAAAATCCTGATGAAAAAACGGCGGGATTCCTTTCTCTGGAAGGCCTTCGTAACGCTCGGGGATTCGGGACAACCATTGACGTCTGCCATTACCGTGAAGGCTCTCTGTCCGTTTCCCGCACCGGGTTATTGGACAGATCCTTCCCATCCCGATGCATTCGGGCACCGGCATCCTTGCCGTTCCGGTGTCGCACACGGCAGACGGAAAAAGGCTTTGGACAGGTCCTCGTATTCGGAACAATTTCCGCCTTCCCGGACCAGGACCGTGCCCTCAATCTGCATATCGTTGGGTGGATATCCGGGATTGCTTTTTTTGGGAAGAGTGGGAGACGGTGTGACAGGATCCGTCTTCTCCGCCCGGCACCCTTTTCCCAAAAAAAATACCGTCCTGAAATTTCCCTGGGGAGTGCTTTCTCCGCAGGGAATACAAAATGGCAGATCGGGAAGGCAATCGTACGTTTTCCTGACAGTGACGAAGGCAATCGACGTGCCTCACCGTGCTCCTGCGGCCTTTCGGGTAGAAAAATCCACCGACGGGTAGCTCACGTCGCATCCTGTCAGGGCTTCCGGATCCATCCTGGGCCATGGGGAAAATCCCGCAGTTATTTCTTTCACGATCGTCCCGGTGAATACATGAGAGAGGTTTTCGTTCCTCCGACTGCAGATACAACCCCCACCTGAACCATCGTGCCAATTCTGCCGTTGGCATCACCACATCCCTCATCCACGACCACGACTGCATCGACCGATTTCTTTGTGGCGCGAACAATCTTCGCACGTGAAGACAGGGATATAAGCGCAACATCGATTAGATCTCCCGAGAGAAATGTGGCCCTTGTCGCCGGCCGGGACCCCGCGAACCGGGCAGTCTTTCGTTCCTTGAGGGGTGGAGTACGAACACCGTGCATTTTTCCCGAAATTCCAGATCGGCGATGGGGGGATTGTGTACCACCTGTCTGAATTTTACTGGAAAAGCCAGCCCAATCCGGGCAGAGAATTTGATTTTTCCGAACAATTACGGCCTAATTATCCTGGAGCCGCCATTGCGCCAGGATCCATCAGATTCCACGAAAATTCGCCGTTTTCCGGCTCACATAAACCATATGATGCTATACACAAAGTGCCATTTTCTGAACCAGAAAGAGGATCCGGAGATACCAGTGCCCCCCCCAGAGGGTCGCTTGACGAGGAGACGAACACCGTGCCACGAACAGGGGCTGTCCAACCAACCGGGAATTTGTTCCTGCCTGCGTATCATTGCAGGCGCCCCCGGATACCACCTCCTGCCGATCCCTCATCCCGCAATTTCGGGATCGGTCCGGGGAGGTTTTTTTCGAGAGATCGTCCACACTTCTCCCGGTCGTGTGACATGGAACTACCGTTCTTCAACCGGGTCGCAGATGTTCATCTGATGTTCCTGGCAGCTCCCCGGTTACCGCGATACCTCTGAAAACCATCCTGCGAACTCCCCCTGATGCACGGACACACATTTGGAAAGCACATCTGGAGAGGATACGGCAGCAGTGCCCGGGAAGAGAGCCTAGGTGGGAGACTGGATCCGGAAGTCTGTTTTCGGACACCACAACAGGTGTCATTGGGTCCTGCTGAGAATCCCCCATTCTCTCAGACTCCCCCATCACCCGATACGGTCCGGAAGATCCCGTGGACGATCACCGCTTCCTCAGAATGTCCCCATATGTCTCTCTGTCCAACGGCAGGCTTCACGCAGGACACCTGCATGGGAGGGAGGTGCAGGGACGCTGGCAGTATAATAGAGTTGTATCATCGCGGTCAGCCCCTGCATAAGCGAAGAATGGAAACGAACTTCCCCTGTCGTTATGCAGAATATCCGGAGATACTGGCCGGATCCGGTCCGGATCCGGCGTTGATCCGGCCCGGCACAAAAACGAATAATCACGGCCAAAACGGCAAATATTCCCGAAATTACCCGTATTTCAGTATAAAAACATCGGGTGGTTTTATCAATGATAAACCAAATAATGCTATACACTAACCGGGTTGGAAGATATCCCGGACAGCCCCCGGAGAATGTGATCGCTGATGGATGAGGCACGGGCACAGGAAGAGATCAACAAGTACAAGAAGTTCAGGAAGGTCGACGGAGCGACCTACCGGAAAGTGAACCAGTTCCTGCGGAAGCGGACCTACATCACGGCCCGCGAATGGGCGCTCGCCCGGCTCTGCACGGACTTCCGCACGACTGGCGGGGCGGAGATGACATTTATCGGGGCGCACCTGCCGCAGCTCGTCCCCTTCATGGAGGACACGTACAGCCCGCAGGCGGTCAACCAGGCACGGAACTCGTTCAAGAAGAAGGTACGGAAGTCGAGCGCGACCTTCTTCTACGGCGCGATGTGCGGGTTCTTCACGACCGAGGAGCTCGATGACCTCCTCTTCGAGGCAAGCGAGGTCGCCCGGTTCCTGCTGGAAGTGGAGAGCACGACGCTCGACATTGACGAGGAGATCGATATCGAGGACCGGATCACGGGCGTGATGCGGAGCGTCGGGGAGGCGGCAAAGACCGTACTGAAGACCCGGGGGATGGAGGTGGAACGGGAGGACCGGGCAGTCCCGGCTGCCGGCGAAGGGGCCGCTCCCGGTGCAGTCACTCCCCCGGCAGCCCGTCCCGGGGCAGTCCGTCGCGGGAGAAAAAGGAAGATCCGAAACCAGGAAGTTCCGGCGGGGTCGCAGGCACCGGTCCTGCCGGCCCCGGCATCCGGTACAATTCCGCAGGAGACCGGGGATAGGAAAACGCCGGGGCTCGAGCCCGGACAGCCGGAAGAGCAGGGGGCAGTCGGACTCCCTTACGGATCTGCATCACCCGTGCCGGTGAGCGGAGAGATTGGAAGGGAGTCGTCGGCAGATGAGGCGGAGGCTGCCCTCCCGGTCCCTGAGGCACCGGAACCTGTACCAGTTCAGGAACCACGTTCGGAGCCGGAAGAACCTGTCCTTCCTCCTGAACCTGCCGGGCCGGCACTCCCTGTACCCGGGGGTGAAGAACCGATCCGCGAATTCCCTGAGAATGACCGTGCGTCCATCCCGGTGCAGGACATACGGGAACCTGTCCCGGTACCTGAAACGGGACCGGCGCAGGATCCGGAAGAACCGGCGCAGACAACCTCCAAGGAAGAGAAAACCGGGGAGACCACTATGGTCCCTCCCCTTCCCGGGGAGAAGAGGAGTCATTCCCCATGAAGATCATCCAGGTCGTTGGCCGCTCGAACACGGGCAAGACAACGCTGATAAAAAAGCTCGTCCCGGACCTTGCCCGGCGGGGAAAGGTCGGGATCATCAAACACCTCGGGGACCATATGTTTGAGCTCGAAGAAGGCAGGGACACAACCGAATTCTTTTCTGCCGGGGCATCGATATCTGTTGGCATTGACGCAGAGAAGTCTGTCGCCGCATTTCACGGAAACAGCCTTGATGAGATGCTCGCGCTGCTCGCGGGATCCGGCATAGACTATTGTATCATCGAAGGGTTCAAAACCCGCCCGTTCCCAAGGATCGTCCTTGGCGATCTTGCGACAGAGCACTGCGTGCTCCGGAACCCTGCCGTCGATGAGATCATCGCACATCTCGACAGGTTCGCAGACTATAAAGGGCTGGGAAACCGAGGAGAGGAAAACCGATGAAACCACCAGAAAAAGAAGCCCCTGTTCCGAAAAAACGCCTCTTTGGCACGAACGGTGTCCGGGGAAGGGCCGGCATCGATATGACACCGGATCTGGTGCTCAGGATTGGTATCGCGCTCGGGTCGATGCGGAACGGCACGATCGCGGTCGGGAGAGACACCCGGACCAGCGGGGAGATGCTCCTCCATGCCATAAAAGCCGGGCTCCTTGCGACCGGGTGCGACGTTGTCGACTGCGGGATCCTTCCCACCCCGGCACTCCAGTACCTCATCCGGGGGACCTATGCCGGCGGCGCGATGATCACGGCGTCCCATAACCCGCCCGAGTACAACGGCGTCAAGATCATCGAGCCTGACGGGACGGAGATGGGAGACGAGGAGACGCTGGAACTCGAGCGCCGGATCGCCGGGCCGTCCTTCACCCTCCAGCCCTGGCAGTCCATCGGGAAGGAGACGAGCGCACCCGGGCTCGTGAGCCGGTATATCGATGGGATCGTCGCCCGGTTCCCCGACCTGCCGGGAACCGGGATGCTCGTCGTTGCCGACCCCGGATCCGGCCCCGCCTGTGCGACGACGCCGGAGATCCTGCGCCGGATCGGCTGCCGGGTCCTGACCGTCAACGGTACGATGGACGGGACGTTTCCCGGGCGGCTGCCGGAACCTTCGGAAGACGGCCTTGCGGCACTCTCCGATCTCGTACAAAGTTCCGGCGCAGCATTCGGGGTAGCCCATGACGGGGACGCGGACCGGGCGGTCTTTGTCGACGAGAACGGGAGATTTGTCGAAGAGAACTGCGAACTCGCCCTCTTTGCCCGCTCCATCTGCCGCACAACGAAAGGTTATGTCGTCACCCCGGTGAGCAGTTCGGGGATGATCGAGACCGTTGCCCGCGAATCGGGGTGCACCGTGATCGCCACGCGGGTCGGCAGCATCAACGTCGCTCGCACCATGCATGCCCTCATCCGCGAGGGAAAAACCGTCGTGTTCGGGGGAGAGGGGAACGGCGGCCCCATCTTCCCTTCCCACCAGTTCTGCCGGGACGGCGGGATGACCGCCGCGATGATGGTTGCGATCCTCGCGGCGGAAGGCCGGCCCCTCTCTGCCCTTGTCGCGGGTCTTCCCCGCAGGGTCATGATCAAGGGGAAGATCGCGACGGCAGATCCCGGTGCGATCCTCGCAGAGATTGCCGGCAGGTTCCCGGACGATACTATCGACCGGCTCGACGGCCTGAAGATCCTCCGTGGAACCGCATGGGTCCTTGTCCGGGCATCCGGCACAGAGCCGCTCATACGGATCATTGCCGATGCCGATACCGGGGAGGAAGCTTCCGCATTGTATAATGAAGTATCTGCAATCATCGAAAAGTAAGCCCGGGAACCAGTCCTTGTGGGGAAACCGTTAAAAATTGAGAATAACTGTTTAATTTGGAAATAGGGGGAATAAATCGCACTTTTTCAAAAATTATATTATTTAAACTGTTTTCATTGGAAAATGGTAGAGATTTAAGAACTTTTTTTTCAAAAAGCCTGTTGAAAGAAAGAAAACCTTTTAAAGTGTTTAATCATATTGTTGGTACCCGATCTCTCCATGCTCCCTACCCAAACAACGCTCCGGGATCGCATCCGACAGTCTGTCGCCGGCTCCGATACCGCCGGGCTGTCCGATCTCGTCGCTTCCGCAATCACCCAGACAAACCGGAGGGCACGAAAGGAGAAGATCACCGAAGTCAGCGCTGCGATCCTCGATGCCGCGACCGAATACAACCGGCCGGACCTCATCTCCCTTCTCCCTGACGTGCCGCATGAGGACCTCCGGCCCCTCTTCTCTGCCCTTCTTAGCCAGTACATCAGGACGCGGGACGAGGCCTGGTTCTCCGCGATCACCGGCATCGTCGAAAGACTCGAGAAGAAGGGCGACCAGTCCCAGGAACTTGCCCATCTCTCCCGGATCCTGATCGAGGCGGGCTCTTCCCAGTCTGACCCGTTCCTCATCAGCCGGGGGATGGCGCTCTTCTCGGGGATAACATTCCGGAAATACCGGTCGGATATCTTCTCCCAGATCTCCCCGACGCTGATCGAATGGGCGGTTTCCCGGCAGGATGTGGAATTTTTGCGTTCCCTCTACATGATGACGGTCGATATCGCGGATATCTCACGGCGATCGGTCATCCATGCACGGATAGCAAATGCGATTGCCACCGTCGCCATTGCGACCGACAATGTCTCGACGTGGACCGACAGTATCCGGATCGCCGCGGACATCCGGCAGAAGACCCGGCGCCAGACCTGCTTTGCGACCATCTCCCGCACCGCGGCCGCCTCCCCGCTCTACCGGAGGGTCCGGGATATCAGCGGTACCCTGACCCTTCTTACCGACCTCGAACCCGAGGTCAGGCACGAGGTCGTGGAATCGCTGCTCTGGCAGGTCATCCAGAAGGAGACCGAACCTGAAGCGATATCCGGCATCATTGCGACCCTTGCCGGAGAACAACCAACGATCCGCCCGACGATCGTGACCTGTCTCCTGCGGCGGGCCGAGCAGAACGGGGACCCCTGGTATTTCCGGCTGGCGATGGATCTCCAGGCCCGGATGGCAGACGAGGGGCAGTTCCCTGTCCGGGAATTTGTCAGGTCCGCACTCGCGGTCGTACGGGCGACTGGCAGCACCGATCTCCTCCAGGAGATCGTCCCCGCGATCGTCTCCTCCTCCCCGGCGCCGGTCGCGTCCCGGATCCTCCTCCAGATCGTCGAGGTCCTCCTCGTCCAGGAGAAGCTCTCCGAGGCGCTCTCGGTCTTTGCCCTGGTCGACCCCGCCGAGAGGAATCCCCACTACGATGAATGCATCATAACGATCTGGAAACACGCGATCGCGGCAGACCGGGTTGCGGACGTGGAACAGGCACTCCGCCCGGACGGGAACCCGGAACGGAGCGCGGCAATCTACCGTGCCGTCTCGGATATCTGCCGGCAGCACGCGTTCTCCGAGATTGCCCGGCAGGTCGATCCCCTCTCCCGGGTCATGGCCCTTCACCCCCAGCACGACCAGCTGGTGCAGGACTCGATAACGCTCCTGATACGGAGGGGATTTCTGGAAAGCACGGATTCCGGCGTCCTGATCCGCCTGACAAAGGCGATCATGGACGAGAATGCCCGGGAACAGGCCCTCTCCACCATCGTGATCCGCGTTGCGCGGCAGGGCGCAGAGACGAGAAACCGCGACCTTTTGCAGCGGGCGGTCGGGCTCTCCTGTGCCATCGAGGATCCCAAGACACGGTCGCTGACGCTCACGGCGACGATCGATGAGGCAACGAGGCTCGCTGTCGCCGACGGGGACCTCGACCTGCTGCGCAGGATGCGCGAATGGAGCGCGTCGATGCTCTCCCCCGAGCGGGAGGTCACCGCACTCGCCAAGATCATCGAGGGCATGATTGTCTATGCCGGGGGACACTGCCACCCGGCAGCCCTTGAGGAGGCGTACCGCATCGCGCAGGAGATCGAGGACCCCTCCCTCCGGAAAGAGGTCACCGAGCGCATCAGCGAGAACTTCATCCGGATCGGGTGCATCCTCATGCAGGACCTCGACACCCCGCCGGTCGACGAGGAGTTCCGTGAGGCGTTCCGCCTCTTCGAGCGGGGCCTTGCCATCCTTGCGGCCGGAAACGCGCAGGGCAACGCCCCGCTCCGCATCGCCTATTCCATCGATATCATCATCGACAGTTTCAAGGACGCCCTCCGGATCGACATGGTCCTCCCCCTCGCGCTCTTTATCCTCGAGCTCCGGGAGGGATACGAGCGGGACGCGATGGCTGCCCGGATCGTCCCTCTTCTCCGCGTGCTGACCGAACAGACGGATTCGACCGACCCGTACGAGGGGATCACGGATGCCCTCCTCCGGATCAGTTACCTCCCCGGCAATCCGACGCTCCTCGATCTTGTCCGGAGGACGACCTGGCAGATCAAGGACCCCTTCATACGGTCGCTCCAGCTCGTGCGGGTCTCCGATCTCTATCTCCGGTCCGGCAGGGAAGAACAGGCGCGTTCCCTTCTCGAAGAGACCTGCACGACAGCACGCGAGATCTCCGGGGAATACCGGCAGGTAATCGTGCTCTCTGAATGCATGATCCGCTGTGCCTCCCTTGACATGGATACCGCTGCAAGGATCATGCAGGACGCGATTGCCGTCCTCCGGTCGACAACCTATGACCCGGATGCGGCAGCCCACCGGAACCTGGTGCGGGCGATCATGGAACTCCACCGGAAGAGACCGGACACCGGGCTCGTCGAGATTGCCGAGCAGGTTGCGGGGGCTATCGGGACACCGGTCGAGTTCGTCTCCGTCATGATCCCGGTCTACCGCATGGTGATCGGCAACCCGGACCTGCGTGCCTCGATCATGAGCCGGATCCAGGAGGGGTGTGACGCCATCCCGCTGACGATCCAGCGGGCCGCACTCCTCCTCGAACTCGCCGAGCAGATGGTTGCCGATCGCGATTTTACCCCTGTCGCCCCTCTCCTCGCCCAGATCGGGGAAGTGGCATGGTCGATCCCGGTCCCCCACCTCGCGGATTCAGTCCGGCTGAGAGTCGCCGAGATCTGCATCAGGATCGGGAATGCCACCGGGGACGAGACCTTCTATGCCCGTGCCTCCGGCATCATCGCCGGGATCAACCACGAGGACATCCAGACGGCAACGGCAGGTCTCCACGAAAAGGTCCATGCTGCCGAACAGTCCCCGGCATTCCGCGAGATCATGGTGCGGGCCGAACGCATCGTGACGGAGCGCTATAATCCCCAGCAGCTGAGCGCGCTGGAATCGATGATCCGGTCGCTGACGGATCGCGGGCTCGTCGCCCGGTACTTCGGGATGATCGCCATCCTCTTCAACAGGACCGGAAGGACCCGGCTCGCCCGGCGGTTTTTCGATGCCGCGCTTGCCGAAGCACGGGTGATCCGGCCACTCTCCCGGCGGACCTACGTCCTGTGCGACATGGCCCTTGTCCTCGACCGTGCCGGCTGCAGCATGAAAGGGCAGGAAGTGATGGGATTTGCGGTCGACGCCGCGACCGGGATCCGTCAGTTCCGCGACCGGGACGAGGTCTTCGACAACCTCGCTGCCGCGATGCGGTGGATGCAGGGGGAGAGACCTGCGTGAAGACCCTCCAGATCGTTGTCATCGGCAGGGTGCAGGGGGTCGGCTTCCGGGCCTGCGTCCGCCGCATCGCTTCGGACATGAAGATCCGGGGAACCGTCATGAACCTCCCGGACGGGAAAGTCCAGGTCTACGCAACGGGCGATCCCATGATCCTCGAAAAATTCGTTTCCATGCTCTACGGGTGCCCCCGCGCCCAGGTCCGGGACGTCCGCGTGCTGGAGATCCCGGTCAAAAATTTTGATGACTTTGCCATCATCAAGAGCGAGGGAAGGATCAGCTCGGGGCTGTAGCATCAGCAAAGAACGGTGAAGGTCCCGTTGTTGTGCAGGGCGTCCGAGAGGACCTGGACCTGTTCCTGCAGTCTCTGCGGCTGGATGGTCGCCTTCACACCCGCCTGCAGACGGCGGACCAGATCGTCAGTCAGGATACACCGCTCCGCGCTCATCTCGTACTCGTCCCCGGCAATCCCGCCGGCAACGACGTTCAGGACCGCAGCGTCCGCCATCCCGGCACGGAACGGATCAATGATATCGTGGACGAGCGAACCCGGCCCTTCGTTCAGGAGCCCGAGGTCAGGATCCAGGCGCGACGCAAGCACCGGCACCATGCACGAGCCGTACAGCATGGCATAGCTGATCGAGAGCAGGGCATTGACCGGGTCCTGCCGGACCCGGGGAGTCCGGCGGCGGAACCCGAGTTCCGGGGGGGTTGCCCGGGCGATGATCTCGTAGTACATGTCGCTGACGAGGCGGTGGAGCCGCCGGATCTCGTCGAGCTTGATGAGGTATTCCATCTCGTCGTACGCCTTGTGCAGGAACGCGAGCTCTCCCTCGTAGAGGAGCGGGGTCTCCCTTCCCTCCTCCAGGCGCTGGAGGGCCAGGAGCCGGGACCGCAGCGTCCCCCTCGCAATCGCGACCGCATACCGGTGTTTCGGTGCGTTGACCTGCAGGCTCCGCATACCGTTCTCCCGCGTGTCCCCGTACGGGCGGATCACCCCGGTGGGTGTGCCATCCGCTTCAAAGAAGGAGATCGGGATCCCGTTCCTGATAAGCGTCGTAATGACCGAGGAATGGATGGTATGGCCGCCGATGATCAGCAGGTGGGGGATCCTGCGCAGCGGGTACTCGTCGATCCGGCCCTTCTGCTGGACGACGAGCCGGATGGGGGTTGCCTTGATATGGGCGCCAAAACCGGTGACGGCAACCCACGGGAGATCGGGCGTGTTCATCCTTGGAATCTTCGTCCTCCTTCTATCTGGTAGGGTTGTCCGTTCAGATAAAGCATAAGGAAAGAGGTCCGGAAACGGCGGAAAAAATCCGGTTCGCGAAAAGAACCGACAGCCCGATCCGCGGGTGCCCTCGTGGAAAAACCGCAATATTGGCAACGGGCGGGTCAGATCTCCCATTCGCGCATGTAGGCAATCATGGCAAGGCCGGTCAACAGGACGATGACGGCGGCAAAGGCCCCCCAGAGCCCGAGATACGGGGAGAAGAACAGGTAGGTCACGTACGCGAGGATAACGACAAGAAAAAAGTCCGGCAGGATGAGGAGGGATTTGATTTTGTGCCACACCAGGATGTGGCGGATGGCAAAGAGGAAGATGATGATCCCGACAAAGAAGCCATAGACCCCGATGAACGAGGCGAGGATTACACCGGTGATGTAAGAAGCTGCGGCAGCAAGCAGGAAAACGACGACCGTGATGAGGAGTTGGGCGACCTTCATGACTTCCCTGTCTCGACCATATGCTTTATATAATATAAAAATCTTCCCCCTGTGAAAAGGGATGACCCGGGAAAAATTGCTGTTTTTTCCTTGGATATCTCTTTCTGAAAAGACACGGCTCCTGCTGATGAAACGGAATACAATGCGCAGGAATTTTTAAAATTTTTATTTGGGGATCGCGAAGGACCGGTATCCGTCATGTTCATATCCCGCCTTTTCCGGAACAACTATACGCTTCCGGAGGAGCGGGAGATGGAAAAGGCAGGCAAAGGACCGGTACGATCCGTCCTGTTTGACATGGATAATGAATTGAAACTATTTGGTTTTTGACAAATTTTTATTATCTCGTAATGCTAAGTCCCTGTTATGAAACAGGCCGCCAAGCAATTAGAAAAGCTGTTGATCGAAGGGTTCTTACAGGGCTATAAGGGTGCAACGCGCTTAGGGTATCGATCCTCTATTTTCCAATTTTTAGACTACAAATTTGGGTACGCGCGTAAAGGGAAGGATTCAACCCAGGAAGAGAGGGCGGAGTATGAGAAGATGGCCGCAAAATACCTCCGGTGCAAAATTGACCTTCTCACGGACCTCCGGGGTTTTAAAGATCATCAGTTTGAACGGAAGCGCCCCCCACATAGTATCAGTCAAAATGTCGCATGCGTCCGGATCTGGCTTGAACATTATGATCACAGTCTGACGAGTAAAGAACTCCGGGAATTGAAAAAACATCTTCCACGGCAGCGGAATGGCGTTACCAGGGAGGATGAGGTTACCCCTGAAATGATACGTTTGATCCTCTCTCATTCCCGGGATACAAAGATCCGTGCTGTGGTCCTGTTATTGTTATCATCGGGGATAAGGATCGGAGAACTGGTAAAATTAACTCCGAATGATGTTGATCTTGAAAAAAACACGATCTACATATCAGATTTGATCAGCAAAACCGGCGAGAGCCGCATTACCTTTTTCACCGATGAGGCGCGGGAAGCTCTCCTCCATTACCTGAAATTCCGTGAAAAAATGGTCGCACGGGCACAGGACCTCACAACGAACCATATTAAAAAAGAATATCACAAGAGATCTGAAATTTTCCCCTATACTTCCGACAATATCCGGGAACGGTTTAACACCTGTCTGAAAAATGCGGCATTAAAAAAAGTGGACCTCCGGACCGGGAGGAACACGATTCACCCTCACTCATTCCGAAAATGTTTCATATCCTGGTTAAAGCTGGCGGGGTGCCCGGATGATGTCGTTGAGGCCATGGCAGGCCATACCGGATATCTCAGCGTTTCATATCGGAGATATGGAGAGGGGGCACTTCGGGAACAGTACCAAAAATATTCCTCTGTCTTAACTATCGGCGATTATGGTTTTGAAAAGCGGAAACAGTTGGAGGAAAGGGTAGGAGGCCAGGCTGATCGTCTTCTCGCACTTGAGAGAGAGAAGGAAAAATTGCAGGCAAAATTGATCGAGATGGAACAGAAGATGACCGCTATTAACACTTTGGATAACCTTCGTGGGAAACTTACAATGGAAGATCACATAGCGATTGCCAAGCTGGTTGCCGAGGAGATGAAAAAAGAAGAAATCATTTCAACCGGATAATCCCTTTTTCCGGATCCTGCATGCAGCGGTCCGGCAGGCCCCATTACAATATTTTGCCTTTCCGTGTTTGTGAACAGGCAGGGGTTTTTTACACTCTGGATTTTGACAATAACGAGTCTTTTTGAATCGAAGCCGTTGACATTTTGGACAATATTGCTGATGGGGGTGATGACGGATAAACGGGTGATTGCAGGAGAAGCAATCCACCACATCAACAGGATTGCCATTGAAGTGGATCGGCAATATCCAGGCCGTTGATTTTTCTCTCATGATTTGAGATGATACGGGGGATGATGAAACCCACAGGAAGGGAGGCTCTTTTATGAATTTTATTTCATAATATTTTCGTCGTGTTTTGTAAACAAAGAGGGGTTTTACGGGATGATATTTTTCAAAATCCTCAGCTTCGGTCATGCATCGAATGAGAATATCATGCTCCTCGGATTCAATCTTTTCAAGATCCTGGGGCGTGGGATCATCGATTAGTATGAAAGCTGAACGCAATGGTTCGATTTCTTTTTGATATGTTTCCCATCCTTTCCCGCGAAGTCTCCATAGTTCCGCCCAGTATTCGCGAGCATTTTTACAAATAATCAATATTCTTGCCCCTGTAACGATATTCGGATGTTTGATACCAAATTTGAGGTAATGATATTTATAAGTTCATCATAGGGGTGAGTATGTGCATCGAAATACCAAAAATGACCTGCCCGCGATGCGGGTATACCTGGTATCTTCGGGTTCCAAATCCCCGCAAGTGTCCAGGATGCAAACACTTACTGAAGAACAATCCTGAAACCGGGGATGGCCGCCAAGCACAACCCCCGGCTGCCGCATCCGTTTAAGGAGGGCAATAATGGATTCTGTTTCTGATCCTCTTATTCCCTCTCTTCCTGCGGGTGTTGTGGACGATCTGCCAGTCTGGTATCGTGCCATGGCCCGGCACCTGGCGAAAGATGGCAGGATTAAAATCGTGCCAACACCTGCGGAGGCATAATCGCATGGAAAAAAGTCAAAGAGGCAATTATACTTTTGTCCCATGTGGTTATAAAAGTGTCACAAAAGTACAACGTTTGACCTCCCTTTAAAGAGCTGCGGTCATGCATCAAGCGATCTGCAGCTCTCTACCGAGCCGGTCCCCGATCCCCCTTCATCCGTTACGACCGGCGCCGGCCCCGGGACGGGAGGAGATCCCCGGTGCAGAGCTGCCGTCCCTTTTCCCCGTCCCCTCGCATCGCGCTCCCTGTCCCCCGCGGGGGCTGGTGAGCGCAACGGGGGGCACAGATTCCTGGGATCCGGCAGTGTTCAAACCGGACCCGAAACCGCGATCCCGGAGGCCGGGGTATCCTGCTACTGAGGGCTTTAATTTTAGCGACGTGAATTTCCGGATCGAACCTGCGGACGTACCGGGCACCGGGTTCGTGAAGCCGGACTGCGGGACCTGGATCCGGAAGCTGAGAAGCGGCGACCAGGTGAAAGACATTTACCATACCTGCGGGACCCTGGGCTGCCCGCGCTGCGTGGATTCCACGATCACGGCGAAGGCACACGAGGCTGAGGAACGCTTCAACCATTACGAGGATGCGAAGCTCCAGGAGAAAGCGGTCCTGGTCCTTGGGGAATATCGGCGGGCTGTTCCCCGACATATCCCCTTTACCCTGTCACCAAGGCACATAGAAGATCTCTGGCACCGGTCCGGTAGGAACCACACAACGTTTGCAAAACTGGCAAGGAATGAATTTAACCACATCCTGCGGGGCACCGGGATAGTGGGCTGCGTTGCCGTGTATCATGCGAACCGGGTGCGGCATCCCAATACGGGAGCGACCGGGGGAAAAGCGAAGACACTGATCATCCGTGAGGCTAAGCTGGCCGGGTTCATGGATGATGAATCCCCGTCCTGGATGATGTACGCGTACATCCGTAAACAGAAAAACTGGCGGGAGTATTATTATTTCTCCCCACATTTCCACGTCGTAGGATTTGGAAGAATAATAGAGCACGAGGAATTTGAGGCTGCCTTCCCTGACTGGTCCTATCACAATAAGGGCAATGTGCCGAACGTCGGCGGGCTGCTGCGGTATCTGTTCTCGCATCAGGCAATGATTGATGGCTGCCATTCTGTGACGTGGCACGGCCGGTTATCGGTTGCGGTCCTGGGTGTTGATGAGCTGAGGACCACGGACCGGCCGGTCATATGCGACGAGACCGGGCTGCCCTGGGTGATTATCGAGAGCGTTATCCTAGATGAAATCGGGAGGACCTACACAGAGCCCGTCACGGAGTACCGGTCCTTTTTCCGGACCGGAGTGAAACGAGGGCCCCCCGATCCCTTCCGCATGAAGACCGGGAAGCAGGGACCGCGCTCGAGTTGCCCGGACTGGGTGAGGGATAAGGGTATCCTGGCGATGGCGGCATACTGCGATGAGCACGGGAGACTGTAAGCAATGCCGCAATCGCTATACCGATACCAGATAGTCTATCATGATTGCCCGGGTCCGATCATAGGAATCATCAAAGGGTGGACGGTTCATGATTGCGATCACTGCATTTTATTTCCATGCCGTGAATGGAAACATCATGAACCGATGCAGCGGAACTGACCGGACCGGGCGGACCTAGAGATCCTCTTTCATCGCTCGGCACGGGTTTGGTGCATATGCAGTACATGAATAAGGGGATCCCGTCGAAGCGGAAGACAAGGCCCGGGAGGTCCTGGAGATCCCCCTTCCCCCCCGCACCGCACAATCGCGCACTCAGTACATAAACAGGGGGTCGGTGCTTTCCAGGGAGGTTCTATCAACAGAAAGCGGAGCGGATTGCAGGTGCAATACTACAAAAATGGGTCCATTGTTTTGCCAAGAAAGGGAGAACGGAGCGGTGGGTACTACATGCGAGAAGTTGTCAGACAATGGACCTGGGGGGGCGGGCGGTTTCTCCAGACATAACTATATAATTCTAGGTACGACCCCCCCGGTACTACACATCCATTTGTCGCATAGTGGATAACAATGCAAAATCATAGAGTGATTGACCGGGCTGTTCCGGGTGGCTTGAGGTTCCCTGGTCCTCATCATCGCACCAGGATCGTATACTCAGTACATGAACGGGGGACGACCTTTGCAAGGCAGGTCATGCCGCGAAAATTTCTCACTTTTTCTAACTAGATATATACAGGGGAGCGTGGGGGGTTTTGTACCGACAATTATTGTATGACACTGTGGGGGATGAGAAGAATAGATCGGGAGAACTGTTTCTTTTATGACAAAAAGGATTAGGAATCTTGATTTTTCTTTTGCTCGGCAAGAATTCTTTTTATCGCTTTGATCATTGCCACTTCCATTTCTTCAGTGATGCCGGGCGGCCTCTGTGGTCTAACACAGTTTTCCATACCGTGGCATGCCTCCGTATGGGCTTCATCGAAGACTGATACTTTGTGAGCCATCAGTTGTTACTCTCCTGTCACATTGTGACAACAGTGTAATTATGTATCCACCCAGTTTATACATTGTGGTCACAATACTGATATTATGGAGAAACAAGAATTCAAATTTTCCGGCTATGGGGTCATTGAGAAAATCGCTACGGATGGCGGGAATAGTGCGCGGATCTTCGTTCCGAAGATCTGGACCGGAAAAAAGGTCGTCGCGATCCTGGTTGAACCACTGGAAGAGAAATAACATTTCAGAGGCGGAAATATTCTTCAAAAACCTATTAGCGCGATTTTATTTGACATGGACAATACCCTCTTTAACTTCATCCACGCGCAGCAGGCGGCCTGCCGGGCCGTCCTCCTCCACTGCGGGGACGGGAGCGACCCCGAAGCACTCTTCGCCTATTTCCGGCGACCAGTCCACGGGTTCGAGGACTACGGCAATATCCGGGACTTCCTCCGCGACCGCGACGCGTTCTCCGACCTCCTTTTTGCGGAATGCTGCGGGATCTACGAGGAGGAGAAGGTCGCCGCAGTCACGCCCTATCCCGGTATCAGGGCGATCCTCGAATCCCTGGAAAGGAAGGGGATCCCGCTCGGGATCATAACCGATGCAGAGAGCGGGCACGCGGCACGGCGCCTGGAAAAAGCCGGCCTCGCACCGTTCTTCCGGACCGTTGTTACCCCGGACCGGTCCGGTGCCCGGAAGCCGGACCCGAGACCGTTCCTGCTCGCGCTCAGGGAACTGGAGGCGTCTCCCCGGCAGTGCGCTCTTATCGGGGACAGTATCCGCCGGGACATCCTCCCGGCGCAGAAGATCGGGATGGTCACGGTCTACGCGCAGTACGGTGACGGGTACCGGGCGGACAGCACGGAGTCCTGCCGGCCGGATTATACGGCAAAAACGGTGGCTGAGATGGAGCGGGTGCTGGCAGGCATGACCGGGTATCTGCAGGAATGAACGGACGGAAAAAAAGGGCGGGTTGTACGAGAGCGGCAGGAATCCTGCGCGTATTTTTTTGAACCGTCACTGGACTTTTTTATTGAGCGGCATCCTGATGATGCACTTATAAAGATCGTTGCTCCGGCCGTTCCCGTTCTCCGCTCCGTTCTTCGTCCCGTTCCCGTCGCCATCGTAGATATTCTCGAGCGGGTCGCGGAACGAGAGGATGGGCCGGATGGGGACACTGTGGTTGTCGGTGCGGATCCAGTCGTCGGTTACCGCGCCTGCATGCCCGAATGCCTTGTCCCGCTGCCCTGCCGTGAATGACTCGGAAAATGCCGCCTCCGCAAGGGCGTTGAGCCGCATCAGCTCCACATCCGAGAGGACGAGCGTGTGTTTCTCGGCAAATTTTTCAGCGACGGAGAGGTCGGCGACCCGGCCGAGCCGTTTCTTGTGCGAGTTGCTCTCCCAGAAGACCAGGGCCTCGGAGCGGATGCGTTCGGATTCCTGCAGCCATGCGATCTCTTCGAAGAAGACGAACGGGTCGTCATCTGCCTTGGCGGTTGGCGGGGGCATGATCAGCCCGTGCAGGAATGTCTGGATCTTCTGGAGGATGCCGGTTGCAGCTTCAGCCATGATGGATAGTCCCCCGTGCATGATGCACCGGAAGGTAATTATATTGATATTTTTGTTTCTCGCTTATTATCTTTGCCCTTCAAACGGGGCTCTGCACGGCTCTTTTTGTAAAATATTCTGCGCAAAAATGACGTCTTCGGGAGATCCGTCGTGGAGTTCCCCCGTGTCATGCTATCGCATAACAACGCTTTTCTTGGCCGTATGAGAAATACACTACTGCTTCCACTCAATCGAAGGGACATCTGCGGGGAAAGGCACAGGGAAGGCCGTTCCTGTCCCCCGGACGTCCTTGGTGGATCTGCGGAGTGCTCCATGTTCTGGGACAGGAAAACCGAGACACTGAAAGGAAAGGCCCTTACCGCCCTCCAGGAGAAGCGGCTGAAAACAACCGTGGCACAGGCCCTGAAGGTGCCGTTCTATAAGAAACAGTTTGCGGCGGCAGGGATCCGGCCCTCGGATATCCGGACGATTGCCGATATTGGGAAGATCCCGTTCACGAAGAAGCAGGACCTGCGGGAGGGTTACCCGTTCGGGTTCCTCGCCGTCCCCCTCAAAGAGGTTGTGCGGATCCACACGACATCGGGCACCACCGGCAAGCCGACGGTGGTCGGGTATACGCGGAAGGATCTTTCGGCATGGGCCGACCTTATTGCCCGGAACATGTACATGGCCGGCGTCCGGGAAGGCGATGTCTTCCAGAACATGGTCAACTACGGGATGTTCACCGGGGGCCTGGGCTTTCACTACGGCGCCGAGCTCCTCGGCGTGACCACCGTCCCTTCCGCGACCGGCAACACGAAGCGCCAGATCGATATGATCCGGGACTTCGGTGTCACCGTCATTCACTGCACGCCCAGTTACGCGATGCACCTCTCCGAGGTCGCGGAAGAGCTGAAGCTTTCCCTCCCGACGCTTCGGATCGGTCTCTTCGGCGCCGAGCCGTGGTCGGAAGCGATGCGAAAAGCCCTCGAGGAACGGCTGGGCGTCACCGCGTTCGACAGCTACGGGATGTCCGAGCTCTTCGGCCCCGGGGTCGCCTTCGAGTGCCCGGAGCACGACGGGCTGCACATCTGGCACGACAGCTACCTCGTCGAGATCATCGACCCGAAGACCGGGGAGCAGCTTTCGGACGGCGAACGCGGCGAGATGGTCGTCACCCCGCTCGTCAAGGAGGCGATGCCGGTGCTCCGGTACCGGACCGGCGACGTGACCATGAAGATGGAGGACGGCTGCCTCTGCGGGCGGGGGCAGAAGATTGCGCGGATCACCGGCAGGTCCGACGATATGCTGGTCATCCGCGGCATCAACGTGTTCCCGTCCCAGATCGAGCACGTGCTCCTCAACGTCCCGGAAGTGGGCAATCAGTTTATGGTCTATGTGGACAGAGTGAATCACTTGGATGAGATGACTGTGGAAGCCGAGATCAACCGCGGGTATTTCAGCGGGGAACTTTCAGACCTTGCCCGCATCCAGAAGAAGGTCGTGAAAGAGCTCCGCGATGCGCTCGAGATACGGACAACGGTAAAGCTGGTCGAACCGGGGACGCTGCCCCGGTTCGAGGGGAAAGCAAAACGCGTCATCGACCGGAGGAGTGATGCCCTGTGAGGAGCTGGGACCCGCGGATCGAGGAGATGCCGGTTGCAGAACTCAAGAAGATGCAGTACCGGCTGTTAAAGACCCTCGTGTACCGGCTCTACAGCTTCTCGCCGTTCTACCATGACCGGATGAAGGCGCACAAGGTCCACCCGGACGACATTAAGGAACTCTCCGATGTCAAAAAGCTCCCGTTCATGTTCAAGAAGGACCTGCGGGACAACTACCCGGACAAGTTCTTCACCGCCTCGCGCGAGGAACTCGTCCGGTACCACGTCTCCTCGGGAACGACCGGGAAACCGACCGTTGTCGGCTACACGGAGAACGATATCGCGCTCTGGACGAACTCGCTCGCCCGGGCGCTCACGTCGGCCGGGCTCGGGAGGGGCGACACGATCCAGGTCAGCTACGGGTACGGCCTCTTTACCGGCGGTCTCGGGCTCCACTACGGCGCTGAGCGCATCGGGGCGACCGTGCTCCCCACGAGCGTCGGCAACACCGAGCGGCAGATCGAGCTGATGCAGGACCTCGGCTCAACCGCGATCGCCTGCACGCCCTCGTACCTCCTCCACATGGGCGAGGTCGCCGAAAAGATGGGGGTCTCGATCGCAAAGGACACGAAGATGAGGACCGCCATTCTCGGCGCGGAGCCGTGGACGGAGAAGATGCGGGAACGCATGGAGAGCTGGCTTGGGATCAAGGCCTACGACATCTACGGGACGAGCGAGCTCTCGGGCCCGATGTTCACGGAATGCACGGAACAGAAGGGGTTCCATATCTGGAGCGACATCGCGCTCACTGAGGTCATCGATCCGAAGAGCGGGGAGCCGGTCGCACCGGGCGAGCACGGGGAGCTGACGGTCACCATCCTGCAGAAGGAAGCGATGCCCATGATCCGGTACCGGATCGGGGATATCACGTCCATGGATGAGGAACCCTGCCCGTGCGGCAGGACGCACCCCCGGGTCCACCGGATCGAGGGCCGGGTCGACGACATGCTCATCATCCGCGGCATCAACGTCTTCCCGTCGCAGGTCGAGCACGCCCTCATGGGGGTCCCGGAGGTCGGCCAGCACTTCCAGATCGTGGTCGACCGCAAGGGTGCGCTTGACGACATGATGGTCCGGGTCGAACTCGCCCCGGCCTCGTTCTCGGACAAGATCACCGACATCATGCAGATCAGGAACAAGGTCGAGCACCGGCTGATGAACTACCTGAACGTGAAAGCGAACGTCGAACTCGTGGAACCGGGCTCGCTGCCGCGGTTCGAGGGAAAATCCAAGAAAGTCGTGGACAGGAGGTCATTGTAATGGACGTGAAAAAGTATATCGTCAAGCAGATCTCGGTCTTCTCCGAGAACCGGCCCGGGCGCCTCGCGGCAATCGCCCACGCGCTCGGGGAGGAGGGCGTCAACATCCTCGCCTTCTCGATTGCCGAAGCGGACGGCTTCGGGGTCGTGCGGGCGCTCGTCGACCATCCCGACAAGGCGAAGAAGAAGCTGACATCGCTCGGGTTCAACGTGGCGTTCACGGACGTGATCGCGGTCAGGATGAAGGACAAGCCCGGCGGCCTCTACGAGATCGCGAAACTCCTCGGCGATGCCAACATCAACATCGAGTACAGCTACGCGTACTCCGGCAGGGAGGGGGCCGTGCTCATCCTGCGCGTCGACCATGTCGAAGAGGCGATCGAAAAGATTGGCGCCTACGGTGCCGAACTGATCGAGACAAAAGTCTTCCACTGAAAAATTTTTTCTCCCGCAGAATACCGGCGGGATGACAGGGCAACAGCTGGCAGGGAGCTGCGGGCATCGTCTCCCTCCCGCTGGCAGATCCGTTAATCTTTTTATCCTCCCACGACAGGATATTTTTGTACAGTTTTGCCGTGGCGGGTTGAAGCTGCAATG
>JAKLEQ010000001.1:33110-83478 GCA_022711635.1 Methanoregula sp. | reverse complement strand
CCTTAACCGTCGCCGAGACGATCCGGCGCCTGCACATCGACATTACGGAGACGAAAGCATATACGAGCCCGGTCTACGCCATCGAGCTCTCGCTCGTGGGCCGGCTCCTCTCGCAGGACCCGGACCTGTACGGGAGCATCCTGCAGCAGAACCCGTTCGTCCCCGAAGTCCTCGATGCCTGCAGCAGGTCCGTTGCCGATCTCCGGACAATCATTGCCGTCAGAGACCCTGAGATCTTCAACGAATTCTTCCGGAAGAACGCCCGCCATTTCGGGGACTCCTGCGCGGAGGGGATGGCGGTAACCGATGCGATCATCGAGGGGATGGTGAGATAAGTGGCGACCTTTGTGCTCGGGCCCGAAGGGACCTTTTCCCACGAGCTCGCGCTCAGGATGAAGATCGATGACATCCGGCTCGTCCCTTCCATCGGCAGGATCTTTACCGCTGTTGCGGAAGGAAAAGGCGACGGGATCGTCCCCATCGAGAACTCGGAGGCAGGCGGCGTCGGCGCGACGCTCGACGGGCTGCTGCGCGAACCCGTCTTCATCACCGCGGAGATGTACATGGAGATCGACCACAACCTCGCCGCGTTCGCACCTGCCGGAACGCTGAAAAAGCTTTACGTCCACCCCCAGACCCACGAGCAGTGCAGCGAAGCGGTCGAGGCGCTTTCCATCCCCGTCATCCACACGGCGAGCAACGCGGAGAGCGCAACCATGCTGCAGCAGGACCGGTCGGCAGGCGCCATCGTCTCCGCCTCGGCAGCGCGGCTCTACAACCTCCCCATACTCCGCCCGCACGTCCAGAACAACCGGGACAACGTCACCCGGTTCGTCCGGATCGCCCGGGAGCCGTGCGATGGCGCCGGCGCGGAGAAGTGCTCCATCATCATCGACCCGGGCGACGACCGGACCGGGCTTTTGCACGACCTCCTCGCTGTCTTTGCTGTCAAGAAGATCAATTTGACGAGGATCGAGAGCCGGCCCGGCAAGCGCGGGATCGGCACGTACGTCTTCTTCCTTGACTATGCAATGTCACCGGGTTATAAGGACGCAATAACATACCTAAAGACCATGACCGGGGTCAAGGAACTGGGATGCTACGGGCGGAAGGAGGTGCCGGCGTGAACCGTCCGATGAAACGGGCGGAGAACGTCGACCTCCGGTTCGCCGCCCCGCCCTCGAAGAGCTACACGCACCGGGCGCTTCTGATCGGTGCGCTCGCAAAGGGGACAACCGTCATCCGTAACCCGCTCGTCTCTGTCGATACGGCGCTCACGATGCGGGCGCTTGTCGAGCTCGGGGTCGCGATCGAGGCTGGGGAGGATTTCCTTGTGGTGAAGGGGTGCAACGGGAAATTTTCCCCCGGGAAAGAGGTGGTCCTCGACCTCGAGAACTCCGGCACCAGCCTGCGCCTCCTCGCTTCCGCCGCGCTCTTCTGCGATGCGCCCGTGACGCTGACCGGAAGCGAGAGGATGCAGGAGCGCCCGATCGGGCCGCTCGCGGATGCACTCGTCGCTGCCGGGGGAAAGGTCACCTACCTGAACAGGAAAGGCTTCCCCCCGATACGGGTCGAAGGCCGGTTCTTCGGCGGCGAGGTCCCGGTTGACGGCGCGGTCTCCTCCCAGTTCGTCTCGTCCCTCCTCCTTGTCGCCCCCTATGCCGAGCAGGAGACGGTCATCTTCCTCCAGCAGGACCCGGCCTCGCGCTCCTACGTCGATGTCACCATCCAGGTCATGGAGCAGTTCGGCGTGAAGGTCTGGCGCACGGGATACCGGACGTTCCGGGTCGGGAACCGGGCACGGTACACTGGCCGCGAGTACACTGTTGAAGGGGACTACTCCTCGGCATCGTACTTCCTCGCCATCCCCGCGGTCTGCGGGGGGACGGTCACCGTCACCGGGCTTAATCCCGTCTCCACCCAGGGCGAACGGCGCTTCGTTTCCGCGCTTGCAGCGATGGGGTGCACGGTCACCCTTGACCCGGAGAGCATCACCGTCACCCGGAAGGAACCGCTCCACGGTATCACCATCGACATGTCGACCGCGCCCGACACCGTCCAGACGCTCGCGATCGTTGCGGCGCTCGCCAAGGGCAGGACGATGATCACCGGCATCGATCACCTCGCCTACAAGGAGAGCAACCGGCTGGAGGCAACCGCCCGGCTCCTGAAAAGCCTCGGTGCCCACGTCGAAGTCACCCGGGACTCCCTGGAGATCGTACCGGCGATCCTCCACGGCGGGACCATCGACCCGCAGAACGATCACCGGACGGCGATGAGCTTTGCCATCCTCGGCCTCGCTGTCGGCGACATCACGATCACGGACGCCGGCTGCGTGAACAAATCCTTCCCGGGCTTCTGGGAAGCGCTCGATAAGGCGGGACTGTGAGACGGATCGTCTTTACCGGGTTCCGGGGGACCGGCAAGACCGACGTGGGCCGGATCGTAGCAGGGCGGATGAACGTCCCGTTCATCGATACGGATGCGCTCATCGAGAGCACGACCGGCCGGTCGATCCCCGACATCTTCCACGAGGACGGCGAGGAGCGGTTCCGTGCGGTCGAGCGGCAGGTGATCGCAGGGCTTCCCTTGCAGGACGCGGTGATCGCGACCGGTGGCGGGGTTGTCACCGATCCCGCGAACATGGAGAACCTGCGGAGGGAAAGCACCATGGTCCTTCTGATCGCGGACATCGACACCATCGAACAGCGGCTGAACCGGAAGCCACGCCCGCCGCTGACCGGCCTGCCCCTGCGCGAGGAGATCGCAACGATGCTGGACCGGCGCCGGCAGCACTACTATGCCGCTGCCGATTTCTGCATCGACACGAGCGAGACCACACCGTCCCAGGCTGCCGACCGCATCCTGCAGGTGCTTGAGGGGGGCACCAATACGGAAAAGGACCGGCAGACCGCCGCAGCATTCTTCCGGACCGGGCGGCTGAACCCGCTCGCGTTACAGACCCTGGAAGCGATCCTCCTTGGTAAAGACCGCGACCCCCTTACAAGGATCCTCGGCGTCGTGGGATACCCGGCCGCCCACAGCAAGAGTCCCGCGCTTTTTAACGCCCTCTTCCGGAAGTACGGCCTTGCCTGCCACTACACCTTCTTCGAGGACCCCGAGCTCGACGAGATTATGCAGGTCGCACGGCAGGTCGGTGCCAAAGGGCTCTCGGTCACGATCCCGTTCAAGAAAGACGTGATCCAGTACCTCGACGAGGTCGAGGAGCATGCAGCAGCGCAGATTGGCGCTGTCAACACGGTCGTCTTTGCCTGCGGGACAGCGATCGGGTACAACACCGACTGGCTGGGGGTCCGGAAACCTCTCGCCCATTTAAGGGGCGCAAAAGCGGTACTGCTGGGTGCGGGAGGAGGGGCGGCAGCGGCGGCGTTCGCGATGGTGGATCTCGGGATGGACGTAACCATCCTGAACCGGACACCGGCAAAGGCACAAGCGATGGCAGAAAAGTTCGGGTGCCGGTGGGGGCGGTGGGAGGACCTTGACGGGATAACACCCGATGTCATCGTGAACGCCACCCCGCTCGGGATGAGCCCTGACGATAAGAGCCCGCTCCGCGACGACCAGCTCCATGAGGGGATGACTGTCTACGACCTCGTGTATACGCCGCCCGAGACGCCGCTCATCCAGCAGGCGCGCCGGCGCGGGTGTACCGCGATCATGGGGACGGAGATGTTCGTGACGCAGGCGCGGGAGCAGTTCTACCTCTTCTTCGGGATCGATGTCCCGCAGGAGACGGTCCGGGAGCTCGTTGTATGAACACGTTCGGGAAGAATTTCCGTATCACAACATTTGGCGAGAGCCACGGGAAAGCCCTCGGGGCGGTCATCGACGGCTGCCCCGCCGGCCTCGCCCTTGCGGAGGCGGATATCCAGCCGCTCCTCGACCGGCGCCGGCCGGGCAAGAGCCCGTCCGAGTCTGCGCGGGGCGAGAAGGACCGGGTCGCGATCCTCTCCGGGGTGTTTGAAGGCAGGACAACGGGAGCACCCATCGCGCTTGTCGTCCAGAACGAGGATGTGAAGTCGGAGGACTACGCAGAACTCCGCGAGGCGTTCCGGCCCGGCCATGCCGACGTCACGTACTTCGCGAAGTACGGTATCCGCGACCACCGGGGCGGGGGCCGGAGCTCGGGGAGGGAGACGGTCGGCCGGGTCGCCGCGGGTGCCGTTGCCCTGAAGATCCTCAAAGGAAACGGTATCACGGTCAGCGGCCGGATCATGGAAGTCCACGGGAAGAGTGGAGCAAAGGAGATCGAACGCGAGATCCTCGCCGCGAAGGAGGCCGGGGACTCGGTCGGCGGGATCGCGGAGGTCGTCGCACGGGGCTGCCCCCCGGGCCTCGGCGACCCGGTCTTTGGCAAGCTGGATGCCGCGATCGCCGGGGCCATGATGGGAATCGGGGCGGTCAAGGGCGTCGAGATCGGTGACGGGTTTGCGGTCGCACAAAGGTTCGGGAGCGGGAACAATGACCCCATGACCGCGGACGGCTTTGCCAGCAACCACGCGGGAGGCATCCTCGGCGGGATCTCCACCGGGCAGGAGATCGTCGTCCGGATCGCCGTCAAGCCCACCCCCTCCATTGCAAAGGTGCAGACGACCCGGAACATTCACGGGGAGGTTGTCGATATCTCGGTCAAAGGCCGGCATGATCCCTGCATCGTGCCCCGCATCATCCCTGTCGCGGAAGCCATGCTCGCCCTCGTTCTCGTCGACGCGCTGCTGGAGCAGCAGATGGTCCGGTAACGAAAGTGTTCACACCAAACCAAATAACGATGTTTTTCCGGGATCGATTAAAATAAAAAGATTAATCATATCTTATTATAATCAGCATCCTATGAAAAAGGGAGACACTCTTTTCATTTTCCTCTTGCTCCTCTGCCCGTACGCAAATGCGGAAGGGATCTGCAAAAAGTCGTATGTTTTTCGTGAATCCATTGATTATAATTCAGTCCTTTCTGGTTTGCCAACAGTATTTGTTGGTTCTCCCAGAACCCGATATTCACCGTTATTTGTTTCAACTTTAAAATAAACAAGTTGCTCAACTACTTCATAATCCACACGGTCAAAACTGAGCATGAGGAAGACAGGGATCATATACTCCCCCGTTCCCTGTAACTGAAGATCGAACTGAACCGTCTGGGGCTTGTCCGCCTGCAGGATTAATTTATGTTTCATTTTGGATGATGTTGGAATATCGGCAGGTAAACGGTAAAGCCCGAACGTTGCCTCAGGGACATCTTTTGTTGAGAGGATTGTGACAATCAGTCGTATATTCTGGCCTTGTCGGATAATCCCGTCCACGGTAATATTCATTTTCCCGTGCTGCTCGGGGGGGTGAATAGATCGGATAAGGTCAATATTCGCATATGCCGCAGTTCTGAGCTGCGAATCTTTTGTATTGAGGGCAATATCCTTCAGAAAACTCTCGATTTTATCCGTTTCGTTCTTCCGAATCGCTATTTCTGTCAGGGCAGTGACTGAGCGTTGCCGGATATAGGGATCCGGATGCGATGTACTAATACGTTCCAGTTCCCCGATATAATTCGCCGGCCCTTCCAGTTGAAGCGTGTTGATGTCTTCCAGGGTAACCGGACTATTGAAATTATAATCCCCCGCACCACCTGCATCTCTCTTCATAAGGTTAGGCCAGAAAACAGCCAGAAGTCCCAGGATAATCAAAACGATAAGGACGATACCGAGATACCGGCCAGTTGATCCCATAATCAGTCACACTCCACAGAGTAATGCTGGAAGATTGGTTGCGCATCCCTTCTGGTGGTCGAATCAAGGTTTTCAACCAGATCGCAGAGATCGGGTGCATCCTCGTACCAGAAGTCAAGTTCCTTGTCAAATTTTTTAAATATCTGGACTTCGTTACCACAGACCGTGTCAAAAGGTTCACTTGCAGTACCTTGCGAACAGGGAGAATCGGAGAGATCCCAGAGAACGGCTGCCACAGTCTCTTCTTTGGATTCACTATGTTTTGCACATGATGGATCGCTTTTGTCATTTTTTGACGGATCCTCAATAACATCCATTGAAAATTTGGGTATTGAGCCGCGAGGATTGATTGTTGGTATAATCGTCCCTAAATACTGTGCGAATCCCTCTTTCCAAGCGAATTCAGTATCACCTTTATCTTCGCAAAATCCGTGTCCACGTTTTCCAGAATAGATATCATTTCTTCCGATCATATCCTCAAGGTAATGGGTATATTCATGAATGATTGACCCGTCTGTAAACCCCCTATCACTTGAAATTGAGATCTCATTCCAAGGCGCACTATATTTTGACACTTTAATGTCATATTTCGGGTATTGAACGGAGACTTTACCGATATTATCATCGTCCGATCGCCTGCCATCGGCATATTCCCGTGCAAGAAGGATGTTTTCAGCGATATTGAAATATGCCGATCCCCCGGATATTGTATGCTTGGGTGATCCACAAACGCAGAGATCATACCAGCATCGGGGGAGTTCCCACCAGAACCCGATGTAGTCGAGATTTTTATCTTTTCCGATGCGGAGATCTCCCATGTTCAGATCGCCGTTGACGGGGACAAGACGGAGGGCGCTGTGGGTAGCACCCCACCACACGTATTCATTACAATACTGGTAGTCTTTTGCGATATTCACGGCATAGTTCGCAGACCATCGCTGATCATATCCTCCGGACGGGACGACAAACACCGTCTTTGCCCAATTTCTCGGGATCACCACGCTGAAATTACCGGTGTCATCGGTGGTAAAAGAGTTCCATTCATAGGGCATGGGCGTATCAGAATATCCCATGATGGTAAATTTTCCCCACCGGACGGGTGCAAATGTATTGGTACTCTGCCCATTCTCGTTAGCTTCCTCATACAGGATCCGGCCGAAGACCCGGATGAGTCCGTGCGGAGTGCAACTGCCGCCGCACATCCCTCCACAGTCAACTCCATTCTCATTCTCTCCCTGAAAACCGTCGTTACAGTCACAGGTATTTCCTTCCCCGTCCTTATCCCAGTCCTGTTGGCCGGGATTTTTCACTGTCGGGCAGTTATCGCATGTCGCATGATTGGGTACCCCGTCCTGATCCGGATCATTTGTTTTATCATTATATCCGGGACATTTGTCACAGGCATCGCCAACACCATCGCTGTCTTTGTCAGTCTGATCACGGTTCGGGACATAAGGGCAGTTATCACAGATATTCCCCACATTGTCGGCATCCGGGGTATCATCCTGATTTGTATTCGAAACATCGGGACAATTATCAATCGAATCCGCAATACAGTCATTATCCCGGTCTGTTCCCGGCTGGGCACAAACGAGCCGGTAGCAATATTGAGGACCCCTCGATCCGGAGTCGGGATCGGGAGATGCATACCCGCAAAGGCTTTCTGAGGCTTTTTCATAAGTTTTAAAGAGGACACCTGCTCTTTTTTCAGTCAGACAATCATACCCCGATGGACAGGGTGATGAAGAAGCTGGGCAGAAACAATACATATCTCCTCCTTCACTCCCTCCCACACCTCCAATCACTCCCCATCCGCAGCTTTCGTCTCCGCTCTTTACCGGTACTTGATAATCCGGTCGATATCTTGCAACGGCTTCAGCCTCAAGCATGCAGTCACAACCCGGATCGCAGACCGGGGGTTCCAGCACTTTAATCGGTTCTGTAACTGTCAGGGTTCTGGTCTTCGTACTCGATCCAAAAGTATTACTCACGGTGAGGGTGACCGTATACGTTCCAGGTCCCAGCTCGTAGACAGGAAGAAACCGGGAGTAAACCGGCCCAGGACCGGCTCCGATGGGACCGGTAAAGGTCCATTCCCACGATGTCGGACTACCTGTCGATGTGTCCGTTATCTGCAGGTCGAGAGGTGCAATGGCGTATGTGCTGGAGAGCGTGAAATCTGCTGCCGGAGGAATTCCTTTCGGTGCTGATATAGTCAGCCAGCCATAGCTCGATACCGACGGATTGCTTACAGAAGTCACATGGACTGAGTAGGTTGTACCTGCAGGTATATCGACAGGAACCTTCCAGGAGAACGATCCGGATGATGCCGACGTAGAGGATGTGACTGGCCGGATCTGGACAAATGGACTAATGCTGTCCTTCAAATCTATCCTGACATTTGTACCTTCGAGTCCGGTCTGGGTCCAGGTAATCGTATGAGTGCTCCCGGCCTGCCACGTCTGTTCCGAGGTGGGTGACGTGACCTTCAGGGTTTTGGTGACCTCTTGCGGGGCAGCGCTGATTGTCAGCCAGCCATAACTCCCCACCGATGGATCGCTTATGGAATTAACATGGATGGAGTAAGTGGAACCGGCAGATACATCGTCAGGAACTGTCCAGGAGAACGATCCGGATGATGCCGACGTAGAGGATGTGACTGGCCGGATCTGGACAAATGGACTAATGCTGTCCTTCAAATCTATCCTGACATTTGTACCTTCGAGTCCGGTCTGTGTCCAGGTAATGGTATGAGTGCTCCCGGCCTGCCACGTCTGTTCCGAGGTGGGTGACGTGACCTTCAGGGTGCCGCCTTTTTTCCGAATGTAATAGTCATTGCCGGCTCCGGATTCAGCGGCAATTTTGGTAAAGGTGATCCAGTTTTTATTGGTCTTCACCACTCCCCCGGAGCTTGAGGCTTTATACACTTCATAGCCGGAACGGGTATCCATGCAGATGAGGTGGTAATAGGTGTAGTCGGGAAACTCTATGTCATAGAAGAATGTGATCGAGTATTTGCCATTTGCGTCACTGGTTGCTGATCCCAGGAGTGTAGAACCGTCACCGGGATAACCGTCAGAATTTTTGGATCCGAAAACACTCAGGGGAATACCGCTTTTCGGTGAAACTGCGGATGTTGTCGGATTCTGTTCATATACCGTTCCGGTAATGGTAAATGGGTCATCTGCACGTACCTGAGTGACAATGCAATATGCCACAATCACGAGAATCAGGAAGATGCGCTGGTTCCCATTTAAACTCGTATGACAATGATCCATATATTTCACCACGCACAACGTCATCGCTCCCGGAAGAGCACCGGATGACTCTGGCATGGACGTATCCTATCATGAAAAACTGTAACTTTTGGTACTTTTACCGGGAATCATTGGCATTGGTGAATAGAGAGAAGAGATATATAGGAATTTCTATTTGAATCCCATAATTTCTGGATTTTTTTAAATATTGTTCATTTTGGTTATATCCTCACTTTTTATTCCTAGAGACCAGAATTCCTGCAACGGTAAGTGCTCCGATAGCTCCGGCCCAGAGGAATCCCTGTTGGGTGACTGAGGCTTTTTCAGGGTCAAACGTCGTCTCATTCGGATCTGCAATCTTCACCATAGCTGCAGTATAGGTTATCGTCCTGCCCGGTTCAGCATTCAGGTCTGTTGTATAAATCTTGTAACCTGAAAGAGAGAAAGCGATCGTATGTTTTCCTGCAGTGACATCTGGGATTGTGAGGGGGGTAACACCTGTACTGACCCCGTCAACAAAGACGGAAGCTCCACTCGGAACTGAATCAAGAACGAGCGAACTGGAGGCTGCGGTCACAGTGATGTACCCGTCTTTTGTTGCGGTAATTTTCGATGGACATTCGACACTTGTCGTCCCCAATGTCACCGTATAGACCCCGGGATTATCATAAACATAGACTGGATTTTGCAGAGTGCTGTCAATTGATCCGTCGTTATTGAAATCCCATTCCCATGTCTGGATACCGGTGCCCGATATATCCGTGAAATATACCGTGAGGGGAACAGAACCACTGACTGGAGTCGCAGCAAATTTTGGGAGTATATCAGGGCATGATGTGCCCTCATCCTCTTCATCGTAGGCCGGCGGCTGTATTACTCCAATGATGTTCAGCCAGCCGTAACTCCCCACCGAAGGATCGCTTATGGAATTAACATGGATGGAGTACGTGGAACCGGCAGGTACATCGTCAGGAACCTTCCAGGAGTACGATCCGGATGATGCCGGTGTTGAGGATGTGACCGTTCGGATCTGGACAAACGGATTAATGCTGTCCTTCAATTCTATTTTGACATTAGTACCTTCGAGTCCGGTCTGTGTCCAGGTAATGGTATGAGTGCTCCCGGCCTGCCACGTCTGTTCCGAGGTGGGTGACGTGATTTTCAGGGTTTTGGTGACCTCTTTGGGGGCAGCGCTGATCGTCAGCCAGCCATAACTCCCCACCGAAGGATCGCTTATGGAATTAACATGGATGGAGTACGTGGAACCGGCAGGTACATCGTCAGGAACCTTCCAGGAGTACGATCCGGATGATGCCGACGTAGAGGATTTGACAGTCCGGATCTGGACAAACGGACTAATGCTGTCCTTCAATTCTATCCTGACATTGGTACCTTCGAGTCCGGTCTGTGTCCAGGTAATGGTATGAGTGCTCCCTGCCTGCCACGTCTGTTCCGAGGTGGGTGACGTGACCTTCAGGGCTTTGCCCTCACCCATGGAGAACGGCTCCCCTTTCCTGTGGATATAGAAATCTGCCACAGACGGGGACGGATCAGAAAATACACTGCTGCTGACGCCTGCCCACCAGACTTTTCCACTCATGCCGACTCTGAAAGTATCATCAGGCACGATCTTGTAGATTTCATATTCTGAATTTGAGTCTTCAACACAGGAGACCTGATAGGTACCATATTCTGACTCCGGAAACAGGACTCCGACGGAGTACGGAACCTGGAAATAATATCTACCATACTGATCAGACTTAACATCCTGCACAAGATTCTCTGATTTCAGGTTGTTGTCTGAATTCGTGCCGTAAAGCCGGACAATAATCCCTGGCTTGGGGTAATCCTGCTCAGATACAGGATCATGCAAATAAACATGTCCCTCAATTTGATGTTCTTCCACCGAGTCAGCCGCTCCGACCGGACTGGCAAGATACGCTGCCATGATTACAAACGCGAAAAGTAAAATAATACCAGAACCGTACCGCCGAACCATCTCTCTCTGCTCCTGAAATTTGTCCGGCAGGTTTGTTGACCCCAGTTTCTCTCATTTGTTTTGTGACGCGATGAACCTGAGGACAAATATGCAATCCGATTGATTCAAACATATTTAAGAATTACGATATAATTTTATGAAATATAATTGATTCATTAGAGTTAGTGTTCATCTCCAAACCGCGGCCCATCGGCTGTTGAAAAAAGCAGGAGCGCCATCGATCTCCCGTATGCTTCACACCAGCGGTTCCGGCTGCTGCTCGGTCAGCACCGGGAGTTTCGTTGCCTTGACGAGCACCGGTTCGTTTCCTTGTTTCAATTTTTCAAGGACGAGATCTTTCGCCCGTTTCGTCATCGCAAAGATCGGGACGGCGACACCGGCCTGCAGGAGCGCCTTCTTCCCGGCGATCTCGCGGACGGTTCCGGATGCACAGGTAGTGACGATATCGCACGCCGCGGCAAGCTTCTCGGCATCCGCACGGGAGTGCCCGGTGACGTGGACCGCAAAGATGAATGCCCGGGGGAATTCCTTCCGGATCGCCACCGCATCATCGGGAAGCGCGACCGTGACCGCAACATTCTGGTACCCGAGCTCGTATGCCTTCTTCACGCCGGCGACCTGGTCGAGCTTCGCGTGGACCGGGTCCACGACCGTACCCCCGTCTGCCTCGATCCTGCGGATGACCTCGGGATACGGCACGGTCGCAACCAGCCCCGACATCCTCCCGCCAATCCCCTGCACGAGCGAGGGCTTCGTAACAACAACCGTCCCCGCCCCGTCGCAGGCGATCACTGCCGAATCGATGAGCCCGGCTTTTAACCCGAAACTGAGGACCTCCGACGCCCCGAAGCCGACGAACTCCCTTGTGTCGGCAACCTGCCGCCCGGGCGTGCACATGCCCCAGGCTTTGATCCTGCCCTCGATATTTGCCTTCACTGCGTCCTTCTTAATCGGAGAGACCGGGATCGCGAACTTTTTTGCAAGGGGGCAGTCCCTGATCTGCGCCTCACCGACCTCGACTACCTTCCCGTCCCGTATGACGACCCGGCACCTGCCGATCGCCTCGATGATGTGCTCGTCGTGCTGTTCTGCCATGGTTCCTCTGACCGTACCTATTCCGGTTCCCGGCTTATGAGCTGTTGGATTGGGACTGGTCCGGTGCTGACAGAAACAATACGGTCGCGCGCAGGATCGCGAACGCGTTCCGGCCATAGGTTTGTACGCTCTCTCAACGTGTGTACCAATCCGGGAGGGAATGGGCCGGTGCCGGCGGCATGGTGCCGGGCGAGAACCTTTATATCCGACGAAGAAAGAATGGAGGATAATGTACCTGGCTGAAGATCAGTACGGCACAGGCGCTCTGGTGTGTACCGCTTTTCCTAAGCGGCTGCTGTTTTTCCTAAAGTGATTGCATTCAATCCAGTCCACAATGGACCCTGGATGGGAATCGAATTGAAAAAATATCATGGTTCAGGACTATGTCAGCTCAGTATTGGGAATCAGCAGGTTTTCCGACGGGAAGGATGCCCGCGGCAAACGAAGTCTATCGCCTGATAGACGAACTGGACGGATCTGCAGACCTGCAGGACCGCATAGCGTTGATCATCCGGATGGGCGCCAGCGGCGACCCGCGATATGTGACCACCCTTGTTGCGTGTTGCAGGGAGGCCAATCCCGACGTGCGCCGGCATGCAATCGAGGCGTTGTACAGTATCCGCAGCGGGAGGGCGGTTGACGTCCTCCTGGAACGGCTGCACGACAAGAACGAGCAGACTGCGATCCGGAAAAAGGCAGCGGACGCGCTGATGCTCATCCGGACCTATAGTGCAATCGAAGGGCTCAGGGATCGGCTGCGCGACCTGGGGGAGGACAAAGTCATCCAGAAGCATATTTCGGATGCGATGGGAAGGGCGAGGATACTGTACGGGTAGCAGACGATATTCCCCGGACACCGCGGGGTAATTTCCGTTCAGTCCCGATGGATGAACGGTCCCGGACGTTCCCTTTTCCCTCTAGGGAGGGTGGGACGGCATCCGGAACCGGTAACACGCCTGATAACCGGTAAGCGGAAACCTACCCTGCGCCGGCCCTGAAGATCAGCCAGTCGTTCTTTCCCGCGCGGATAAGCCGGACGAGCACGTAGTGGCCGGAGAGACGCTTCCCGTGCAGGATGACCTCGATCTTCTTCTCGTCCCAGTGCTTCGTTGCGTACGTGCCGGCGTCCCAGACAGAGACGGTCCCCGCCCCGTACTCGCCTTCCGGGATTGTTCCCTCGAACGTCGCGTAGTCCAGCGGGTGGTCCTCGACCGCGACCGCGAGGTGTTTTGGGCCGGGGGCTTCCGGCACCCCTTTCGGGACTGCCCAGCTCTTCAGCACCCCGTCGCGTTCGAGGCGGAAGTCATAGTGCAGGTGGCGGGCATGGTGTTCCTGGATGACAAATGTCGGTGCGGTCATGGTATCAGCTCCTTGTGGTTCCTTTGTCACGGAAAAATTCCGCTTCTCGCGGTACCGTTCGGTCGGCCGGGGGACCGGGGGGCGGGGCGGCGCAGGTTCCGGGCTCGCCGGCGGTTCCGGTACCCGGCCTTTTGCCGGCTTCATCACCGTTGGACCGTCGCGGCTGCCCCGTCCAGGTCGTTCCGCAGGGACGGTTCCGCTCCTTTCGGTTTTCTCCTTCTCTCTCGTTCCGTCATGCGGGATCGCCTTCTTCCTGCCGGTACGTCCTGCAGCCCCGGTGCGCTGCACCGCAACCGCCACGACGGGATGTACTTCGAGCTGGCTGGTGCGGCAGTCTTCGGGCCGGCGGTCAACCCTGAGACGGCGGAACCGGGGGATCCGGAGCCGGCGGTTGCGGGTGACCTGCTGGTAGGCGACTTCGCAGACGAGTTCCGGCCGGAGCCAGACGACCGGCCCCTCGCCCCGGACCTCCGGCAGCGTCGGGGTGTTTGCAGGGTAGAGAGCAAAGAGTTCCCTGAAGTGCACGAGGTCCCCCTCGGAGAATCCGGACCCGACCTTGCCGATGTACACGAGATTGTGCGCAGTCTCCGGGCTGCCCCGGTTCCCCGCATCCCCGTCGTCGTAGAGCGCGAGCAGCAGGGCGCCCAGCGTCGTGCTCCGCCCACCCTGTCCCCGGGTAAAGCCCGCGATGATGCAGTCGCAGGTCAGCTCTGCCCGCACCTTCAGCCACGCGCCGCTCCGGACCCCCGGCTCGTACCGGCTGTCCTTCCTCTTTGCCATGATCCCTTCGAGCCCCTGCCCGATCGCGGCGCGGTAGTACTCAACGCCCCGGGTCTCCACGGGTTCGGAGATGATGACATGGGGGCCTTCCCGCACCGCTGACCGGAGGATCTCCCGCCGGACGGTATAGGGTTGATCGATCAGCGGTTGCCCGCCTCTCTCAAGGATATCGAAGACGATGTATGTCACCGGGGGAGCATCCTTTACGGGACCTCCCTGCACCTGCAACCGGGAGAGGAGTGACTGCATGTCCGGCTTCTTCTGCCGCATCACGACGATCTCGCCGTCCAGCACTGTGCCGGGCGCGAGCTCTTTCAGCTCGGCAAGTTCCGGGAACTGCGCTGCGAAGTCGCGCCCGTTCCGGCTCATGAGTGTAAGGGTGTCCCCGACATATGCGATTGCCCGGACCCCGTCCCACTTGATCTCGAAGAGAAAGTCGGGGGAAGAGAATGGGCGCTCCGCAGTTGCAGCGAGCATCGGGAGGTACTGGCGTGTCATGGCAGTGCGGGATTGCTCCGACCCTCCCCTACTTCTTCTGAAGCGTGGAGATGGTCTCTTTCAGCGCTTCCATCAGTTCTTTTGCCTCCTCGGGGTGCGGCTCGGCATAGACGATCTTCTCGCCGGCGAGTTTCTTCTCGATGAGGGACAGGATTGCTTCACGGTACCGGTCGTGGAACTCGCCGATGGCAAAGTCGCCCGAGAGCTCGTCCACGATCCGCTGCGCAAGCGCCAGTTCCGCATCCTTCGGGGCCTTGAGCTCGCGGAGCTGCGGGTATGCTGCCGGCTGCGTAACCTCGTCGGGATAGTGCAGGGTCGTCGCCACGAGCCCGCCCCCGTACGCGTGCACGACTACCGGGTGCTCTTTGGTGCGCATCGTGATCGTCCCGACTCCCGCCTTGCCGCTCTTACGGATCGCTGAGAGAAAGAGGCTGTAGGCGTCCTCGCTCCGGTCCGGGACGAGGAGGTAGCTCGTCCCGAAGAACATCGGGTCGAGCGAGAGGTAGTGCACGAACTTGGTGAGCCGGATCTTCCGGTCCGACTCCGGCGCAACCGCCCGCAGCTCCTCCGGGGAGAAGACGAGGAACTCCCCCTTGCGGACTTCATACCCCCGCACGGTCTCGGACCAGGGGACCACCTTGTCGTCGCGGGTGCAGACCCGGTCGTACCGGAGCGGCTGGCCGTCTTCCTTGTGGAGGAGCCGGAATGTGAAGGACCGGTCCCGCACCATGGTATGGAGCTGCACCGGGACGTTCACGAGCCCGATGGTGATCGCCCCGCTCCAGAACGCCCGGCCGGCCGTTCCCGTCTCCGCGTGCCCGCCCGGGTGCGGGACGGTGATCATTCCTGCAGCCGGTTTGCCTGCCGGCACACCGGTGTTTCCGGGGACCGGCTCCTGCGCAGCCGGGTGCGCTGCCCGGGATCTCCCCTTTTCCCGGGAACGGGCGGGACCCTCCGTTCCGCTCATCCTTGTCTTCTCAGATCTTCTGCCGGTCATTAAGTATTCCCTTCCATGGTTCCTCATGAGTTCCAAGAACGGTCTTCATCGTAAAGTCTTCGGCCCGGACACCGCGCGTAAGATCGCTCCACGCGAGGGGTGTGGAGACGGTCGCTTCGGGGGTCGCCCGGAGACTGTACGGCGCTGCCATCGTCTTTCCGCCGGCGTTCTGGAGATAATCGATGAAGATCGTCCCTTTATCCCGCGACTGCGGGAACTCGGCAACGACGTACGGGATGTCCCGGGCAATGGCGGTCCCTTTCGCATGGGCATAGGAGCGGACATCGGCAAACCGGTACCCCGGCACGAGCGGGACAACGATGTGGAGCCCTTTCTTCCCCGAGGTCTTTACATACGGGGAGAGCCCGTCAGCCTGCAGGTGCTCCCGCACGACCTTTGCCACGTCGATGACGGCGTCGAATCCCAGCGGCGGTTCGGGGTCAATGTCGAAGAGCAGGAGGTCCGGGGATTCATAGGAAGCCGCACGGGAGAGCGTCGCGTGGATCTCCAGCGATGCGAGGTTTGCAAGCCAGATGAGCGTATCGAGGTTGTTGCAGAGCACGAACCGGACGTCGCGGTCCGCTGTGACGGAGTGGTGCAGGAAGATAGCGACGAAGTCCGGCGTTCCTTTCGGGGCGTCCTTCTCGTAGAAACCCTCGCCGCCGATCCCGTCCGGGAACCGGTGCATCGTGATGGGCCGGCCGAAAAGGAACGGGAGCAACCTTGGGGCGGTTCGGATGTAGTAGGAGATCACCTCTTTCTTGGTGATGCCTGCAGCCGGGTACATGACCCGGTCGAGGTTGGAAAACCGCACCTTCGTCAGTTCCTCTGTCCCTGCGGGATCAGTTTCCCGTTTCATGGAAGATCAGCCGGCAGCAGCCCGGCCCGCCCCCTTCTTCTTCCCGCCCGCTGGTGCCGTCTTCGGTCCTGCATGCATGCCATCCCACTTTCCTCTGCAGACGGGGTAAAAAATCCTATTGGTCCTGCCAGTCCGGAACAGGGAGGGGGAGGGAAGGCCCGTGCCCGCCACCCCCGGTACCATGGCGATCATCAGGTTTATCCCTCCCATCATGCAACGGGGAATGGAGGCACCCTATGAAGAAATACGCGCTCCTCATCATCGATATGCAGAACGACTTTGTCCTGCCCGGCAAAGCGCTCGCGGTGGCGCAGGCGCCTGCCGTCATCCCGCAGATCCGGGCAGTCCTCGATGCCTTCCGCGACCGGCGGCTCCCCGTCTTCCACGTGATCCGCATCCACCGGCCCGACGGGTCCGATGTCGAGATCACGCGAAAGGACCTCTTTAAAAAAACCCCGTTTGCGGTTGCCGGCTCGAGCGGCGCGGCGATCATCGACGAATTGCAGCCCCGTCCCGGGGAATATGTCATTGAAAAAGCCCGGATGAGCGCGTTTCTGGGAACGGAACTCGACATCATGCTCCGGACCCTCGCGATCACGGACCTCGTCGTTGCCGGGATCCAGACGCCGAACTGCATCCGGACGACCGTCTTCGATGCGATCGCGTACAACTATCCCGTGATACTCCTCCGCGATGCGGTTGGCGCGAAGAACGACGCGGTCCATTCCGCAAACGTCGCCGACATGGAGGCGATCGGCGTCCGGGTCATGGCGGCACACGACCTCATCGCGGCGCTCTGAGTACGGAAGAGACGGGAAGGTGAGGGGGACGGACGGGATCTCGATCACGGTTGCAGGGCTCGCGCTGGCGGGACTCGCAGCGTTCCTCGCGGGGATCGTCAATGCCCTCGCTGGCGGGGGAACCCTTATTACCTTCCCGGTTCTCGTCGCGACCGGCATCCCCGAGGTCGTCGCCAATGTCACCAACACCGTGGCGCTCTGCCCCGGCTATCTTGGCGGAGCCTTCGCCCAGCGCCGCGACCTCGCCGGGCAGGGACCCCGCATCCGTATCCTCGTCCCCGTTGCCGTCCTCTGCGGGATCCTCGGGGGGATCCTCCTCCTGTTCATCAGCGCGGAGGTCTTCCACCTCCTCGTCCCGTTCCTGGTCCTCTTTTCCGCGGTCCTGCTCGCGGTGCAGGAACGGGTGCGGGACTGGATCAGCCTCGCCGCCGCGAAAACGCCGGGTGACGACCGCACGGCATCCGCGGTCCTGCCGGTCGGGATCGCGGCAGTCTATAACGGGTATTTCGGTGCGGGCGGGAGTGTTGTCATCCTCGCGGTCCTCGGGCTCTTCATCCGCGATACCCTGACCCGGCTCAACGCCCTCAAGCAGGTGGTAACCCTCGCCGCCAACGTTGCCGCAGCCGTCTTTTTCCTCTTCTCGGGGTATGTCCTCTGGGTGACCGCAATCGTCATGGCAATTGGCGCCCTTGCCGGGGGAGCGGCCGGCGGGCATATTGCAGGGCGGATCGACCCGGATACCCTGCGACGGGCGGTTGTTTCCATCGGGATCGTGGTCGGGATCGTCCTCCTGGCCCGGCTTTGAGATTCGCACTCCTGACGGAAGAAAAGAAACGGAATCCGGTTTTGCGGTATACACCAGAGCAGGATGGAAGAGAAGGATATACCCCTTCTATGTCAGACTTTATACTCGGAGATATTTATGAGAGTGACCCCCTCTCACATCGAAGAATGCGCCGCATTCTTCTCGCCTCCCTTCGGTCGGTCCCCAAAGGGGGAGTCCGAATGGTCCGAACAGGACCACGAGGACGCAGAAGAACCCGGGGGATTCTTCGAGGCATCCCAAGGGGTGCATCCCTTGACCCCCTATCCCCGAAGGACTGCCGGACAGTATTCCTGCCGCCACGGGGGCGCCCTGTCGGGGATGGCGGCGTCTATCATGTTCGGGAGCTTTGGGGGAAGTCTCCCCGGATATGTTGTCTCAATCTTGATTTAATTTTTAAAATAGGTCAGGGTTTCAACATAGCCCACATTACCCAAAAATTTTCCGGAGGTTGAGGGGGGAACCCGGATCAGAGCGAATCGACGCTGATGCCGGCAAAGTCCTGGGTCATCTCGCGGATATCCTTGACGCCGAACGCGGTCTGGACAGCGTTGATCTCCAGCTGAACGGCAACATCGCAGACATAGTCGAGGATGTCGACCGAGAGCTCTTTTTTGATCTTGCTCTTCTTTAACTGGTCGAGCAGGTGGGCCATCTTGTCCGGGCTCTCCATCCGGAGCTTGGCAAGACTCATGACGCACATGTAGATCCGTGTCAGGTTCCGGTCGGTGCCGGTGATGGTGTCAAAAAAATTCCTGACGACCTGCGCCTGGTATATCTCTCCAGCCATTCTCCACCTCCTTCCTTATTACGGTAATCTCTCTATCTTTCAATATCTGCTTAAAAGGCTTCCGGTGAAACCGGTCTTTTTGCGGGGAGAAACGCGAAAAAACGGGGATATCCTGGTGGAACGCGGCAGCGATGTCTGACAGGGGGATGACATGCGTCATACACTGCCGAAACAGGGAACGGACCCGGCCGCAACTCCTGCAGCATCAGGTTTTCTTCCGAGCCCGGACTCCTATTTTGCCGCCGAGACGATCTTGATGATATCCCCGTCCTTTAAGACGTGGTTTTCCTTGATCCGCATCTTGGTCCGGGCATCGATCGCGTACAGGAACCCCTTGCCGATATCGGTATGAACCTGGAACGCGAGGTCGTGGGGGGTTGAGCCCTTCTTCATCAGGAAGGCATCGGGAAGAACTTCGCCCTGCTTGTTACAGAACCGGTTCTCGTCCTCGACCGGGTAGACAACGATCCGGTCGAGCAGTTCGAAAACCGCCCGGTTGATTGCCTGCTGGACACCGGTACCCTTGTACTTGATCATGTACTCCGCGATCTTCGCGATCCCCGCTTTCTGCGGGGTCGTGAACTTCATCGCGTTGACAACCTCGAACTTTGCGTCGCCGGGCAGGTACTTGACGAGGTTTGCTGCTGCCGCGTTCCGGAGCGCGAGCTCGGACGCTGCGCTCGCGAGGGAAACGTTCTTTTCCGTAAGGTTTGTTATCAGGGCTTCGGGGGCTTCGTCCGCCTTGTTCCCGACAATCAGCATCGGCTTAGAGAGCCTCACCATCCCGGCGCAGAACGGGACGAGGTCCTCCATCTTCGCATGCGTAAGGTCGATCTTTAAGGAGAGCTCCGCGTCACGGATATCATCGGGAGTGATCTTTAAGCCGGTGAAGACGTCGGCGATGGCCTGGTAGATCGAGAATCCCTTCACCTGCGCCTGCCGGTTCAGCTTCGCCCAGTGCTTATCGAGGATCCCATAGACCCACATCGTCATCTCGAACTCGAGGAATGTTATGTCGCCGGAGGGATCGTGGGTCCCGACGCCCACCGGGTTCCCTTCCGCGTCCGTTCCGCCGCTCGCGTCGACGATATGCAGGATCGCGTCCGCCTGCCGGAGGTGGTCGAGGAACTGGTTGCCAAGGCCCCGGCCCTTGTGAGCGTCGGGGACGAGCCCGGCGACGTCGATGAGGTTGACCGGCACGAACCGGATCCCGTCGACACATTTTCCGCATTTCAGCCCGAGGTCCGTGCAGGCGCACCGGGTACGGACGTACCCGACCCCGAAGTTCGGGTTGATCGTCGTGAATGGGTAGTTGGCGATCTCCGCGTGCGCCATGGTGGCTGCCTTGAAAAAGGTGGACTTTCCGCAGTTTGGCTTTCCGGCAAGTGCGAGGGTGATCATGGTTACCTCTTTTTTAAACCCCGGGGCATTTTCTGCCCCTGTTCCGGCGCGGCATGAAAAAACAGCCGGGCCTCTATCACAAACAAAGCTTTTCTTGGCTGTTGAATTAATACCTGTGTATGGCATTTACCAGAAAGAACGTATACTACTTCGAGAAGCCCGGTGCGGCGAATACCGCGGATGCTGCGAGGATCGCGGTCGAGCGGGCAACCGAGCTAGCGATTGACACCATCGTTGTCGCGAGCACGTCCGGGGCAACCGCGAAAGTCTTTGCTGATGCGGTAGCGGGGACGAAGATATCGCTCGTGGTCGTGACCCATGTCATGGGGTTTGCAAAACCCGGGGAATGGGAGTTTGATGCGGAGACGGCGTCCCGGCTCCGGAAGGACGGCGTTGTCATCGTCACCGGGACCCACGCGCTCTCCGGCCTCGAGCGGGCGCTCTCCCGCTCCGCGAAGGTCGGCGGGGGTTCCCGGACGGAAGCCATCGCGGAAGCGCTCCGGCGCACGGTTGCCGTCGGGCTCAAGGTCGCGGTCGAGTGCGTGCTGATCGCTGCCGACTGCGGTGCGATCGGCATCGATACGGAAGTTGTAGCCGTTGGTGGCACCGCGAGCGGCGCCGACACGGTCTGCGTGATCCGTCCTGCCAACACGGCGAACTTCTTCGACCTGCAGGTGCGGGAGATCGCGGCGATGCCAAGGAACCGGTAACATGTCGCTTGCGGCGCTCCGCGATGCCATCGATCTCCTCGTCACCCGGCCGCTCCTTTGGCTGCCGGGTGCTGCCTGCGGGCTTCTGAGCGCCCTCGTCATCCTGATGGCATACTACGCCGGGATGTTCTTTGCCGGGCGCATTGCCATTCTCTTCGCGCTCGTTATCGTCTGGCTCGCCGCGATCACCTACGCACTGGTCCGGACCCCCGGGCTCACGATCGGGGCGGCGGCAAAAGAGGGGGCGGTGCAGTACTTCCGGCTGCTCACTCCTGTGCTGGTCGTCATCTTTGGGATCTTCCTTGTCTTCTTCCTCGTTGTCGGAACCCTGGCCCTCACCGGGTTTTCCCCCGATCCCTCGATGCTCACGTTCCTTACGTTCGGTGTCATGCTCCCGTCCGTCCTGCTGACGTTCTTTGCCGACTGCGCCGCGGTCTTCGAAGGAAAGAAGGTCTTTGAAGCACTCGCGCGCAGTATCGAGGTCGTCACCATCAACCTCTTCGAGACCCTGTTCTTCTACCTCGGTTGTTTCCTCATTACGTGCGTTGTCGGGTTTGCCTGCTTCATCGCGTGGACCGCCGTGCTTGCCGACAAGCTCGAGCCGGTCACCCGTCTCAACGAGACCCAGTACGCCACGTTCACCCCACAGGACCTCGTCGCCCTCATCGGCACGGAGGGGATCTGGGTTGCGGCCGCCTGCGCCTTTGCCGCGGTCCTGATCCTGTTCCCGCTCCTTGTCACCTACAAGGCCTGCTTCTACCGGACATTCTCGGGGACGACGCTTCCCATCCAGCAGGTGACCGGGGAGTACGACAGCAAGGGGAGATGGTACAAGTACTGATCACGGGTTACCGTGATCCTGTTCTTAAGGATTAATAAAACAGGGATATCCCGGGCAAAGACCCGGGCTCTTTTTATTATTGGCGGACAACGATCGCGGCAACGATCACGCATGCCACCAGCGCGAGAGCAGGAAGGACCGGCGCCGGAGGGGTTGTCGGGGGAACAGCGGTCGCTGCAACCGTCCCGGTAACCGCAGATGCAGCCGGAGAGACCGACGCTGCGGCGGCGATGGTCGTTTCGGCAGCAGTCGCTGGTACGGTCTCCGTCTCTCCTGCGGCCAGGGGTGCGGACGTGAGGGTTGCGAGGGCGTACGCCGACAGGTCATCTTCCGTGCCGATAAGGAGGAGCGAGCCGTCAGGGCTGAGCGTGCCGACCGCGTCCTCTTCTTCCGTCGAAAAGATCTGGTTGCCATTCCGGTCGAAGAGGAAGATGGCGCCCTTCATGGTCTTCGTGTCCAGCGACCGTGCGCAGATGGTATTGCCGTCCCGGGTTATCGAGACGGTGATCGGCTGGTCGACACGGTACGTGAAGAGTTTCTGGTTCCACAGCACGTCGCCCGTTGCGTCGACGACGTAGACATACCCGTCAAGGGACCCTGCGACAATGCGGGGATCGGTACCGGACGATACCGCGATGCTCGTGATCGAATCGGAGGCAATCCTCTTGTCCCAGAGCTGCACGCCGCTCGTATGCCCGTAGGCGAGCCGGTTATCGTAGGCGCAGACCGCTTTCCTGCCGTCATCGGCGAGGGTGCCGATCCTGCATTCCCAGTCGTCCTCGTTTTTACTGATGGGGGCGCCGGTACGGTTGACCGCGTAGATGCCGGATACGGTAAAAAAGAGGATCTCATCCCCGGACGGGGACATCGCCACATCGGAGAAGTAGGCATTTCCCTCCGTCACGAGGTACGAGGTATTGGCGCCGACAAGTCCCCCGGAGATGCTCCACGTGTGGAACTTCACGCTCGTGTAGGTCAGGATCAGGTTGCCGTCCCGCGAGATCTTCACCTTCAGGGGTTCATCGTTGGACGCGGAATCGCCGGTATTTTCGTTCTCCCAGACCTTGTTGCCCTTCCGGTCGTACAGGGTCGCATACGGCCCGGCAGCAATGACGTACTCCCCGTCACCGGCGACATCGATATAGTCATACGGCTTGTCCATCCACGCGATGGTGCCGTCGTTTGCCATATACAGGAGATTGTTGCCGGACGCAACAATCGTCTTCCCGTCGTAGCTGGGATAGATGGCAGAGACCTTTTTCTCAATCGTCCATGCAGGTGTGGAGGCGGATGCACAGCCGCAGAGGGTGATCATTACGATGAAGACTGCAAGGATGAACCGGTGGGACGGGAGTGTCATGGATACCGGACAATCCATCACCGCACCGTGGCATAAATATTGTCAAATATCATCCCGGCAGGAATTTTGGATTTTCGAGAGCGACGCAAACGGCGTTGCCCATGACGGGTGATCGTTGTTTGGAAGGAAACCGGAAAAACGAGATTATCTCTCTCCCCTGGTGGCAGGGAACAGGAGAAGGACGATGCACGCACCGACCGGCAGGGACAGCGGGACCGGCGCCTTTTGCGTCGGTTGCGGGATCGTCCGGGCCGGGCCGGGCGTTTCCGCTGCTACCGGTACGGCAGACGCCGATGGCGCGGGGGCTGTCGTGGTCTGCCCCAGGGTTCCCAGCGGCTTTGCGGCCGGAAGGATAGTCGATCCCGGAACCGGGCCGGCTTTTAAGGAAGCGATGGCATAGGCGGAAAGGCCGGAATCCGTACCGACATAGAGGTAATCCCCGTCGGGATCCAGGGCGCAGACGGCCCCGTCATCCTCGGCACTCCAGACAAGGGTGCCTTTCCGGTCAAAGAGAAAGACGGCCCCCTTCATGGTCCTGGGATCGAGCGTCGTCGCGCTGATCGAGGAACCGTCCCGCGTGACAGAAACCGTCACCGGTTGTCCGGCGTTGAACGAGAAGAGCGGGTACTCCCAGAGCACGTGCCCGTATGAGGTGAGCGCATAGACCTTCCCGTCCCGGGACGCTGCCGCGATGAGCGGATCGCTCCCGCCGGACGCTGCAATGCCGGTGATAGTGTCACTGGCGATGCTCTTGTCCCAGAGCAGGGTGCCGCTGGAGTACCCGACGGAGAGGTGATTCTCGTTGCCGCAGGCGACCGTTTCCCCGTCAGGAAAGAGGATCCCCACACTGCACTTCCAGTCATCGGTATTGCCGCGCAGCGGGTACCCGGACCGGTTCACGGAAAAGATCCCCTTCTTGGTGAAGAGGATGACCATATCGCCAGCGGGCGTGACCGCCGCACCGGTCAGTCCCCCGCCGCCCGGCGTTGCAAGGCGGGCCGAACTCCCGCCAATCTCCCTGCCGGAGATATCCCAGGTATGGAAATTCTGGCTCGTCCAGGTGAGGACCAGGGTGCCGCTCCGTGCTATCTGCACGTGCAGGGGATCACCCGAAGAAGGCGAATCCCCGGTATTATCGATCTCCCACAGGATCGTGCCTTTCCGGTCAAAGAGCACCGCATGCGGGCCGCCCGCAATGACATATGCCCCGTCTTTGGTGAGGTCGACGGAATCGTATGCCATGCCCGTCCATGCAAGGGCCCCGCCCCGGGTCAGGAACAGGAGGTTGTCACCGGAAGCTGCGATGACCGATCCATCGTAGCTGGGCCAGACCGCCGCAGCATTTTTTTCAACGATCCAGGACGGAGAGGAAGCTGCTGCAGGCCCGTACAGGAAAAGGGTGACGAGCAGGGCTGCAAGGACAAGCCGGGGGAGATCGTGTTCCATGATTACCGGAAAAACGATTGCCGCATCGTTACATAAAAATTGTCAAATACATTTTTCACGGTTTTTTGGGTGCGGGGATTAAAAAAAAATGCAGCCGGTGCCGGGGATTCACGTAAACAGCAGGTAGAGCCCGAGCGCGACGATCCCGCCCGTGACGGTTGCGATGAGGTTGGTCCCCGCGTTGCCGAGATACCCCTTGTTCTCCAGTGTTGCCCCGACAAGGCTGTCGATATTGGTGCCGATGAACCCGGTGACCGTGCAGATCGCCGCCATCTCCGGGGTGATCACGTTCAGGAGGAGCGCGACGAAACTGACGGCGAACCCCCCGACAACCGCGACGGCCTCCCCGGTCAGCGTGACGCCGCCATTGGTGCCGACCGGAACCTTTTTAAAGGTCGTGATAAGGTACGGTGTGCCCCCGGTCACCCCGATCTCGGAGGCGAGGGTGTCCGCCGCCGCCGTTGCAACGCACCCGACATAAATGACGATAAACTCCGGGCGCACGAAGACCCCGTACAGGACCGCTGCCGCCGAAGCGGCGATCCCGTTGGCAAAGACGTTCCGGTACCCCCGTGCACCTCCCTGTCCCTGCTCGATACCGAGCCTCTTCTTGTAGGCATACTTGTACTTGGTCGCGAGGGAACCGATAATGAAAAAGGTGAGCATGATCAGCATCCAGCTTGCCTCGGCAAAGACGAGCAGGATGATGCCGACGAGCGCGATCGAGAAGAGCCCGGAGAGGTCGGCGGTCCGGAACCGGTACGCGAAGTACCCGAACGCGGAGGCGACGATCAGTGCAAGCACGATCAGCTGGACATCCGCGACATAGTTCAGCTCGTCGATCAGGTACATCGTCATCGCGATCCCGAGCGCCTCGATGACGATGGAATCCTCGAACTTTAAGAGGATGACCTTGAGGAGGATGGCGGCGATGATGCCGAAGATGATCGTGAGCGGGACGAGGAGGTGGTAGTAGACCATGACGAGCGTTGCCGCCCACGCGGTCGCGATCACGTAGTAGAGGTAGGTGTTCAGGTCGTCAGCACCGGTGCCGAAGACCAGCTCCCCCACAACCAGCATCGCAAGGGTACAGGAGAAGAAGAAGACGGGGAGGATCGAGAGCCCGTACAGGATGGAGAGGATGACGAAAGCGTAGGTTAAGTACTTGGTGCCGAAGAACCGGAAAAGGACCAGGGCATAGAAGATAACGACGAGCGCCATGAGCCACGGGGGATGGACGAGAGGGGCGATGAGGACGGTAAAGAACGCGAGCAGGGCCGCGAACAACAATCCATGGCGTCGTTCCATCGCATAATATGGGAATCCGGAGTACATGAACATGTTCCCCCGCTTTTTACCGTAAATCGGCCGGGGACGGAGGTCTGCGGCGATGCGCGGGACCGATCCTTCCCCTCCCTTTTGCATCCCTTTACCCCGGTCCCGGCACGCACTCCTGTCGGAAGATCTTCGATCACTATATGAGATTCGGCATCCAACCTGTTGGTCAAATGGGACTCGCTGATACGCTTCCGAAAAATTACGAGTTTGCCACCGTCGAGGAGAAATGGCGGGGCACCTGGCGGGATGAAGACCATTTCTTTGACCGGAATTCAACGAAACCGCCGTTTGTCATCGACACCCCTCCCCCGTATCCCACGGGCAATTTCCATATCGGCAACGCGCTGAACTGGTGCTATATCGACTTTTTCGCACGCTACCGGCGGATGCGGGGCTACAACGTGATGTTCCCGCAGGGCTGGGACTGCCACGGGCTCCCGACCGAGGTCAAGGTCGAGGAACTCAACAAGATCACCAAGAACGACGTCTCCCGCGAGGAGTTCCGCCGGATGTGCCGGGAACTCACGGTAAAAAACATCGCCCAGATGCGGCTGACGCTCCGGCGGATGGCGTTCTCGACGGACTGGTCCAACGAGTACATCACGATGATGCCGCAGTACTACGGCAGGACCCAGCTCTCGTTCCTGCGGATGCTCCAAAAGGGCTACATCTACCAGAGCGAGCACCCTGTCAATTACTGCACCCGGTGTGAGACGGCGATCGCCTTTGCCGAAGTCGCGTACGAGGAGCGGGGGACCAAGCTAAGCTACTTCGACTTCGACGGCGTCGAGATCGCGACAACCCGGCCGGAGCTCCTCGCAGCCTGCGTCGCGGTCGCAACCCACCCGGACGACCGGCGGTATGACGCGCTCGCGGGAAAGACGTTAACGGTCCCCATCTTCGGGCACCGCGTCCCCGTCATCCGCGACGAAGCGGTCGACCCGAAGTTCGGGTCCGGCGCGGTCATGATCTGTACGTTCGGGGACAAGCAGGACGTCCACTGGTGGAAACAGCACAAGCTCGACCTGCGCCGCGCCATCGACCGCCGGGGAAGAATGACGGATCTCGCAGGCAGGTACAAGGGGATGAACGCCCAGGAGTGCCGTACTGCCATCCTTGCCGACATGAAGGCGGCGAACATCCTGCGCCGGCAGGAAGACCTGACCCAGCGCGTCGGCACCTGCTGGCGGTGCAAGACCCCCATCGAGATCCTCTCGGAGCGCCAGTGGTTTGTGAAGATCAAGCCGGATGAGATCTTAAAAGCAGCAAAGGAGATCGCGTGGTACCCGGAGCACATGTTCCTCCGGATGGAGAACTGGGTCTCCCAGATGGAGTGGGACTGGTGCATCTCCCGGCAGCGGATCTTTGCAACGCCTATCCCGGTCTGGTTCTGCAAGAAATGCGGGGAGATGGTTGTCCCCGACGAGAAGGATCTCCCCGTCGATCCCACGCTCACAAAACCGAAGCATCCCTGCAAAAAATGCGGCGGCACGGAATTTGCCGGGGAAGAGGACGTGCTCGACACCTGGATGGACTCCTCCATCTCGGTCCTGAACGTGACCGGCTGGGACGGCAGCGGGACCCCGAAGATCTTCCCGGCCCAGATCCGCCCGCAGGGCCACGACATCATCCGGACCTGGGCGTTCTACACCATTCTCCGGTCGGTCGCCCTCACCGGCAGGCGCCCGTGGGACCAGATCGTGGTCAACGGGATGGTACTGGGCGAGGACGGGTTCAAGATGTCCAAGAGCCGGGGCAACATCATCATGCCCGAGGAGATCCTCAGCAAGTACGGCGCCGACGCCCTTCGCCAGTGGGCGGCGACCGGTGCAGCGACCGGTTCGGATATCATGTTCAACTGGAACGACGTGATCGCCGCGTCCCGGTTCCAGACCAAGATGTGGAACATCGCGAAGTTCGTGCTCATCCAGCTGGAGAAGGAAGGGGTTGACGAGAATGTTCCGGCAACTGCGCTCGCCGACCGCTGGCTTCTCGCAAAACTCTCGGAGACGGAGGCAACGGTCACCGACGCGATGGAGAAGTACCTCTTCGACGACGCGCTGCGTGCCATCCGGGAGTTCGCATGGGATATCCTTGCCGACAACTACATCGAGCTCGTCAAAGGGAGGCTGTATGCAAAGGACGACTCCCGCAAGGGTGCCGTGCGGGCCCTTTCGACCGCGTATGACGCGCTGCTCCGGATGCTCGCGCCGTTCACCCCGTACTTTGCCGAGGAGTGCTACTCGTACTTCCGGCCGGGAAAGAGCGTGCACAAGCAGCCGTGGGTCAGCTTTTCTTTTGACGATGCAGAGGCAATCGCAGAGGGCGATGTCCTTGCAAAGGTCGTTGCAGAGGTCCGGAAGTACAAACATGACAACGGGCTCGCTCTCAATGCCCCGCTCGGAAAGGTCACGGTCTACGCCCCGCACGGGCAGAACGACGAGGGGGATGCAGCGCGGGCAATGAACGCCGATGTCCACTGGCGCACCGATACCGCGCAGCTCGTCCGCGTCGTTTCGGACATCGAGTTTAACCGTTCGGTCATCGGCAAGACGTTCCGGAAACAGGGTCAGGCGTTCATGGACGCCGTGAAGGCACTTCCGGTGGAAGATCTCGAAAACCCGCCAAAGACCATCCGGTTCGATGGGACGGAAGTTTCCGTTCCCGACAATGCCTTTGGCGTGAAGTATTCCTACATGGAGGAAGGCGCAAAGGTGGACGTCCTCTCGGTCGGGGGCGTCATCGTTACGATCCAGAAACCCTGATGCTCCGGGCACTTTTTCCCGTTTTTTCCTGGATAACCGTGAGGGGGGAGAACACTCTGCTCTTCAGGGATTTATGAAAAAATATTTAAAAATATAAAAAGAACAAATTGTTTCGTATTAAAAAGATATCCTGAACCGGATAAAAAACCACGATATCTGACCGCCCGGTCTCCAGGATTCAGGGGTCATACAGAAAACCATGCTGAAACCTCCGGACACCGGCCTCGATTTCACCAGCACCCAGCTGATGGCACAGAAGAACGAACTCCTCGCCATGGTGGAGGAGCTCTCCTTCCTCGAGAACCGGTTACGCGAGAACGAGGCTGCACTCAAAAATGCCCAGCAGATCGCCCACCTCGGGAGCTGGACGTTTGATCCCGATGAAGGGCAGGTAACACTCTCCGATGAGATGGTCCGTATCTGCGGGATGGACGGGGTGCAGAACTCCTGTACATTCGATGATCTCAGGGACCGGGTGCACCCCGATGACCGGGAACTCCTCGATGGAGCCGTGAAAAAAACCCTTGAGACCGGTACCGGCTACGAGCTGGAGCTCCGTCTGGTCCGGAAAGACGGCGTGCGGACGGTGCTTTCCCGCGGGCATGCGAGGAACCGCGGGACCGGCAACGGGAACCTCCTCATCGGCACACTCCTCGACATCACCGAACGCAAGCGGGCGGAGGAGGCGCTCTTCCACGCGAACCGGAAGCTCAACATGCTCTCCTCAATCACCCGCCACGACGTCCTGAACAAGCTGACCGCACTCTACTCGTTCCTCGAACTCTCGCACGAGATGGCGGACGGGAACCCCACGCTGAAAAAGTATGTACAAAAGGAACTGGAGATAACCACCGACATCCAGCGGCAGATCGAGTTCACCCGGTACTACCAGGACATCGGGATCCGGGCACCGGAATGGCGGGAGGTTACCGGCATCATCAGCGAAGCGGCAGGACACCTCCGGCTCGAAGGGGTGTCGCTGAACGTGACGCTTCCTGTTGTTGAGATCTTTGCCGATCCGCTGATTGGGAAAGTCTTCTACAACCTGATGGAAAATTCCCTGCGCCACGGGGGGATGGTTCGCTCCATCACCATCTCCTCCCATAAGGACGGGGACGGCATGACGATCCGGTACGAAGACGACGGGTGCGGCATTGCAGCCGATGACAAGAAGAACCTGTTCCGGAAGGGGTTCGGGAAGCATACCGGCCTTGGGCTCTTCCTCTCCCGGGAGATCCTTGCGATAACCAATATCGGGATCCACGAGAACGGGACGCCGGGGAGCGGGGTCAGGTTCTCCATCTTCGTCCCGAACGGTGCGTACCGTTCTTTGGAAAATCCTCCCGCATAAGCGTCCCGGTGAACCGGCAGGGCCCTGGTCCGTCCCTTTTAAAAAATAAGGGCCCGGCTGTCATTGCCTGCCCGTTTTTTTAATAATCTTGCCGCGGTCGTTTCATTCGTCTTCGTTTCGAAGCTACGGACGTTCTGATCTCGCCGGCAACAAACCTGCAGATCTCCTCCTGGTCTTTCATGGCATCGACGATGACGAACCGGGCGGGATCGGCCCGGGCAAGGTGGAGGTAATTCTCCTGGACTTTTACAAGGACATCCCGCCGCTCGAAATGCTCCCGGCCGTTCTTCTGCCGGAGCCGCAGAAGTGCTTCCTCAACAGGGAGCATGAAAAGAAAGGTACGGTCGGGAACGATGGTCCAGCCGTCGTGCAGTGCCCGGAGCCAGGAGAGCGGATCCGGAACGATGCCGTCAAGGGTCACCTGCTGGTACGCATACCGGCTGTCCGAGTACCGGTCCGAGATCACGAGCTTTCCGGCATCCAGCGCGGGGCGGATGACTGCGGCGAGGTGGGCGGCATGGTCTGCAGCAAAGAGGAGGGCCTCGGTCACCGGATCGGTCTCCTCGGCGATTGCCCGGCGCACGGCCTCTCCGACCCAGGTAGCCCCCGGCTCCCGCGTAAAGACCGGATCAAGGTCCGCAAGCGGCTCTGCCAGCGCGGCAACCAGCGTGCTCTTGCCGGTCCCGTCGATACCTTCCAGGGTTACCAGCATATCCGGCCCTCCCGTACCCATGCAAGCGGGACGGTCCCCTGATGGACCGCTGTCGCGATGATCGCACCATCAAATCCTGCAGCCGCGAGCAGGAGGAGATCGCCCGGAGTGGATACCCCCCCGCCATAGATGAGCGTGCCGGGATATGCAGACCGCAGTGAACGGAGAACGTCTTCCGCTTCGATCCCCTTGCGGGTTCCGACCGCCGAAAGGCTCAGGACAATGCAGCCGTCAAATCCCAGCCGGTCCGCTTCCACCAGCATATCGACCGGCCGCCTCCCGGAAGGGATCACCTTTCCGTTCTTGATATCCAGCGACAGGAAACCGGCGTGGTACCGGCTGAGATCGTCGCCGGCAGTCTCGGTGCCGATAACATTCACGATGTTCTTTCCGCTCAGGTATTCACCGGGCGTCCGGATCCCCCGGTCCACGTAGCACCGTTCCACGAGCTCTGCGCACGAGCGGATCGCGGCGTCATGGGAGCCGGTCCGCTCGATCCGGTCAAGGTCGGCGATGTAGAGAAACTTCGGCCGGATAGCCCGGACAAATGCCACCGGCTCCGTGCTTGCGGATGCCCCCCAGTCCAGCGGCAGGTATGCCTCGCGGTTGCCGGACATGCCATGGACGACCTGCCCCTTCCTTAAGTCTGCCGCAAGAATGAGATCGAGAGCCACCGTATTCACTTATTAAGAAAAAGGATCATTAAAGTGTATGCAATTGTTGGTCAGCCCCAGCTCTATCGCTGAGGCAAAATGCTCTGTCGCCGCCGATATCATCGACGTGAAGCGACCGGCGGAAGGCTCGCTCGGTGCGAACTTCCCCTGGGTGATCCGCGAGATCCGGTCGTTTTCAAAAAAACCGGTGAGTGCGGCGATCGGCGACTTTCCCCCGAGGCCGGGCGGGGCATCCCTTGCGGCATACGGGGCTGCGTGTGCCGGGGCTGACTTCATCAAGATCGGGCTTGCGTTCGACGGGGAGGATGCTGCGCGGGACGTGATCGCTGCCGTAGTCCGGGCGGTCAAGGACGAGTTTCCTGAAAAAAGCGTGGTCATCGCCGCGTATTCGGATTACCGCCGGATGGGGACGATCGCTCCTGTTGCCATGGCACCGCTCGCCGCAGAGCTCGGCGCCGATTACGCCATGGTCGATACCGGGATAAAAGACGGAAAGAGCACGTTCGAGTTCATGAATGACGATGAACTCTCGGTGTTCACCGCGACCAACCGGGACCTCGGCCTCAAGACCGCAATTGCCGGGTCCCTGAAGTTTGAAGACCTCGACCGGCTCAAGAAGATCGATCCCGCCATCATCGGCGTCCGGGGCATGGTCTGTGGCGGCGACCGGAATGCAACGATACGGGAAGACTTAATCCGGACTGCACTTGCAAGGATTCGGTGATTCGTATGTTTGTCAAGAAACTGGATGTGCCCCTCTCGCTCACGTTCGACGACGTGCTGCTCGAACCGGCAGCATCGGCAATCGAACCGGCAGAGGCGGACGTCAGGACGAAGTTCTCGAAGAAGATCCTCCTCAACATCCCGCTCGTCTCCTCGGCGATGGATACGGTCACCGAGTCGGCGATGGCAATCGCGCTTGCCCGCGAGGGGGGCATCGGGGTCATCCACCGGAACATGACCCCCGAGCGCGAACTGCAGGAAGTGAACGCGGTCAAGCGTGCAGAGGAGCTGATCGAGCGCGATGTCCTGTATGTCGAGGAGACGGCGACCGTCGCGGAAGCGGACCGGCTGCTGAACCAGTACCATATCGGCGGGCTGCCGGTGATCGGCAAGGGAAAGATCATCGGCATCGTCAGCCGGCGCGACATCCGGGCGATCGGCTCGAAACGCGGGGACGAGAAGATCACCGCGATCATGACGAGAAAACCGATCACCACCGAGGAAGACATCACGCCCGAGAAAGCCCTTGGCATCATGTACGCGAACAAGGTCGAGCGGCTGCCGGTCGTGGACAAGCGGGGGAGACTTGTCGGGATTATCACCATGCAGGATATCCTCGAGAAACGCCAGTACCCGAACGCGAGCCGTGACAAGACCGGGAACCTCAGGGTCGCTGCGGCGGTCGGCCCGTTCGACTACGAACGCGCCATGCTCCTTGACGAACGGGGCGTGGATGCACTCGTGGTCGACAGCGCCCACGGCCACAACCTGAATGTCGTCAAGGCGGTCGGCGAGATCAAGGCGAGCGCGAAGGCGGAGATCATTGCCGGCAATGTCGCAACGAGCGTTGCCGCGGATGCGCTGCTCAAGGCGGGCGTTGACGGCATCAAGGTCGGGATCGGGCCGGGCTCCATCTGCACCACGCGAATCGTTGCCGGGGTCGGCGTCCCGCAGATCACCGCGGTCGCCCAGGTTGCGGACCGGGCGGTGGAGGCTTCTGTCCCTGTCATCGCCGACGGGGGGGTCCGGTTCTCCGGCGATGTCGCAAAGGCGCTCGCGGCCGGCGCAGACGCGGTGATGATGGGAAGCATGTTCGCTGGCACCGACGAGGCTCCGGGAAAGGTCATCTCGATCAAGGGCCGCCGGTACAAGCAGTACCGCGGCATGGGGTCGCTGGGAGTCATGAGCAGCGGCGAGTCGAGCGACCGGTACTTCCAGAAGAAGGGCATCGGAAGCACAAAGTTCGTTCCCGAAGGCGTCGAGGGGGTCACCCCCTATGTCGGGAGGGTCGGCGAAGTCATCTACCAGCTCGTCGGCGGGCTCAAATCCTCGATGGGATACACGGGTTCAAAGACCATCCCCGAGATGCACAAGAAGGCACGATTCGTCCGGATCACGAACGCCGGCATGGCAGAGAGCCACCCGCACAACATCCTGATCACCGATGAAGCGCCGAACTACCGGCTCTTTGAATAATTCTTTTTAACTGCCTGTTTTAAAAAAAAGTTTCACGCTTTCCCTGCGGACAGGGGAGTACCGTTGTAGATGCCGGATCCGAGGAACCACGTTCCGTCGACGTCCCGGACATACCCGAGTTTCTCTTCAACAGCCCGGTTATGGGCAGGATTGATGTAGGCAAAGGTCACGAACCCGCTCTTGTTGAGGGCTGCGTCCCGCAGGTTCGTTATAAAAAGCGTCCCCATCGCATCGGTCTCGTTCAGCCGGTTCACCCCGATCTTCTCCGGGTTGAACGGGTGGGCAAGCGTCAGGCCGTCATAATCGTAGGCATAGATGTAGAGTTCCCCGCGGACAAACGAGCCGTTCGGGTTGGAAAATTCCGCGAGTGCTGCTCCCCTGCCGCGGTCGTGTGCGAATGCAACCGCCTCATCGACAAATGCAACCATCGATTCCTTCGTTGCGGCAGCCGGCGCGGTTGCCGCGGGGGCTGCTGCAGGAGCCGCTGTCAGCGAAGCCGTCGTCTGCGGCACCGTGGCACCGGGCTGTGCGCAGCCGGCGATGCATGAACCGAGGACCAGCAGGAGTACAAGGACGGTTATCGCCCGGAATTGTCCCGTCATGAGGATCATTTTTCGGCGGGATCATTCTTAAAACCGTCGGGAATGTCATGGAGTCCTGCACGAGCCGGCATGTTCGGGACGTTCCCTCTCATCCTCTCGCAGTTTCCGCCGGGTTTACGAGGGATGACAGCCAAAAGATATCCAGTTTACAATTCCGGACCGCTCTCACGTGAACATGTTATCCTGATACCCATGTCCTCCTTCCTCCCCGGCGATGTCATCCTCGTCCCGTTCCCGTTTACCGGCGAAACGGGTGCCAAACTCCGGCCGGCGCTTGTCATCGCACTCGCTGAGTCCGGCGACCCTGTCTGCTGCCCCGTCCGGAGCAGCGAGCGGGCGGGGGCATGCTGCATCCCGATCAGCATTGATGATTTCGTCGCCGGGGGGCTCGATCTCTTCTCCGTAAGTTTCGTCCAGGCCGATACCGTGCGGACGGTCCGTGCCGGATCCATCGTCGCCAAGAAGGGGCGGGTCAATAAGGACTACCTTGCCGGAATCGAACGGGTCGTGCGGCGGTAATCTCCTGCTTTTTGACACCCTGTGTTGAGATGCCGGATGTTTTGCCGGCATACAATGCCTCATATACAGGATCGTGCATACTTCACGTATCGTAACGGAGGAGAGAATGGCTGGAAAACTCTACAGTCTGCCCAAGCTGCCGTATGACTACGCGGCACTCGAACCGTACATCTCGGAACAACAGCTGACGCTGCACCATACAAAACACCACCTTGCATACGTCAACGGCGCGAATGCGCTCATCGAGAAGTACGGCAAGGCGCGCAAAGACGGCGTTGACATGGACATGAAAGCGGCGTCCAAGGAGCTCTCGTTCCATGTCGGGGGGTTCAACCTTCACAACAAGTTCTGGGAGAACATGGCGCCCGCGGGCAAGGGCGGCGGCGGTGTACCCAAGGGCGAGCTCGCGAAGGTCATCGATGCGGAGTACGGGTCGTTCGACCGGTTCAGGAAGGAGTTCACGCAGGCTGCATCCAGTACGGAAGGTTCCGGCTGGGCGGCGCTCTCGTACTGCAGAACCGCCGAGCGCCCGGTGATCCTCCAGATCGAGAAGCACAACGTGAACGTTGTACCGGGGTGGAAGATGTTACTGGTACTCGATGTCTGGGAGCACGCATACTACCTCGACTACAAGAACGACCGGGGCAAGTTCATCGAAGGGTTCTGGAACATCGTCAACTGGAACGTGGTCGCCGACAGGCTCTCGGCTTGGCTGAAGAAGTAAAGGATCCTTCCTATCATCTTTTTTCCCTTGTTCCACGGCCAGGATTTCCTGCCGGGCGACATCGTCCCCATGCCCGAAAGGCCGGAGAATTTCCTGCGATCCCGCTCAACGAAGACCCGACCTGCCGGAAGGGATCTCTCAATCGTCAGGCATCACCGCCCGTATCCGAATCGAAAATTCAGGGGAACGAAAACAAAGGAACAAAAGGGAGCCGATCGGATCCTTACTCATGATCCGGAACGAAATCATCGCCGGCATAGTCCTCATCATTTTGGGGTTGTACATTATCGCGATCTACCCGGTCAGCAGCATCTTTATCCACATCATCGGGCTCCTCTTCCTTATCCCGGGGATAATCGGCGTACTGTACGGGATTTTTGTAAAAGAACCCCTCTGACAGAACAATCCCGGCTCCTTTTCTCCAAGACGGGAGTATGGCGGCCAAACCCCGGTTATCCTGATATTTGATATACCGGAAGGACCTGACGTTCCCTTCAGGTCATGGGTAAAAAAAGAACAGGGAAGTCGGAAGGAATGCCAGAAAACGACAAGCAGGGATACACCAAGCCGGTATGGAAGTTTCCGGAGTTAAAAATTCTTGACCGGACTATTCCCGAGGAAGTACTCCCCAAAGCCCGGTCGTACGATGAACGGGAATGGGAAAATGCCGAGAAAATGCGATAAGGATGATGAACGTCCTGCGTCCTGCCCACGCGTTTTTTCGATCTCCGGAAGGTTTGAGCTTTTTCGGATGTGCCGGAATGGTCAGGCCCACCCTGTTCCGGTCACCAAATGCGGCGCAGGTCCCCATACGGTGCTGCGCGATTCCCCTCGTACCCGGGCGCCGGATTTTTCAGCATGATTGACCGTTGAATAACCTTTAAATTTTTTCTTCACTAACTTAGGGTAAGCAATCATGCCGGACCCTGTTGAGGTTGCACGCCTGCTGGACATCCTCGGGAACCGGAACCGCAGGCGGATTATCGAGCTCCTGCGGCAGAAACCCTGTTTTGTGACGGAGATCTCCGATACTCTCATGCTCTCCCCGAAAGCGGTGATCGAGCACCTGCAGATGATGGAGCGGGAGGCGATCCTCACCTGCCAGACCGATGACCGGCGCAGGAAGTACTACTATCTCGCGAACGACATCCTTGTCGAGGTCAGCCTGAAACACCCGGGGAGCGGGGAAGCACGGGGCATGGCGGCGGACACTGCCGGCCCCGCACCGGAATCGCGCCGTTCCCCTGCCGCCGGAGCTGAACAGGCACGGCGGCGACAGATCGATGAGAACAACCGGCTGAAAAACGCGGTCGGGATGCTCGCACGGATGATCCAGGCGCACGACCGGCTTTCTGATAACCTCGAGGAACTCAACCATGATATCGAGACCAAGATATCCGACATTGCACGCATCCATAACGATATATTCCGGGATGAGAGAGAGCTGAGTGTCTTAATTGCGCTCAGCCATGAGAGCCTGACGGTGGAGGAACTGGGGCATGTCACCGGCTGCCCCCCGGACCTGCTCCTCTCCCTCCTCCGGAGGCTGGAACGGCGCGGAATCGTGGGTGAAGCAGGGGGGCGGGTCCAGCTGCAGGGTGTCTATGCCGAACAAGGATAACAACCCGTACGACGATATCTTTACGAACATCTCGAAGATTGTCGAAGAGATCATCCGGAATATGCCCGATCACCAGCACGCCCGGATCATCGGGTACACGATCGTCTCCCGCGGATCGAACGAACCGCCGGCGATCTACCGGGTCGGGGACATGGAGGACGAGGAGGACGACAAGGTCGCGTTCGAGGTCGTGGAGTCCGACGACATGATCTTCATCACCGCAGAGCTCCCGCCGGACCCGAAACATGCTCCGTATGCCGATATCCGGCCGGATGCCGTCCGGATCTGTGTCGACGACGACGAATCGATCATCCCCCTCGACCACCGCATCGATGTCATCCACAGTTATTACCGGGTCCACCGGGGCGTGATGGACATCTCTTTACGCAAGCTGAAGCAGTACCCCACCCTCACCAATTGACGTTTTTTCATCGGGAGGTCGTGCGGTTATCCAAGGCGCCACACAGCCGAGGCTTCGCTGTCAAAGACAATCTCGACGTACGTCTTCTCCGGCGCGAGCGACTCCGGCACCTCGTAGGTGATATACCCGTCAATCGCATTGCTCTGCCCGGGCGAGATGAAGTCGGACATTGTCCCGTGCGAATACCCGTAGTCCTCGACATATTCCGCATTGAAGTAATCGTGCTGCTGCTGGACTTCGCGGATCTCGACGGGATTCCCTCCTTTGCCGGGCAGGTAGTGATTGGTATCCGGCGAATAGACCTTTCCATCGTAGTGTACGGAGACGCTCCGTGACTTAGGATACGGATACGCTGCCGTGCCGTCATTGACGACAACAACATAAACAAAGAGGTACTTGTTGCCGGCACGAGGTCTCTGGGTATAGTAACGGTTGTCGTTGTCGTTATGCCACTGGTAGGTGCCATTGATCCAGTACCGGTACACTGCGGCCCTGCTGGCGTATTTTTCCCCGGTATTATACGAAAACATGGTCCGAAGAGGGAGTGCGATTGCGGCATACGGATCGGCAGTCGGGGTCGGTTCAGGAGGAACGGCGGTCAGTTCCGGTGTCGGGAGGACGGTCGCCGGTGCCGGTTGCGCACCGGAATCTTCCGGCGGGGCTGAGGGTCCCGCGCCGAGCTTCGGCAGGACGACAAAGACTGCCGCTCCGATAAGGAGGGCGAGGAGAAGTACCGAGGCCAGAACAATCACCACCGGCCTCTTCTTCCGGCACGGTGCCGGTACAGCAGAGGGTGAGGGAAGATGTACCGGCTGTTCCGGAGCGGATCGTTCTCCGGCAAAATCCGATGGAATACGGGATGCACGTTCTCCGGACGGTTCCTTTGTCCGGAGGTCTCCCTGCTCACCTTCAGGAGACGGGGACGGTTCCAGCGGGGGTACCGGGATGACCGGTACTTCGATGGGCTCCCCGCAGCGCTCGCAGTAGCGCTGCCCCTCCGCGGCCTTTGCCCCGCATGACGTGCAGTACGGCATAGGTATTCCGTACGACGCAGTCCATTAAAATATTTATTAAAAAATACCGGCGCTTATGCACCGACCAGGGTCTTCGACGTAACGAGGTGGGGGACAGCCTTCTTCTCCGGGGTATGTTCGTGGAACTGCCGGAGCGAGACCGTAAGGTCACGGGTGAAGGCGAAGTACCCGATCTGGGTTGATTTGCAGAGTTTCATCGCCATGTCGTACAGCCCGCGGGGATCGGGGCGTGCCTCGCCAAGCCAGATGTGGAAGATGTTGCCGCCGTCCACGATCGGGAAGAAGACATGCTCGATCTCCATGCGCTTGGTGAGGGGGACATCGGCGCCGGGTGCAACGTGGGTCCCGTTGGTATAGTAGATCGGCAGGTCCCGGCTCTTGCCGAGCCGGGGGATCGCGGCTTCAAGATCGCCCTTTATCACCTTTACCGCTGCGTCATGGTAACGTTTGTCGAGGAGATCGGCGACCGCGAACCGCTGGCCGGTCGTCTCGGCAGGGGTCCGGGCAAGCGCAATCGTCATGCCGTTCTCCTGCGACAACCTCTTTGCGTAGAGTTCCATCTCGGTCATGGCACGGACCGCGAGCCGGAATGCTGCCTTTGACTCGTGGATCTGGGAGCCCGTGTGGTGCTGGACCATCTCGTTGACGCCCACGATCCCGATCGTGTAGACGAGCCCCTCGAGGTCAACGGCGACGGCCCCGCGCTCTCCGGTATTGGGATCTTTCGGCCGCTGCATGGCAAACGGCATCCGGCCATGGGCACGGATGAGGTCCATCCAGCGCCGCTTGATCCGGAAAAGCTCAACGGCAACATCCATGAGGCCCTTGAGCTCGGCAAAGAGGCGTTCGTCGCTGCCTTCCGCCTTGTAGGCTGCACGCGGGCAGTTGACCGAGACCACCTGCCACGAACCCATGGAGAAGTGTTTTCCGTCCTCGAATACCAGCTTCCGGTTGAAGTCGGAGTCCTTGTCCGCGACCGCGGAGAACTGGTAGGCGCAGCACTGGTAACAGGAGATCCCCTTGCCGGCGCCCCGGTACGCGGGTAGCTGGTTGTCATAGTAGGGTGTGCCAAACTTGCTCGCAAGCTCGAACGTCATCAGGTAGAGCTCGCGGTACGTGGGAAGGTCGGGGTTCTTCCGGTTGAACTCCTCCCGTTCCTCCATGAAGTCCGGCTCAATCGAGATCTCGGGCTTGGGGAAGTTGAACGGCTTGCCCCAGTAATCCCCCTCGATCATGACCTCCATGAGCGCTTTGAAGAGCAGCCGGACCTCGCGCTCGAACTCCCCGTACGTCCGTTTCGGGGCATTCACCCCGTCCCAGATCTTCCCCTTGAAGATGCAGGGTTTGTCCTGCCAGAGCGTCGGGACACCGGGTGAGAGCTGGATGGAGGAGAAGACGAGCTGCCCGCCGCGGGCGACCATCATCTGGGTCATCTCGTACACGAACATCTGGATGAGCTGCTTGATCTCCGTGTACTCCATGTGGTCGACATACGGCGAGAGAAACGTTAAGAAGTTGTAGTACCCCTGCCCGCCGGCAAAGTTCGTCTGGGCAGACCCGAGCGCCTTCACCGCATGGAGGATAGCGACCTCTGCCCGTTTTGCAGGACCCGCGACCGATGCTTTCGTCCCGTTGCCGTCCGGCATCAGACCATAGTAGAAGAAGTACCGGAGGTCCCAGTCCTGGCAGAACGGGCGGGTGCCGAAATACTCGAGGTCATGAATATGCATCTCGCCCGAGAGATGGTGGTCGGCAATGGACGGGGGGAGCTGGAGGAGGTACTGCTCCTTGCTGATCTTGTCCGCCTTCTTCTTGTGGGAGGTCTCGGCATTCTCCTGCAGGTTCGCGTTGTCATGTGCTTCGAAACCGCGTCCCACATCGATGAGGTGCGCGTCATACACCGGGGTCCCGACCCGGGTGCAGACGTTCCGGTACTGCACGAGCCCGCGTTCGAGGAGGGCGATATTGACGATCTCGCGGATCAGCGGGCCGGAGAGGGATTTGAGCCCCATGCCCCGGATCTTCTGCTCGACGTCCCGGGCGATCTCCTGTGCTAACCCGACAGTAGCGCCCTCGTACCCATAGAAGGTCTCGACAAGTTTTGTCTCTTCGACGATCTGGCGGACGATCCGGTTCCGGTCGTACTCGACAATGTGGCCGTCGGTTGTCCGTACAGGCGGGAGATGCGGGGCGTATGCACCGTCAAGGGTCCTCTGCATGGTCTCCCGCGAACTCATATCAGGCACCTTCGGCAAATTTCCTGACCTCGGTCTCGTTGATGTTTCCGGAAGAGAAGAGGTCGGTCGTCGTGAGGAAATTTTCACCATTCTGGAGGACGGGGGCTTCGGCAACAAAGACCCCATTGAGCCGCAGTTCCGTCAGCGACTCGGCAGTCGAAAGGTCGCGTTCAAGGTACGTGAAGCCCTGGGCTTTCAGGAAGCCTTTGAGTTTGTCGCAGTTCGGACAACATTCCAGGGTATAGACAACGAGCGGTGAAAATGCCGGCATAAAAAATTCCCCAACCTTACAGGAAATGTATGCTTCCGTCAATAAAAAAATGCTGTGATGCTGGCGGTTCACCCCGGCATTTTCAGATGAATGCAAGGCAAAGAGCATTATTACGGAGAACGATACTGTACCATCATGGTCAGGGCATTCCTCGCGCTCGAACTTTCCGAGGGGATACGGTCGGCGCTTGCCGGGGCGCAGGACGTCCTGCGCAGGTGCAGCGCCCGGCTCACGTTTGTTGCCCCGGCGCAGATCCATGTCACCGTGAAATTTCTCGGCGAGGTTGACGACAAGAAGATCCCTGCGCTCATCGATGCCGTAAAAACCGTCCCCGGTTCTCCGTTTCCCGTCCGGGCAGGGCGGATCACCGTCAATAACCCCCGCCGGCCGTTTACCGTCTGGAGCGTTGTCGATGACGGCGGGCAGGGTGCCGCCCTCCGCGACAGGATCGAGTCCGCGCTTGCGCCAGTGGGATTTCCACGCGAGGCACGACCGTTCACGGCTCATGCGACCGTGGCACGGGTAAAACGGTTCGATCCTTCCCTTGCAGAAGTCCTCCGTGAACTGGGCAGCCGGAACTACGGGGAATGCACCGTGACCGGGTTCAGGCTCAAGAAGAGCACGCTCACTCCTTCCGGCCCGGTCTACGAAGACCTCCTAGAGGTGCGATGGTGAAACGGCCTGCAATTGAAGAGGCTGCGCTCCTTAGGATCCGGCCATCACGGGAGGAGCGGCGGCAGATTGCCGCGGTGGCGGAAAAGATCATCGCTGCCGTGGACAAGACCGGGGAAGCCCGGGGGATGCTTGTCGGTTCGATCGCCCGCGATACCTGGATTGCCGGGGAGCATGACATCGATATCTTCCTGCTCTTTCCTGCTGACCTTCCGCGCGAGGAACTTGAGATTCGGGGGCTTGCCCTCGCCCGCCGTACCGCGGGGTTGTTTACGGGTTCCGTTACCGAGAAGTATGCCGAACACCCGTACATCCAGGCCCTCATTGACGGCTACGAGGTCGACCTCGTCCCCTGCTACGATGTTGCAAGCGCCTCCGCCATCCAGAGTGCGGTTGACCGGACACCGTTTCACACAAGGTATATCCGGGGGAAGATCGATGGGTTCATCGACGATGTCCTGCTCTTAAAACAGTTTGCCCGGGCCGGGGGAATCTACGGCTCCGACCAGATGACCGAAGGATTCTCCGGATACCTCTGCGAGATCCTCGTGCTGTACTACAAAGGATTTTCTCCCCTGCTCTCCGCCGCCGCTGCATGGCGGCCCGGGTGCGTCATCGACCCCGAGGGGCACGGGAAGAAAAAGTTTGACGAACCGCTCGTTGTCATCGATCCCGTCGACCCGAAGCGCAACGTGGCTGCCGCCGTCTCGCTCTCGCGTATGATGGGATTTGTCGAACTTGCCCGGGGATATCTCGCGGCCCCTTCCCCAGCCTTCTTCGATGTCGAGCAGGAGCCGGGGATAACCCGCGAAGAACTCTCGGATCTCCTCAACAAGCGCCGGACCCACCTCTTTTCCATAACGTTTGCTGCCCCCCCGCTGATACCGGAGATCGTCGTCCCGCAGCTCAAGCGGAGCGTCGAGGCAATCACCGAATGGATCGAACGGAACGGGTTCCCCGTACAGAACGCCCGGTACCAGCTGGAAGGAGATCGGTGCATGCTGCTCTTTGAACTGCTCATCGCTGAACTCCCTGCAATCCGCACCCATCTCGGACCCCCGGTATGGAACCGGGAGAACGCTGAAAAGTTCTTCGGAAAATATGCAGGCGGGGCGAACGGCGGTCTCCCCTATATCACGACCGGGAAGTATGCTGTCGAAGTCCCCCGTGAGTATCCGTATGCGAGAGACCTCTTCTCCCCGCACCTCATCCTGAACACGAGCCTGGGAAAACATGTCCGCCAGTCGCTCGCCGAAGGGTTCGACGTCGCCGAGGGCGCGGACTGCTGGCAGGAAGAGTTTGCGGCGTTTATCGGCGGATTCCTGAAACGGGCATCGCCGCTCATCAGGACCCGGCAGAAGAAAAATGGCGGGAAGAAATGATATTTCATTGAATCATTATTCCCCGGAAATGGGGAGGGTGACCCCCTCACTCCCCCATAGGGGGAGGCTCCCCAAGGGGTGCACCCCTTGACCCCCTTAAGAACGACAATATAAGACGCTCACGATACATTCTGCCCGCCGCGCGGCCCGACGAGGCGCCGCGCTGGGCGGGGATGCTCCTGATTTTTTTATGATTTTATCATTGTAACAAGCATCCCCCAAGCATTCTAATTCGAAAAACGAGGTTTTCGCAAATTCACCATTGTCTAGAGCGATTACCGTTACCTCTAAGGGTGGATCTCGGGATGTCCAATAGTTTAAAAAAAATTATGTCAAAAAATAGAACTTCAATCATGGAAAAAGAATTTGAGGTTAATTCTTCCCTTTCTTCCCGCCTTTCGCCTTCTTCACCTTCGCCTGGGCGAGTTTCTCAATCGCAGCCACATCGACCTCCCCGGAAACAACGAGCACATTTCGCTGGACTGCGTTCTCCACCATGTTCTTCCCGGCCGGTGTCCGGATAACCAGCGTCGTCGATCCCGCGGGACTCCCGACCGCGCCCGCCGAGATATCTGCAAGGAGCGAGGTGAGGTCCGTGCAGATGCGGCAGCCGGGCCGGACGCAGGATTCGAGTTCGGCCATCGGGATCGTTGCCGTCGTCCCGTCCTGAATCAGGATCGTAAGGTTCCCCTTGACATCCAGCTTCCTGACCTGCGCCGGATCGATCTTCCGTTCGGTCTTCAGCTTGCCGGTCACAAGGGCAGTATAATCAAAGGTCTCCGTGCAGAAGAGCCCGATGACGAGCCGGATCGCACCCCCGTAAGGCCTGACAAGGTCATTGCGGCTCGCACGCATACGGGCGACTGCCTGCACGACACAGGGAACCCCGACCACGGCAACCCGCCGGCACTTCTTGTCGATGACGGCAGTCTTCAGTGCGGCGAGGAGCGGCACCCACCAGCTGTACCGGCTCCCGGCTTTCTGGACGAGCACATCAGATCTCGTGATGACAACCGATGAGGGCTTCAGCGTCCACGTATCCTCGGTGACGGTGACCACGGCATCGATGAGCCCGGCATCGAGCGCACCGGCAAGGATCGCGGTGACCGCCCCCCCGCTCTGCCGGCCGGGGACATCGATTGCTGCTTTTGCCGATCTGATTTCGAGACAGTCGCCAAGGGTTCCGGCTGGCTGATCTACAGTCCGGGGGCAGACCTCGTAACAGGCGCCGCACTCGACACCATCCGTGACATACTTGCAGTACCCGGTCGTCTTCGGCGATGCAACCATCGTCCCCTCCTCGAAATAGAGCGCATCTGCAGGGCAGACCGCCGTGCATGCCCCGCAGCCGGAACATTTCCCGGTATCCCAGACTTCAGCCTGCAGGTCACGGTAACTTTTTGCTGCCATCATTTCACTCCCACGTGTACTTGTTCGCGAACGGCCGGGCACTCGACGGGGTTATCCGTGTGTAATCCGCGGAGAGCAGGTGTTCTGCATCGAGCGAGAAACACTCCGAAAAGGTGCGGATCACCGGGGCAATGGTATGCCGTTCTTCGTCGGTTGCCGGTTTCTGCCGGGCACCCACACCGAGGATAGCATCATCAACATGCCCGCGGACATAGATCTCCCCGCCGTGGATCCCGCTTCCCACACCGCGTTCCGAGAGGGGCGGTATTCCCGAAAGGCCCAGCACAATCAGGAGGCCGCCTGCCATGTATTCGCCAAGGAATGCCCGTGCCGAACCGCCGACGACGAGCACCGGGCGCTTCTCAAGGTACTGCTTCATGTGGATCCCTCCGCGGTACCCGATGTTGTCACGGACAAAGACCTTCCCACCCCGCATGCTGTGGGCGACGGCGTCTCCCGCGCTCCCATGGATCACGATCGTTCCCGCATCCATCGTGTTACCCGGAGCATGATCGGCATTTCCCCGGACAATAAGGGTCGGGCCGCTCATGAACATGCCGAGGTCCCCGCCCGGAACGCCGTTGATCGTGATCGTGACGTTGTCGCCGCGAAGACCATCGGCAATGAAGCGCTGCCCGAGCACATGGTCAATCGTAATCTCCGTTGCCCCTTCGGCAACGACGTTCCGGATCATCTGGTTGAGCTGCGTGTAATGCATGTCGCGTGCATCGATTCGGACCGGTCGCATCTTCACGCCCCCACGGACTGGACGTCGAGGACCTTCATCAGCCCTTCGTCCAGCATGTAGCCCCGCAGCCGGTCCCGGTTGCCCCGCAGGCTCTCGATGCTGTTGATGCCTGCAGCTCCCATCAGTTCGGCGAGCTCCAGCGTCCAGCCATGGATCAGGTTCTCGACCTGGAGCGATGCCTCGTCCGGGTTAAGCCGGGCGACAAGTTCGGGTTTCTGCGTCGCGATCCCCCACGCGCAGTTCCCCCGGTAACAGGTGCCGCAGACCCGGCAGCCCATGGCGACAAGCGCCGCTGTCCCGATATAGACGGCATCCGCACCGAGGCAGATCGCCTTGGCCACATCGGCACTCTCCCGGATCCCGCCGCTCGCGATCAGTGAGACCTCGTTCCGGATCCCCTGCTGCCGGAGTTTTGCATCGACGCTTGCGATTGCCGCCTCGATCGGGATGCCGACATGGTCCCGGAAGACCCGGGGTGCTGCCCCCGTCCCGCCCCGGAACCCGTCGATCACAACCGCATCAGCAGAGGACCGGGCGATGCCGGCCGCGATTGCCGCGGAGTTGTGGACCGCCGCGATCTTGACGAAGACCGGCTTCTTCCACTCGGTTGCTTCCTTGAGGCTGCGCACGAGCTGCTTGAGGTCCTCGATACTGTAGATGTCATGGTGAGGTGCGGGACTGATGGCGTCGCTGCCCTCCGGGATCATCCGGGTGCAGGAGACGTCGGCGCAGACCTTTTCGCCGGGCAGGTGCCCGCCGATGCCGGGCTTTGCGCCCTGCCCGATCTTGATCTCGATCGCGGCACCGCGTTCGAGGTAGTTGATGTCGACCCCGAACCGGCCGCTCGCGACCTGCACGATCATGTGTGACTGGTAGGGGTAGAGCGATTCGTGGAGCCCTCCTTCCCCGGTCCCCATGAAGGTCCCGATCCGGTTCACGGCTTTTGCGAGCGCCTGCTGGGCGTTCAGGCTGATCGCCCCGTAGCTCATGTGCCCGACCATGATCGGGGTCTCGACCTGGAGGTTGGGCGTCAGTTTCGTCAGGAGTTCGACATCCCCTCTTGCGGATTCCTTCAGCGCAATCCGGGAAGGTTTCTTCCCGAGATAGGTCCGGAGTTCCATGGGTTCGCGCAACGGATCGATTGACGGGTTCGTCACCTGGCAGGCGTCGAGGACCAGCCGGTCGAAGATGATCGGGTAGGGCAGGGCGTTGCCCATGCCGGCAAGGATGATCTTTCCGGTCCGCGCCTGGTTGAAGATCGCCTCCCGGGTCTCACGGGTCCAGACGGGGTGGCTCCGGTAATCGGTCGGTTTTTCTTCAATATCGATCGCATCCCTTGGGCAGAAGGCGAGGCAGCGGTGGCAGGCGACGCAGTTCCGGGAGTTGATCCGGATCCGGTCGTCCTCCTTCCGGTACACGCCGTACGAACAGTTATCGACGCAGCGGCCGCAGAGCATGCACCGCTCCGGGTCGATGGTGACGCGGAATTTTAACGGGATGCTGCCGATGGTCACGCGTACACCCTCCCGATGACCGGTTCGCCGGCTTTCGGCATCGCGATGCGGTCGACCTCCGGCTCCATCCGCCGGATCGCGGCCTCCTCGCTGCTGATATAGAGCCGGTCCCCGAGTTCTCCGGTGACGAGCGGGCGGAGCTTGATCCGGTCCGTGAACCCGACAAGGGAGTCCTCGTTCGCGACGCAGATCGCAAACGGCCCGTTCATCATCGCAGACCCGTACGCAAGCCGGATCGCCTTATTCAGCTCCTGCTCCTGTACGCCCATCGCGTCGATCTCTTCCCAGAACGGCGGGGCGAGTGCCCGGACCGCCATCTTCTCGGAGAGCCCGTGTTTCCGGACCAGGAGGTCGAAGAGATAGGCAACGACTTCGGTATCTGTGTACATGGTGCACTGGTACCCGTAGCTCTCGATGTAGCGCCGGTTCGTTCCATAACTGGTTATCTCCCCGTTGTGGACGACGCTCCAGTTCAGGAGGTTGAACGGGTGGGCCCCGCCCCACCAGCCGGGCGTGTTGGTCGGGTACCGGTTGTGGGCAAGCCAGAGATATCCCTTGTAGTCCTGGATCCGGTAGAAGTCCGCGACATCCTCCGGCCAGCCCGCCGCCTTGAAGACGCCGAGGTTTTTCCCGGAGGAGAAGATGAGCGCCCCGTTCCGGGCGGCATTGACCTGCATGACGAGATGGGTGACGATGTCCTCGTCGGGGGTTGTGCTCTTGGGCATCAGGCTCCGGTCGGGGCGGAAGAAGTACCGCCAGGGCGTGTGGACTTTCCGGATATTGGGCTGCTCGTAGGTCTTGATCTGTTCGTCATGGATGATCGTTCCCCACTTCTCCAGGAGGTCGTCGATCCGTGTCTTGTTCTCCCGGATATTGTCAAAAAAGACATGGAGTGCGAAAAAATCCTTATATTCCGGGTAGATGCCATACGCCACGTACCCTGCGCCTTCCCCGCTCCCCCGCTCGTCCATCTGGGCAAGAGCAGCCTTGATCCTGCTGCCGTCCATGCACTGGCGGCGGCGGTCGATTACCCCAATGATGCCACACATATTAAACTCCTGAACCCCATGATCAAGGTAGAATGATCAGGTGTACTACTTGAGCATTTGTTGAATCAGGTTGGTGAACAAGGTATAAATACCATTGGGTGGAACATGTCTTCCAGTATGTCAGCGGATGTAACGAAACTTCTCAAGAAACTCGAGGCGGACAAGGTCAAATTTATCCGCCTGCAGTTCACGGATATCCAGGGCCAGCCGAAAAATGTCTCGATCCCGGCCATCCAGGCTGAAAAGGCACTGACAGAGGGGATCTGGTTCGACGGGTCATCGGTTGAAGGGTTCGCACGGATCGAAGAATCGGATATGCTGCTCCGGCCGGATCCGGCAACCTACGCCGTCCTCCCGTGGAGGCCGGCCGAGGGAAGGGTTGCACGGTTCATCTGTGATGTGCAAACCTATGGCAACAAGCCGTTCGACGGGGACCCCCGGTATATCCTCCGGAAGACCATCGCGGATGCTGCAAAGATGGGCTTCTCCTTCAATACCGGTCCCGAACTTGAATTCTTCCTCTTCAAGATGATCGATGACCTGCCGACAACACAGTTTAAGGACCACGGGGCATACTTCGATCTCGCACCCACGGACTCTGCCGAGGATGTCCGGCGCGATGTCGTGCTTGCCCTTTCCGATATGGGATTCGAGATCGAGGCCTCCCACCACGAGGTTGCCGACAGCCAGCACGAGATCGACTTCAAGTACGGTGACGCCCTGACGACGGCAGATCGCGTAATTACCTTCAAGTTCGCGACAAAATCCATCGCCCTGCAGTACGGCCTCCACGCCACCTTCATGGCAAAACCGATCGCGGGGATCAACGGGAGTGGCATGCACACCCACGGCTCACTCGCAAAGAACGGGAAGAATGCATTTTTCGATCCCAACGGCGAGATGCAGCTCTCCGACACGGCACTCTATTATATCGGCGGCCTGCTCCGGCACGCAAAAGCGATCACCCGTGTCGCGAACCCGACTATCAACTCGTACAAGCGGCTTGTCCCCGGCTACGAGGCCCCCTGTTATATCTCCTGGAGCACGGCAAACCGGTCGGCCCTGATCCGCGTACCCGCTGCCCGCGGGAACAGCACGCGTGCGGAATTCCGCAGCCCCGACCCGATGTGCAACCCGTACCTCACGTTTGCCTGTATGCTTGCTGCAGGCCTTGATGGGATCAAGCACAAGATCATGCCCCCGGAGAGCACGGACACCAACATCTACCACCTCGACCAGAAAGCCCGCAGGAAACTCAAGATCGACATGCTGCCGGGAAGCCTGAGCGAATCAAACGCAGCTCTCGTAAAGGATGACGTGCTCTCTGCAACTCTCGGGACGCACGTCGTCGAGAACCTGTCCCGGATCGCGGAGATGGAGACCGATTCCTTCCGGCTTGCCGTCCACCCGTGGGAGCTGGACCGGTATCTCGCCACCTATTAAATTTTTTAATAACCTCATCCCTCAAAAACGACAGAACGTCATCCCTCCTGCCCGCGGTCAACGGACTTTTCATCCGTAACCTGCGCACAGGATGCGCGAGTACTGACGGAAAAAAGGTAACGGCGACGATTATCAGTGGATGCTCATAAAAAACAGCCGCTATCTTCCCGGAATTCCGGTTATCATCCACCCGAAGGACCTTTCAGCAGGATGGTCAGGATAAAAAAGTGTGTGACTATGGCTCTTGATTCGGCAACAACGGTCTGGCTCATGGTGTCGGCAGCGCTCGTCATGCTGATGACACCGGGGGTCGGCCTCTTCTATGCAGGACTCGTACGGCGGAAGAACATCATCTCGATGATCGCACTCTCCTTTGTCACCCTCGCAGTCGTGAGTATCTTCTGGATGCTGATCGGGTACTCGCTGGCATTCGGCCCGGACATTCTGGGGATCATCGGCGGCCCCGATCATTTCGCACTGAACAGCGTTGGCATGGAGGCAGGTGAGAAAGGGTATGCCCCGCTCGTGTTCATGGTCTTCCAGCTCTTCTTTGCTGCTGTCACGCTTACGATCATCACGTCCGGTGTCGCCGAACGGGTCCGGATCTCTTCCTTCCTTGTCTTCATGGTGCTCTGGATGGCGCTCGTGTACTGCCCGCTCGCCCACTGGGCCTGGGGCGGGGGATGGGCACAGTCATGGGGGCTGCTCGACTTTGCCGGGGGGACGGTCGTCGAGATCTGCTCCGGGTTCTCGGCACTCGCCATTGCGCTCGTAATCGGGAAACGGGCGGGGTTCGGGGAATACACCATGGAACCGCACAATATCCCGCTCGCGCTCATCGGGGCCGGCCTTCTCTGGTTCGGTTGGTTCGGGTTCAACGCGGGTTCTGCGCTCGCCGCCAACGCTTCAGCGGTCAACGCTTTCGTGAC
>JAKLEQ010000001.1:20578-33011 GCA_022711635.1 Methanoregula sp. | reverse complement strand
AACGAACGCCGCTGCTGCGGCCGGCCTTCTCGCCTGGATGGGGGCGAGCTGGTATCACGGGAAGCCGAGTTCCCTCGGGATGGTGAGCGGCGCCATTGCCGGCATGGTTGCAATCACCCCTGCCGCGGGATTTGTGACCCCGATGGTTGCGATCCTTATCGGTGCGATAGCCGGGCTCCTCTGCTACGGTGCGATGCTCCTGCGTATCCGGCGCGGCCTCGACGAGACGCTCGATGCATGGGCAATCCACGGCATGGGTGGCCTCTGGGGGACATTTGCCACCGGGATATTTGCGGCAGTCGCGATCTGCGGGATCTCCGGGCTTGTTGAAGGGAATGTCCACACGTTCTTTGTCAACGGCCTCTGCGCCCTTGTCGCCATGGTCTTTGCATTCACCGTTACCTATATCATCGCGGTTATCGTTGACCGTACCATGGGGCTCAGGATATCGGCGGACGAGGAGTATGTTGGGATGGATATCTCCCAGCATGGGGAAAGGGCGTGAGGGATCTGTATGCAGCTGGTCAAGGCAATCATCAAGCCCGAACGGTTCGAGATGGTGAAGAAAGCACTGGAACAGATCGGGGTGACCGGCATGACTGTCACCGAGGTCCAGGGCAGGGGCGAACAGAAGGGCATCAGGCTGGAGTACCGCGGAAAGCCCATGACTGTCGATATGCTCCCCAAGATCCAGATCGAGATTGTCGCGCGGGACACCGAAGTCGACGGACTGGTCGCGGCAATCATGGAAGCAGCCCGGACCGGGAGGATTGGCGACGGGAAGATTTTCATTTTGCCGTGCGAGACCGCAATCCGTATCAGGACCGGTGAGACCGAGCGCGACGGCCCGATCCGGAACGGTTGATTTTTTTCATGCCGGGTTTGAGCGTGGGGGTATCCCATTCCCTTGCCGCAGGTGAAAACCCTGCCGGGCGTGAACCGCCCCGTTTCCCTTCCCACAGATTCGATTTTTATTACGATGGCATGCAGACTGAGGCCGTCCTGAACTCTGCTGTCACCTGCCAAAAAAATATATATCGCAGGAACAGGATCACAACGACGGAACATCACCCATGGAGCTCTCTCCGGAAGGAATCGCAGCCTATCTCGCGGAATATATCCGGTCCCTGCCATCGGAGATCCTGCGGGGGGATATTTTTGCCCTGACCATTACCCTGATCGCCTTTTTTATTGCCGTTGTTATCATCAATAGGCTGACCACTCTGCTGGTCCTTGTCCTGAAAAAAATCATCCTGTTCATCATCGTTGCGCTTGCGTTCTGGCAGTTTATCTCCCTTTTTTTCACACGGTTGTCAACAGAAGGCTTAACCAATGACCTGATCATCTTCGGTGCTGCCGGTATTCTCGTCGGATTTGTTGCGATTATCATCTCCCTGTACGTGGCGTTCCGGTCAATGTATGCGGTAAGGCAGGAACATGCTGCAGCAGGAAAAGCGGGAACAAAAGAATCGCCCGGAATCCGCCCGGAGCCCGGTGGAATTTTCCCGGCAGGCGCTTCTCCTGATCTTGCGCCGGCACAGATGCACGGAGGACCGGCAGGATCTGCAACCGCGGCACTCCGGGATTCCCTCTCGGTAAACAGCCTGAAGAGCGACCGGAGCCTCGGGGCAGTCCTCGCGTACCTCATCATTGCACAGTTCGGGGTTTTCTCCTCGGTGACAATCCCGGCGCCGACATTCATGGTCGGTGTCGCGTTCTTTACTCTCTTCCTGATCGCCGCCCTCTTCTTTATCCATTTTACCTACACCGATTACCGGACCGGTATCCGCCATCTTATACTGGCGGTCCTTGTCGGGACCATGGTTGCCGTTATCCTGGGGTACTTCTGGGCGGATATCCCGTTTGCGACACTCCTGTCGCCGGCATTCTTCGAATCAAATGCCCTCGTTGCGCTGGTAACCGGCCTTGCAATCAGCCTCTTCATGGGTGGAAAGGGCTGAATGGGGGGCACGGGAGAGAGAAGAAAAAAGGGATTCTGCCGGAGGGATCAGAGCGCCGGTTTCTTCTTCAGCGCCGCAACCAGCAGGTCGACCGATGCATCGAGGTCGCGCAGGTCGAGGACCTCGACCGGGGAGTGGATATAGCGCGAGGGGATGGAGACGGTCGTGCTCGGGATTCCACCCCTCGTTAAGTGGATTGCTGTCGCATCGGTCGTCCCCCCGGTCCCTACTTCGAGCTGGACGGGGATATTGTCTCTTTTCGCGATATCCGTAAGCCAGTGAACAACGGCTTTATGCGCAATCAGCCCGCGGCCGGCAGAGTCAAGGATCGTGATGACCGGGCCTTTACCCATCTCGACGGGTGCGTCCTTCATCTCGATCCCCGGGTGATCGCCGGGGATGGTGACATCGGTGGCAATCGCGACATCCGGATCCAGCGCAAAGGCACTCGTCCGGGCACCTTTGAGCCCGACCTCTTCTTGGACCGTGAAGACCCCGTAAATCGTGAGCGGTGATCTGACTTCCTGAAGGGTCCTGATGAGCACCGCAACGCCGGCACGGTTGTCGAACGCTTTGCCGGTCACCCGGGTATTTGCAAGCTGCATGAACTCGCGGTCGATCGTGACCGGGGTCCCGACACTGATCCCGAGGTTCTCGACCTCCTCCCGGTTGATCGCGCCAACATCGATGAACATGTCGTCCGTCTTGACGCCTTTCTTGCGCTCGTCCTCGTCCATCATGTGCGGGGGCTTGCCGCCGATCACACCGCAACAGGGCCCGTTCGCCCCGTGCAGGACGACCCGCTGGTTGTAGAGCGTCGGACCGTACCATCCGCCCAGCGCTGCGAACCGGATATAGCCCTTGTCATCGATATACTTCACGACAAGGCCGATCTCGTCCATGTGGGCAGCAAGCATCACCCTGAACTTGTTCCCCTTCTTCACGGCGATCAGGTTGCCCATCGTATCCTCATAGATCTCGTCGACGAATCCTTTCAGTTCCTTCCGGATCACGGCATGCAGCCCGCCTTCGCTGCCGGAGACCCCGTGGGCATTTGACAGTTTCCTGAGTAATTCTGCAGTAGTCGAAACCATATCCTCACTCCATTGCACGGGCGATCTTTTCAAGTGCCCGGTTCAGGTTCTCCCGCGAGGTCGCGTAGCTCAGCCGGGCGTACTCCGGTGCGTTCCTCCCGAATGCAGCACCCGGCACGATCACGACACCGGATGCGATGATCCGTTCCGCGAGCGCGGGTTTCATCGGCACGAAGGCATAGAACGCTCCTTCCGGGACCGGGAAGGCAAAGCCGAGCTTCTTCAGTGCGGCGCAGAGGAGGTCGCGCCGGGCCCGGTACTCGTCCCGCATCTTCGCGACCTCGCCCTGCGGGCCGGTGTACGCGGCAACGGCGGCATACTGGGAGATCGAGGTCGCGCAGGCCTGGCAGTACTGGTGGACCTTGATGCACTGGGAAACAATCTCCGCAGGGGCAGCGAGGTACCCGAGCCGCCAGCCGGTCATCGCGTAGGTCTTGCTCGTCGCGTTGATGGTGATGACATCGTCCCCGAACTGAGCAGCGCTCCAGTGTCTCTTCCCGTAGATGAAGTGCTCGTACACCTCATCGGAGACGACCGTGACATGGGCATCGGCGGCATACTCAACGATCGCCCGGATCGATTCTTTGCTCTCGACCGCGCCGGTCGGGTTCCCGGGGGAGTTGAGCACGAAGATCGTTGCGCCGTCCATCAGCGCCTTTGCTCTCTCGACATCGATGCGGAGGTTGTTATCCAGCGGGACGCCGACTGCCCGGCCGCCCGCCATCTCCGCGAGTGCCGCGTACGAGACAAAGCCCGGGTCGGCGCAGAGGACCCGGTCCCCTTCCGAGAGCATTGCCTGCATCACGATGTGGAGGGCCTCGCTCGCGCCTGCCGTGATGATGATCTGGTCCGGGCTGTAGGTGAGATCATTCTCGGTTTTGAACTTCCGGCTGATCGCCTCGCGGAGTTCCGGGATCCCGTTGTTCGTCGTATATCCGGTCTTTCCTTCCTGGATCGCCGCTATTGCGGCTTCCTTGATATGCTGTGGCGTATCGAAGTCCGGCTGGCCGAGCCCGAGGTTAATGGAACCGGGTCCTGCAGATTCGAAGATCTTCCGGATCCCCGAGATCTCGATCTTCCGGATACGCTCCGGGAATGTGCGGGTCATGGTAATGCTCTGTTCTCCTTCCTTCTCGTTTCCCTTGTCCTGTCCCCTATTCTATGTTCGCATGCCGTCCTTTGAGTGCTGTCTCGTCAGTCTTCGTGATCTCCATGAGCCGGGAGATGGCGGCATCGGCAAACACCATCGATGCCGTCTCGAAGAGCGTCCCGAGCGGGGCAAACGACTTGTGATCGCCCAGCATCTGCCGGATCTCGAACTCCGCAGCATCATCCCGGACATCGTCCCGGAAGCTCGGGATGATCACGTTGCAGTTGGCCAGTTTCCCGATGCGGGAGTCGGCGTTGGAGGTGATCAGGCAGATATGCGCCCCGATAGCATGGGCAGTATCGGCGATATCGGCGATCGTCTTCGTCTTGCCCGATCCCGAGAAGACCACCATGAGGTCGTCCGCGTTCAGGGCAGGAGTGATCGTCTCGCCGACGACATACGCATGCATGCCGAGGTGCATCAGCCGCATCGCAAACGCCTTCGCTACAAGCCCCGAGCGCCCGGCACCCATGACAAAGACCCGCCGTGCGCGCAGCAGTTCGGCAAGAAAGGTCTCCACTTCCGCATCCGGGATCTTTTTTGCGATGAGCCGGATCCTGGATCCCATCAGCATCATCATCTCCTGGACCCTGTTCTCTTCCACACTTCACCCTCCATGCATATCGGCGCAGAAGGTAAAGAGAATTTCGTACCGGATCCTCGTTTCGAAAACCGCGTCTTTTCCCATCCTTCCACAGAAAAGGGGGAGAAGATCTTTATAAAAGGGCGAGAAATTTTTGTATCATCAGGAAGACGTTTCACCGGAACACTCCGGCACGTCCGGTGAGAAAAAATGCTGCCGGCCGCTCCCCGTCTCCTCACCCCCGCTATGGCACGACAGCAGAAACCGGTCCCCGATGCACGCCCGTTCCTGAAATGGGCGGGCGGAAAGACGCAGCTTCTCCCCGAGTTCTCCCGACGGTTCCCCCCGGCGATGAAGAGGGGGAGGATCACGGACTACGTCGAGCCGTTCATCGGCGGGGGCGCGGTCTTCTTCTTCCTCAACCAGCGGTACTCCTTCCGGCACTGCACAATCTGCGATGCCAATGAAGAGCTCATCCTCACCTACCGGGTCATCAAGCGCTCGGTCATGCGCCTGATCCGGGAGCTGGAGACCCTCCAGTGCGACTACCTGGAGAAGAAGGGCGACCGCCGGGAGAAGTTCTACTACGATGTCCGGGCTGCATACAATCAGGACCGGCCTGGTATCGACATGGGACGGTACTCCCCGGACTGGGTCGCGCGGGCAGCACGGACCATCTTTCTGAACCGCACCTGCTTCAACGGGCTCTTCCGGGTCAACCGGAACGGGGAGTTCAACGTCCCGTTCGGCAGGTACGTGAACCCGGAGATCCTCTTCGAGGACAACTTAAAGGACGTCGCAACGCTCCTGAAGAACACCCGGATCCTCCTCGGCGACTTCACGAAGTGCCGGAAGTATGTCGACAGGAAGACCTTCGTTTACCTCGATCCCCCGTACCGGCCCCTGAACACGACGGCATCGTTCACGTCCTATGCAAAGCAGGGATTCCCGGACTCCGACCAGCACCGGCTCGCCCGGTTCTTTCGGGAACTCGATGCGACCGGCGCCCGGCTCATGCTCTCCAACTCCGATCCGAAGAACGAGGACCCTTCCGACACCTTCTTCGACGAACTCTTTACCGGCTACCGGATCGAGCGGGTTCCCGCCCGGCGGATGATCAACTGCAACGGGAAGCGGCGCGGCGCCATCAACGAGCTGGTCGTGACCAACTACAAGCCGGCACCCTGCCGGTCCGCTTCGAAAAATTCTGCGGCAAAAAAGAGCGTTTAAATATAATTGTTCTTCCGCAACCAGTCCGTCTGGGGCCGGAGATAGCGGTAGATGATATCGCACTTCTCGTCCTGGAAACTCCAGGGGGTTATGATCAGGGTATCCCCTTCCCGTATCCACGTGCGTTTCTTCATCTTACCCTTGATCCTTCCCATGCGGGTGACCCCGTCGATGCACTGGACCCGGATATGGTTTGCCCCCAGCATCGTGCCGGCGAGGGCGAACTGTTCCCTGTTCCATTTTTTCGGCAACCGTACACGGATAACCGGGGTCCCGTCGGGATTAACCGCGTTCGGATCCGCTGCTCCATCATCTTTCTTGTGAAAACTCATTCAACCAACTACGTCTGGTATACGAATGCGGTCTGAGATGGTGAAGGTTTGGATAGACATGGCAGGATTCCGGTACCATCAGCCCGCAGGAGAACCGGCAATCTGCAAAAATCTGACGATTGCGGGATTATCGTTTCCGTAAGGATCTGGTTCTTCCCATCATTCTATACGCGATGACCGCGTATAATGTACAATCTTAAATGGTTTTGACGGAGATTCTTGCTCCGTTTGGACACCCGCTCTTCTGCGGTACTCTCTTTCCATCCCACAAAACCCTTTTTGCACAGGTATCCCCGGCGCCACCATTGTTGCACCGGCATACGGATCTTACGAGAGGAAAGGACAATTCTTATGAAACAAAACACCATTCGACAGGAAATCAGGGGAACACGCTCCGGGTATGTTATCCGGTTCACCTGTCCCGGCTGCGCTTCCGAAAATATCATCGTCTGCAGAATGCCGAGAGATTACTTCCGAACGATCCATGATGCCAGCTGCAAAAACTGCCGGCAGCGGCTGAAAATACTCACTCCCGACACGTACAAGGGAGCAAACGCCCGGTTGAGCACCCGTGCTGAAAGAGTCTGAAAGGATAGTGCCGGTGTATTCATCTGGCAATTTTCCCAAACGCTTTTTTTCCGATCTCCGGCGATACGTTACCCGCTTCCCAACAAGAAGAACATGAGGAGGACAATGGACACCGCGACCAGTAGAACCAGGAACCACCGGGTCCTCCAGAACGGGGGTTGTGCAATAAAATCATAGGCACGCGACGCTTCCTCGTCATTTCCCGCAAGCCATGCGAACAGGGGATGGGACACGGCGATCACGTTTTTTTATAAAAAGACCTGAACCACCGTTTAATGCTCTTTTTCGGGGAAATAGGTATGCATCGGGATCTCGTGCAGAATGAGCGCAGGAAATTTTCCATCGGGCCGATAGTGTACCCGCATGCCGGAAGAACGGCGGGACATCAGGGTAGCCCGGCTTTCCCGTCCTCACCCCGATACCGGCTTTGGCGTCCGTTCATGGTTTTTAACTACAAATCCGTTCTGAAAACGTCTTCACTACGTACAGGACAGATCAGCCGTTGAAGTGGTGGTGCTCGTAGACGTGCCCGATATACTCCTGCTTCCGGTGCTCGCTTGCATTCACCGGGGGCTTCAGGTACCCGATTGCAGGGGTCTGGCGGGCCGGGCAGAACGGGCAGAGGGCGGCATCGACATCATTGGCTTTCGTCCGGACCGGGCAGTAATACACGCCATCGATGATCTCCACTTTGTCTCCCCCGGGGAACACCATACCGACAGGATGGCCGGGGCGGGACTGGACGAGCATGCAGAAGCCGGATAAAAGATATTTCAGGAACCGTAGCCGAACTTCTTCATCCCCGCCTTCAGCACACTGTGCCGCCACCATGCCCCAGAAAGCGGGCGAATCTTCCGGTACGGTATCGCTCATACCGGCGAACGTTCCCTGCTGCTCCATGAGCCGGACAGCCTGGTACGTCCCGTGCAGGTGTTCGGTGATCGTCTCCTCAAGTTTTTTCCGGTAGCCGGGATCGATCGCATGGATCTTCTCAGAAAAATTCCAGCGCATCTGCTGGAGGTCCCTGGGGGAGTACGCGAGGACGATTTTCGCGATGGCACTGCCGAGCTCGCCCCGCGTTTGCTTCCCTGCCAGCTGACCACATTCGATCCGGATCTTTTCTGCTGCCGGCGATCGCTTGGCCGGGAAAGGAAAAATGCTGGACATTGTCTGATGAACCGGAATTTTTCCGGTTCCCGCCTCAGCCGGATATATCGTGCGCTCAGGGATTTATTGTTCCTGTGCCTGTAAAGGATGGCAGAACCTGGACAATTTCTCCGTACGCTTCTGTATGCGGCCGGGAATTTCACCGAATAAACAGGGAATTTCATGACGGTTGCCCTGAAAGGACGGTTCGAAAAAACGGGGGGCCGGTCCTTCCGGCAGGAACTGCAGGGAGGTTCCGGTATTTTCCTTTGATGGAATAAGGATAAAGGGGAAAAATACGGCGTTTGGAATTGTCTTCGTTTCCATATTCCGCTCTCTCCTTACCCGATCGTTATTCCGGTGAACAGATTTCGCAGTTTTTGGGCTGTCCACCGGAGCCCTGCACCGGGCGGTGAGCAGAAGACCCCGACGGATCGGACAAGAAAGGGAAGGCTCCTCCAGCCTCGGGAGGATGAAGGATGCTCTGCGAGGGAGGTATCGGGGTCCGATTTGAGGTGTAATTTTATACCCCCATACCATCCCACCGATAGACCGACAGGATGTTCGGGATTCATCCAAAATACCTGCCAGATTTCTTCCCTTGCAATGATAGTTTTGTCACACGAGAAGCCCTCCGGATAACACCACGTTCCAGTCGCAAAAAAAATTTCGAACAGCAAACCCTCCTACCGATAGCGATGCTCTCCCCATCCGGACATCGCCTCTCTTTATACCAGATCATCCAATACTTCCGGTACGACCGGTGATCGATGAAGCCCGTCAAGCTCCATAACAGCACGTTCTACAACGGCGACTGCATCAGCGGCGCTTCCCAGTACATCCCTGACAATTCGGTCGACCTCATCATCACCGACCCGCCGTACGGGATCAGCGGCGACCGGCTCCACCGGCACTACAACCGGAACGAGGAGTTCGTTACCGGGGGGTATTGTGAAATCCCTCAGGAGGAGTATGCTGATTTCAGCCGCCGGTGGATCCGCCAGGCCGAACGGATCCTCCGGCCGGGAGGATCGATATACATCGTCTCGGGATACACCAACCTTCCCGATATCCTCTGTGCACTGCGCGGGACTTCGTTACACGAGGTAAACCACATCATCTGGAAGTTCAGGTTTGGCGTCTTCACTCGGAAGAAGTTCATCTCGTCCCACTACCATATCCTCTTTTACGCAAAACCGGGCGGGAAGAGGACGTTCAACCTCGAGTCCCGGTTCGGTCTTGCTGAGAAGGATGACGACAACCGGTCGCTCAACAACGCCGACCGGGAAGATGTCTGGATCATCAATCGCGAGTATAAGCCGGGCAGGGTCAAGAACAAGAACGAGCTCCCGCTCCCGCTGGTATCCAAGATGATCCAGTACAGCAGCAACGAGGGCGATCGTGTAGCGGATCTCTTTCTCGGGGGGTTCTCGACAGCGATGGCGGCGATCGGGCTGAACCGGAAGGTCATCGGTTTCGAGATAGCACAACCGGTCTTCGCTGCAAAAATTGCGGAGCTCGAAAGGATCCGGCCGGGATACCTCCTGCCGGAACTCCGGACACCATTCATCCAAAACCCCGCCCGTTCCCGTACCCGCTGGACCGAGGCCGATCGCACTGCCCTTGCCATGGAGTTCCAAAGGCTCTCGGAGGACAGACTGCCAAAGAGCGAGATCGTTCGCCGGTTGCAGGAGACATTCGGTCGCGGCCGCTTCGCGATTGAAAAAGCCCTGAAGAAAAAAAATCGCTGAATGCCCTGTTTTTAATTTCCGGATACAATCGAAGACGGATGCTCACCGTTATCGGTTTTTTCCGGCGCCCCGAAATGTTCCACGGTCCCGTATGCTACCAGTTTCCTCCCGTCAAGGACAGAGACGGCCCCGTGCCCGCCACAGACGATACACCGTTTTCCGGCAGGCTTCAGCCGCTCATCCGTCTCCGCGATGAGGGCAAGGAGCGCACCCCGCTCTTTCTTCGCGAGATCGTTGTTGACATTCACCGAGGCAACGAGGAACTCGGCGAGCGCGTTGTACGCCATCCGCCCGGGGGAAAGGCTCGCAATGTTGATGATGCTGTCAGCGGCAAAGAGGAGTCCATGCTCTTCCGAGAAGAGGTAGACCTGGCCGCCGATGTGCCCGCCGAGGCTCTCGAGCACTTCGAACCGGATTCCGCCGATCTCAATCTTCGCAAGGACCGGGAATATCCCCCGCTTTCCGGCCGGTTCTTTCGGGAAGAGGACGACGTTGTCCGGAGGCCGGAAACCGGAGAAGAGGTTGATCATCTTCGTGTAGAAGGATTCGAGGATCAGTTTGTCACTGCGTGTCCCGTATGCCCGGTTGTTCTCCCGGATGACCCCCAGGGTCGTCGGGTGCATGTACGAGGTCGCCGAAAAGAACCCTCCCGCCCCGCAGTGGTCGCCATCAGCATGGGTGATGATGATCCGCCGGATATCGGAGGGTTTTCCGATCCCGTAGCGTTCGAGCATCGTGCTGACGTCAGGGAAGTAGATCCCGTACCCGGTATCGATGAGGACGACTTCCTCCGGGGTTTTCAGCGCGAAGATGCTGCCCCCGCAGGGCATCTGGAAACAGAAGACCGTGAGCCGGTCCGTGATCGCGATCCGCTGGACGTCCGCAGAAAAATTCGGGCCGGTCGTCGCCCGCAGTGTCTCCCCGGTCTCGAGCACGCAGGAGAAGGCTCTCTTCGGGTCGTTGCCCCGGTCCATCAGTTCCTGCGCGATGTGGTTGGTATCCGCGAGGAAGGAGAGCAGGAAACCGTCCTCCGACTCCCCGATCAGGGCCCGTATCTTCTGTGCAAGCGTCACGTAAAAGACCGTATCATCCAGCCGCTGCCCGGTATTGTCGTACTCGAGGATCTCCATCCGGTACCGCGACTTGATCGTATCCATCAGGGTGCCGGCAGCGCCGCTCTCCTCGACGTGCAGGCTGACCGTCAGCCGGCCGGGATGACGCCCGGCGTCATCGTAGTCGATGAATGCGATATTCGCACCGGCGTTTGTCGTGGAATCCAGGAATTCGTCAAGCGCCCCGCTCCGGTTGGGCACCCAGACGTAAAATTTCAGGAAACTTACCGGCCGGATCGAGGTCTGGAGGTACCCGATGCCCGCGAGCTCCTCTGCGATCTTTCCGTACGCAACCTCGTCAGCCGTCACTTCAAAGAAGACTGTCGCCGGGTCAATCCTGCGGTCGAACTGGAGGCGGTTGATATTGCCATTGTAGCGGCGGATGATTGCTGCCGCCTTCTGCAAGGCCCCGGCTTTGTCCGGCATCCGTGCGATGAACGAATATTTTCTCATGGAGGAACCTGATCTGCCGGAAACGGTAGGATATGCTGCCCGAAAAAGGTTTTGTGGATGAAAAACGGGATTATGGTACCTTTCTCCAAACGTCAAGGGCAACTGCCCCGAGCAGCCCGAGAGCGAGAAGCGGAGTGACCGGGCCGAGCGGCGCCTGCGTTGTTGCCGGGATTACAATTCCCCCTGCTCCGGCGGTTGTCTCAATGACCGCAGTCGTTTCGGCAGGCTGGAGGGTCGTCACCTGTGCTTCCGGGCTCGGGGTCGCAATGGTTCCGGTGGCCGATCCCGATCCCGTGACGGTAAGCGTCTGCTTCAGGATGCGGTCCATGGACGGGTTCACCCCGGTGATGGTATACGTCCCGGGCGCCATGTCGACGTGGAAGTTGTACGAGAACGCACCGGTCGCGCTGACCGGGGACATGAAGGTATGCAGGATTGTACCGGAAGCGTCCGTGACATTGATCTTGACGTACGAGACGCCCTTTTCCGCGATACCGTTGAGAGAGATGTAATCCCCGAACAGGGCAGTCGAGGGATTAGCGGTCATATAGAAGTCCGGCTGCTTCAGGATGAAAGATGTTGTTGAAGTGATCTCCGGGTAATCGGCATCCCAGACCGTAACGGTATGCTTACCGGAGGAGAGTTTCGTCTGGTCGACCCGGCTCGTGTCCCACGTGAATCCCCATACCGTGCCGGTGACAAACTTTGCAGGATTGCCGCTTCCTGCCGTGCCCCCGAGATTATAGAGAGGAACCCCTTCAGCGGGCAGGCCCGGGCCGGTGATCCTGAGAAGGGTGTTGTTCCCGACCGAGTTCACGCCGTTGAAGACAACCGTGTCGCCGACATAGTACCACCCGGGTCCCTGGTACCCGGCGGTTATCTGTCCCTCCGCCGCAAGAGCAGGAGCAGACATTCCCCCTGCAAGGATCAGGGCGGCAAAAATCAGTATTTTTGAACGGAATGGTAAAAGATCCATACGACAGCCTCAGATAAGAACGATGCCATCTGAAAGAATAAAATCTTTTTCGGTTTT
>JAKLEQ010000001.1:0-20479 GCA_022711635.1 Methanoregula sp. | reverse complement strand
GTTTTAAAAAAAAAGAACGTATTGCGCCTCTTTCCCTGCTCCGGCAGCGCAGGTATCCTTTGGGTTTTTGCCTACCCCGTAACGAAACTATATGTCCCTCAATCTCCATGAACTGATCTGGGACAGTTTCTATGGTTGCGATTACTACGGCGGCCCGGTCCGGCCAGGAAGCACTGAAGAACCGGATGAACTCTCTGGAAGGTTCATTCGCGTACGATGAGACCGCCTACCATCTCCCGGTCTCGTATGCTCTCACCGGCATACCGGTCCATGATCCGGCAGCAGCCCTCTCAGCCTACGTAAAGATGCAGCAGAACCCGATCATCGCTCAGGAGTGCCTGCTGGCGAAAAAAACCCAGAAAGACGGAAGGGAGGGCGATCCCTATACCGGCTTTGTGCCCGACACGGTTCTCCGGAAACTCGGGTATTCCCTTGTCGACGGGAGCATCATCGGGCTCGCGCTCCTGATCGGGAACCCGGAGAAAGGATCGGATGCCGCCGGGATCTGTCGCGAGCTGCAGGAGAAGTACATGCTCACGTTCCTTGCCGGGGACATCATCAGAGCCCTGACCGGGAGCGGGGTCAAAGTCGGCCTCGATTACCGGCTCATCCCGCTCGGGTCGACCACCGCCCACGGGGTCCACTTTGTCGATATCATTGCCCGGGTCGCGATGATGTTTGGGGGGGTTACGCCGGGCGATGCGGCGAGGCTTCTTGCGTACGCCGCCGAACGTGCAAAAGCGATCGTATTCGTCTTTCCCGGGCTCTCGGACGAGGACCTCGCATTCGTGGACGGGATGCGGGTGCTCGGCTTCCCCATCGTCTCGCTCGGGGGATACGAATCGGACACCTGGATTGCGGCAACCCCGCAGGACGCTGTCACGAAGGGTATGGATGCACGGGGGATCCGGGTAACGGTGACTGCCATTCCCATCCCCATGGGCTGTTCGCCGGCGTTCGAGGGCAAGAGCATCCGGAAAGAGGAGATGTACGTGGAGTTCGGCGGGGGGAGGTCGCCGGCGTTCGAGCTCCTGCAGATGAAGGCGAAGGGGGAGATCATCGACGGAAAGGTTACCGTCATCGGCCCGGAGATCACTGAGATGAAGGAGGGATCGGCAAATCCCCTCGCGATCATCATCTCGGTCACCGGTCCCGCCATGAAAAAGGACTACGAGCCGGTCCTTGAGCGCCGGATCCATAACTTCGTCAACTACGGCGAAGGTTCATGGCACGTCGCCCAGCGGGACCTCATCTGGGTGCGGATCTCGAAGGAGGCTGTCGCAAAGGGCGTGAAGATCGAGCATATAGGAAAGCTGCTCGCAAGCAAGTTCCGGATGGACTTCCCCTCCTTAATCGATGCGGTCTCCGTGACGCTGATCACGGACCGGGAGAAAGTCCTTGCTGCAAAGGAGGAGGCGGAAAAGGTGTACGCGGAACGTGACGCCCGGATCCGGGGCATGAAGGATGACGACGTCACGACCTTTTACTCCTGCACGCTCTGCCAGACCTTTGCGCCGAACCATGTCTGCGTGATCACCCCCGAACGTCCCGCGCTCTGCGGGGCGATCAGCTGGCTGGACGGGAAGATTGCCTACGAGATGTCGCCGGCCGGCGCGAACCAGCCGGTCGAGCGGGGAAAGATGATCAATCCCGCTACCGGAGAGTTTGAAGGCGTCAACCGTTTCGTCAAGAAGGCGAGCCATGGCGAGATCGATCGCTGCTCTCTCTACGCAGTCATGGAATTCCCGATGACCTGCTGCGGTTGCTTCGAGTGTATCGCCCTGATGCTCCCCGAGGTCAACGGCATCATGGTCGTCCACCGCGAATTCAAGGGACTGACCCCGTCCGGCATGACCTTCTCCACGCTTGCCGGGACAATCGGCGGGGGAGCCCAGACCCCGGGGTTTGCTGGCATCTCGAAACAGTACATCCTCTCCGACCGGTTTCTCCAGGCGGAAGGCGGCATCACCCGCCTTGTCTGGATGCCGTCAGCCCTGAAAGAGGAACTCAGGTCGCGCCTGATGAAGAAACTGGAAGCCCTCGGGATCCCGGAATTCTTCGACCAGATCGCGGACGAGACGACCGCTGAGACGATCGAGGACCTTTCCGCTTTCCTCGCAAAGGTCAACCACCCGGCGCTCTCGATGGCACCGCTGATCTGAGGTACACCATGGAACTGACACCATCCTTTGACTGGACCGGCTCGGTCGGCACGGTGACGCTCGGGGCTACGGCAGCTGACGGGGGGACCCGGAGCATCGCGTACCGGATCGGCGGGGGGACGACCCTCCCGCTGCTCCCGGGCGGGAACCCTTACCACGCCCCGCTCGTTGCGTTCGAGATCTGCGACGACCCCCGGATCTGGCCGTCTATCGCCCTGAAAGCCTGCGGGGATATCACGCAGGACATCGCCGCCTGGGCACGGACCGCTGAAACGGCCTACAGGGCAGATATCGTCCGGCTCTACCTCACCAGCACGCGGCAGCGGAACTTCTCCGACATTGCTTCATTAAAAAAGACGGTTGAAGCGGTGCTTGCGGCAACAAAACTCCCGGTGATCATTGAGGGGAGCAACGAGCCTGCCATTGACAGCGAGGTCTTCCTCGCCTGCGGCGAGGCGGGGCAGGGCGAGCGGCTCCTTCTCGGGACTGCCGAAGCAGGACGCTACCGGAGCATCGCCGCGGCGGCGCTTGCCTACAACCATGCGGTCATCGCCCAGTCCCCCATCGACATCAACCTTGCAAAGCAGCTGAACATCCTGATGCGCGAGATCGGTGTCCCTCGCGACCACATTGTCATCGACCCGTATACCGGGGCACTCGGGTACGGTTTTGAATACTCGTTCTCGGCAATGGAGCGGATCCGGTTTGCCGCCCTCAAGGGCGACACCGATCTTGCCATGCCCATGATCTGCTCGGCCATCGACTCCCTCAACATCAAGGAAGTCCGCGATGCCGGGCCGGCGCAGCAGGATGCCATGGCCGTCCGGTGGGAGACCTACGCGGGGATTTCAGCGGTGGCAGCCGGGGCCGAGATTATCTGCGTCCGCCACCCCGAGAGCGTTGTACTGATGAAAGAGGCCATTGCAAACCTGACGCTGCCGAAGGGGGGAGCGTGACCATGGCGCTCAAAGCCCTCGACATCTACAAGATCCTCCCGAAGAAGAACTGCAAGGAGTGCGGAGATCCGACATGCCTTACCTTTGCGATGAAGCTTGCAGCGGGGAAAGGGGACATCACGCTCTGCCCGCACCTCGACGAGCAGGCAAGGAACCTGCTCGGCGCATCCACCCGCCCGCCGATCCGGCTCGTGCGGATCGGTGTTGGCGAACGGGCGCTCGCTGTCGGCGAAGAGACCGTCCTCTACCGGCATGACAAGACATTCTACCATCCACCGGGTATCCTCTTCAGGATCGAGGACACCCTCCCCGAGGCAGAGATCGCTGCAATTGTCCGCCGGGTCCGGACCGACAGGGTGACCCGTGTCGGGATGGATCTCGCGGTCAACGGGATCGCAGTGGTGAACCGGAGTGGTCAACCGGAACAATTCGCGCGGGCGGTCGGGATCGTCGAGGAGAATGCAGACCTCCCGCTGGTCCTTATGACCGCAGATCAAAAAGCACTGTCCGCGGCGCTTGTCCACTGCGGGACCTACCGCCCGCTTATCCATGCGGCGACAAAGGACAATTTCAGAGAGATGTGCGCCATTGCAAAGCAGCACGGCTGCCCGCTCGCGGTTGTCGCCCGCGGGACGGACGACCTCGCTGCACTTGCCGCGTCCTGTGCAAAGGAGGGGGTCGCCGACCTTGTCCTCGACCCGTCCCCGCAGACCCTGGGAGAATACGTCCCTGCAGCGACCGCGATCCGGCAACTTGCCATCACCCGCACCGCGCCGGACCTCGGGTACCCGGTCTTTCTGGATGCGACAGCGTTCTCGCCCGAGGATGCAGCAATCGTCCTTGGTATCGTCAAATATGCATCGGTCATCGTAACGAGCCCGCTCTCCCCGGCATCCACAACGGCGGCGCTTACCCTGCGGCAGAATATCTACACGGACCCGCAGAAACCCATCCAGATGAATCCCGGGATCTACCGGATCGGGAATCCCGGCAAAGACGCCCCGGTCTTTATGACGGTCAACTTCTCGTTGACGTATTTCACGCTGGAAGGCTACCTCGAAGCTTCCCGAACGCCCTGCTTCATGCTCCTCGTGGATACGGAAGGGCTCTCCGTGCTGACCGCGGTCGCTTCAGGCAAACTGAACGAGACGCTTGTACGGGACTCGATTAAGAAATTCAACCTCGAATCGGAAGTCTCGCACCGGAAACTCATCATCCCCGGGTACGCCTCCCCGCTCTCCGGCCGGATCGAGGAGGTGACCGGCTGGAAGGTGCTCGTCGGGCCCCGGGATGCTGCGGAGGTCGGAGAGTTCATCGAGCAGGTCTGGAAGAAGGAGCAGGCCGCAGGTCCATAAACAACCCGGAATCGATCTATTCTTTTTTCGGGGACGCTCTTCTCCCCCTTCATTTCTCTTTCGGCTGGCTCTCCCCGAAAAAACCTGGAGTATCTTTTTCCCGGGACGTCGTGTACCATTCCGCAGGATATTTCCCTCTCCTGTTCCTATCCTCTCCTGAGCCGGTCGCCATGCCCACCGTAACCTTCATCCCGAGTTACCGGAAGATCGATGTCGAGAAAGGGACAACGGTCCTTGATGCAGCACAGAGAGCGGGCTTAAACATCAATGTTGTCTGCGGGGGGCACGGAAAGTGCGGGAAGTGCATCGTACTTATCAAGGGCGGCAGGTACGAGTTCGACCGGGAAAAGTACGGGAAATTTTTCACCCAGAACGAGATGATGACCGGTTCATGCCTTGCCTGCACGACAACCGTGCTCTCCGACCTGCAGGTCTTTGTCCCCGACAGCACCCTGATCCAGGAGCAGAAGATCCTCACCGACCAGCTGAAAGCGGAGATCGAGTTCTTCCCGTCCGTGAAGAAGTACTATGTTGAACTCTCCCCGCCAACGCTCGACAACCCACAGCCCGACCTTTCACGCCTGCTCTGGGGCATCCACAAGAGCGGCGGTCCCTCGCCGGAGAAAGTCTATGCTCCCCTGGAAGTCCTCCGGATCATCCCCGAACGGCTCCGGCACAGCAACTGGAAGGTCACCGCGACCGTTGCCCTCGTTCCCGGCGGGTACCGCGTCATTGATCTCGAGGAGAACGATACGGCAAAACGCCTCTATGGCGCGGCCGTTGACCTCGGGACAACGACGGTTGTTGCATACCTGCGGGACTTAACCGATGGTTCGATCCTGAGTGTTGCCTCCAACTACAACCGGCAGATCAGCTGCGGGGAGGACATCCTCTCCCGGGTCAACTTCGCCAAGAGAAACGGACTGGAAAAGCTCCAGGCACTTGCTGTCGAGAGCATCAATGCCGCGATCACGCTTGCGGCAAACCGGGCAGGGATCGACAGGGAGGACATCTACGAGGTCGTGGTTGCCGGCAATACCGTGATGACCCATATCCTGCTCGGGATCGACCCTGCCTACATGATCTCGGAGCCCTACGTCCCGGTCGTCCGGCGGGCCCTCTCCGTTGCCGGCAGCCGGATCGGGATCGCCTGCGACCCCAATGCCGGGCTCTTCTCCTTCCCCGCGGTCTCGGACTTCATCGGCGGCGATATCATTGCCGATATCCTCGCGTGCGGCATGGCCGAGCGGGACGAGATCTCCCTCATGATCGATATCGGGACGAACTTCGAGGTCGTGCTCGGCAACAGGGACTGGATGTTCTCCTGCGCGGGGGCGGCAGGGCCTGCCCTCGAGGGAGGGGAGGTTCTCTTTGGCATGCGGGCGAACCCCGGCGCCATCGAGCGGATAAAAATCGACCCGGACACACTCGATCCCACGTACTCGACCATCAATGGTTTCCGCCCGGCCGGGATCTGCGGTTCCGGCCTCATCGACCTCCTTGCCGAGCTCATCTGCGCCTGCGTCATCGACCGGAACGGGAGGATCGATGAAGGTATTGCCAAAAGGCGGATACGGAAGGGCCGCCACGGGATGGAGTACGTGGTAGTCTTTGCCGATGACACCGACATCCGGAAGGACATCGTGATCACCGAGAACGACATCAAGAGCCTGATCATGAGCAAGGCTTCGATCCTTGCCGCATGCATGACACTGATGAAAGAGGCAGGCATCACCCGCGAACAGATCGCGACCATATACTTCGCCGGGGCGTTTGGCAACTACCTTGACAAGCGCAACGCGACCATCATCGGTCTCATCCCGGAGATCCCATCAGAGCAGATCAAGAATATCGGGAACGGGGCGATCGCCGGGGCAAACATCGCGTTAATCAACCGCCGCAAGAGGAAAATCCTCGATGAGATCGCCATGAAGATCGCCTACATCGAGCTCAACGCAGAATCCTCGTTCATGGACGAGTACACGCAGGGGACCTTCCTCCCGCACACCGATCTCACCCTCTTCCCGAACGTTCAGAGGTTTCTCAACTCCTGCCGGATGAGGAAAGGGTGATCGGAATGGCAAAGATGATCGCACCGCCCTGCACACGGGCTACCGGTGTGGGAGCGTTGCCGCACACTGACCCAAAGATCGCATGTGACGATGTCCTTGCCATCTTTCCAGACTTCCCCTACATCCCGACACTCCCGGACAGGGGGCAGCTCGAGAGCATCGTCTATAACGATTCGGAGCAATTGCCCGGCGGCATTATCCGTGACGACCGTCTCTTCTATGACAATACCGCGGATAATTCGGCAGCGCTCGAAAAGATCTTCCTCGATTATCTTGAAGGAAACATCGCGGGATACCCGCTCCGCGAGCGGTATGCCTCCGCATTTCTTGCGATGATGTCCCGCGACCTCTCATCGGCACCGATCCTCAAGTGGCAGGTGACCGGCCCCGTCACCTTCGGGATGCAGGTCGTCGATGCAGAGAAACGCCCGATCTACTATGACGCACAGCTAGCCGACATGCTCTCGAAGATGCTTGCCCTGAAAGCCCGCTGGTGCGAAACTGAGATGATGGCACGCACGGGAGTGAAGGAGACGCTGATTGTCCTCAACGAACCGTACCTCGCCTCGCTCGGCTCATCGGTCGTCCCGATCGACAAAGAGACCGTGATCGCCGGGTGGAACGACATCGCAGCGCTCGTTCAGGGGGGTCTTGGGATCCACTGCTGCTCCAACACTGACTGGGAGTTTGTTATGGACCTCAACCCTTCGGTCATCTCGATCGATGCCTATACGACCGCAAAAGAGTTTCTCCTGTACGGGGAGAGCATCGCTGCGTACCTGGAACGCGGCGGGGTTGTCGCATGGGGAATTGTACCGGCAGATTACCGGGTATTTATGAAGGAGACGGTTGACACGCTCTATGAGAAGTACCTCGCGATCCGGAGAGATCTGAGCCAGCGGGTGGGGCAGGAACTTTTCGACCGGCAGTCGCTCATCACGCCAAGCTGCGGGATACGGTTCGCAGACCGGGACGGTGCGGTTGCGATCATGCAGGCGGCAGCTGAGATCGCGCACCGGATACGGAACCTGTAGCGGGGATGAATCATGGACCGGCCCTTCACCATCGCGGTCTCCGGTAAAGGCGGGACCGGCAAGACAACGGTATCCTCGCTCCTGATCCGATCATTTATCGAGGCGGGGGAGGGCCCTGTGCTCGCCGTGGATGCGGATCCCAACGCCAACCTGCACGAGGCGCTCGGGGTTACCGTCCACGAGACGCTGGGCGCGATGCGGGAGGAGGCGTTCTCCCGCACCATTCCCCCGGGCATGAACCGTCACCAGTACGTTATGTACCGGTTCCGCCGGGCGCTCGTGGAGTCCGAAGGGTTCGACTTAATCGCGATGGGCCGGCCGGAAGGGAGCGGCTGCTACTGTTTCGCAAACGACCTCCTCTCGGAGTGCATGCAGCAGCTTGAGCGCGAGTACCGGTTCATCGTGATCGACACGGAAGCGGGGATGGAGCATATCGCGCGGGGGACGATCGGAAAACCGGACCTGCTCCTCATCGTCAGCGATCCCGGCGCCCGGGGAATGCGGACCATCGCACGCATCCGTGACATTGCAATATCACTGGGATTCGGGCCGGAAACGATTCACGCCGTGATTAACCGGTACCGGTCCGGGACAGCTTCGGTCGATAACAGGGGCGAGATACCGATCGCGGTCCTGCCTGACGATCCCGCAGTCGAGGCAGCAGACCTTGCAGCAGAGCCGGTATCGAAGATCTCCCCGTCGAGCCCGGTACGGGTTGCTGTCCGGGAACTTGCGGGCCGGATCATCGGCATGAGGGACCAGAGGTAACCGGGATTCTCCGGTCTTAAAAATTCCGTCTCTTTTTCAGGGCAAAAACCGTCCGGCGCGCAGTGTCTCACCCGATCCCGTGGCGGGAATGGAAGGATTGTTACAACAGATGCGTGGTTAATTTGCCAAGGACACGGAACATTGCCACCGAAGCCCCTGCCCGGCGACAGAAAAATGGGTATCCCATGCCCGAATGTACCTGCCGGCAGAAAAAAATGGACCTGATGATCCAATCGATCCAATCAGAGAAAAACCGCGACCGCGATAACCGTCGTCCAGAGCCCGTTCTTGTCCCCTTCTGCGGACTGGCAGACGTGCTTGGTCTTGATGATCTTGCCGCTCGCCTTGTAGGTCTGTTCCCGATCCGACCATGCAGCGTTCACATCAAACTCGATGCCAAGGGTTGTTGCAAGCATGGTTGCAGCAAGGTCTTCGGCATATTCCCCGGTCTTCTCCTTGGTCTCACCATAGGCGTGGTGCTCCGAGAGGTACCCGTACTCCTCGACATCTTTGGGGAGCGCAAGGCCGACTGCTGCCGAGACCAGACGGTTGGGTTCATTCGTCTCGTTCCGGGCCATGACACAGTACGTGATCCCGCCGGACTTCAGCTGGGCGAGGCCGCGGGCTGTCGTGACCTGCTTGCAGTTCGGGGGAAAGATACTCGAGACATAGACGAGGTTGCAGCGCTCGATTCCCGCCTTTCGCAGCGCCAGCTCGAACGAGGCGAGACGGTCCTTGTGGACCCCGACACCCTTGGTGAAGAAGATCCGCGTGGGAACGAACATGAATATATCTGGACCCCCGGTTTTCATTAAGTTTCTGATAATTGGAACGATATTTATCAAAATTTCGGTTGACGCTGCGGTTCATGCGCTGGTTTTTCCCTTTCCTTGCGAAGTTTTAACCGTTTTTCACCAAAACGATTGATACGGAACATTATGGTGATGGTACCGGCTTTTCCAGAAAACACCTTCCTCATCGAGATCCGTCTTGCCCGGACCAAGTGGCGGATAAAAAGGATCACGGAGCGGATAACCGACACCTTTTCCGTTCCGGAATTTGCCGAGCGCCATCCCCATGTTACCCTGTTCGGTCCCTTTACCCTCAGGAAACGTGTCACCATCCCCCGGCTGAAACAAGCGATTGAAGAGGCAGCAGCCCCATTTCCCACCATCCCCTACCTTATCGACGGGTATGACATGAACCAGGGACTCAACGGCGCGGTGCTTGCGTACCGGGTCAGGCCATCGGATGTGCTTGTCGCCCTGAACCGGGAGATCTCCGCATCAGTCCTGCCGCTTGCCGGGACAGTCAACGTCTGGGATACCGACCCCGCCCATAAATGGTTCCATATCACGATCGCCAACCGGCTCGACCGGGACCAGGGGGTCCGGATCTTTGAGCACCTGACCGGAGAGAGACGTTCCTTCGCCCCATTAACCCCTCCATCTGACAACCCGTGTACAGAGAGAGGGAGACCGGAGTCTGATGATGGGGGATGGCTTCCCCCTTCCATCCCGCAACCACCGCTCCTCGATGAAGACGGGATCCGGATCAGCATCATCCACGGCGAGGAGATCCTCGCCGAGTACGACCTCCCCCGGCACCGCTGGTTCCGGCCAAAAACACTATCTTCAGCAAGGGAATGGCAGCGGTCGCTGCGCCGCTTCCGTAAGGATCGCGGGATCGAACTGACCCGGCGGGGCATCCCGGCAGCAGGCGGTCCTTTCGTCATCGGCGACCTCCATCTCGGCCATGCCAACATCATCCGGTACTGTTCCCGGCCGTTCCCGCATGACGCCGTTTCGGAGATGGATTCGGTCTTGATCCGGAACTGGAACGCTACCGTCCGCCGGAGCAACCGTGTCTTCCATCTCGGGGATTTTTCCTATACCTCGGGCAAAAGCACGATGGATTACCTCCGGCTGCTGAACGGCTCCATCACCCGTATCGCCGGGAACCATGACAAAGATTCCGGGGAAGGATTGCCACATCAGATATCCGTGACCTCCGACGGCATCCCGTTCACCCTCACCCACGACCCGGATGATGCGGTACCGGTTCCCGGCGGCTGGGTAATCCACGGGCACTATCATAACAACGACCTTTCCCGCTACCCGTTTATCAGTTTCAGAGACCGCCGTATCAACGTGAGTGCAGAAGTTGTCGGGTACAGGCCGGTACCGCTGGATGAACTTGCCGGTATCATCCGGAAGAATGGTTCGGGATCGGAGAACGGGACTATCCTTCTCCGTAGGATCTGATACCCGGTTCCGTACCATTACCGCTTCCGCCACGTTTATCCTGAATCCCGTGTATCCCCTTCTGCAGGAAACCTATGTACTTCGAGAAGATCGTTGCTGAAGGACTCTCTCACAACTCCTACCTTATCGGTTCCCAGGGAAAAGCGGCAGTCATCGACCCCCGGAGGGACTGCGATGTCTATATCCGTCATGCAGACCAGGCAGACCTTCTCATCACGCACATTTTCGAGACGCACCGGAACGAGGACTACTGCATCGGTTCCCGGGAACTCGCGGAGAAGACCGGATCTGTCATCTGCCACGGGGCGAACACCCCCTTCCGGTACGGGACACCGGTCAAGGAAGGCGACGAGTTTATGATCGGCTCCCTCCGGCTTTCCATCATCGAGACTCCCGGACACACGGAGGAGAGTATCTCCATTGTCCTCTCGGATCCCGCGGTTGCGGATACCCCGTACATGATCTTCTGCGGGGACACGCTCTTTGCCGGGGATGTCGCGCGGACCGATTTTTACGGCAGGGAACGCGACGCGGAGATGGCAGCGAAGATCTACGACAGCATCCGGACAAAAATACTCGCGCTGGGTGATGGGATTATCCTCTGCCCCGCGCATGGAGGGGGCTCGGTCTGCGGCACCGAAATCCGGGATTACCCGTTCACAACAACGGGGTACGAAAAAATGACCAACCCGTTCCTCAGCATGGGCCGCGACAGGTTCATCCGTGAGCGCATACGGCAGACCCCGTACACCCCGCCATATTTCCGGCACATGGAACGCTGCAATCTTACCGGAGCCCCGATCCTCCATGGGGTCCCCCTGCCTCCCCGGCTTCCGGTCGCACGGGTACAGGAGCTGCAAAGCGAAGGGGGGCAAATCCTCGATCTCCGATCTCCCCCAAGTTTTGCGGCCGCGCATATTCCCCAGAGCCTCGCTGTCTGGCGCACCGGGATTTCGGCGTTTACCGGGTGGTTCTTCGATTACGAGCGCCCGATCGTGGTTATCGACGACTTCAACACCGACCTCGATCCCGTTATCCGGCAACTCATGCGCCTCGGGTATGACAACGTTGCCGGATTTCTTGCCGGGGGATTTTCATCCTGGTACCGGAGCGCTTTGGAGACCGCGTCCTTTGCGACATGCACGGTGCAGGACCTGCACGAGCGGCTGCGAACCGAAACCCCGTTCATCCTCGATGTCCGCGATATCAGGAATTTTTCGACAACGGGTCACCTGCCCGGGGCATACCATGCCTACGTTGGAGAACTCCCGCAGCATATCAGCGAAATCCCGAGAGACCGGCCCATCGTTGTCACCTGCGACGCCGGTTTCAAGAGCAGCCTTGCAGCAAGCTACCTTGCTGCGAACGGGTATACTCAGATAACGAATCTCCTTGGCGGCATGCGGGCATGGGTACTCGCGGGATACCCGCTCCTGCATTCCGGGGACAGGACTCCTGCGGAAGAAGAGATTCCGGCTCTGGAGAGATCTCGTATCTTAAGGGGATAGTATTCCACCCAGCCGGGCACGGCTTTCCCGGGATATCGGGAGAGAGATGTTCGCCATTGGGAGAGACAGCGGGCATATGAAGAGGGCGCAGGCTCGCTCCGCCCGGCCAGAGTGGCGGGGAGACACGGGTTGGAGAGGACCGCAGGGACGTCGTCGTGAGCCGGCTATCCTATGAGGGGCAGAAATCCCTGAAAACAGGGGGTCTCCATGATCCTTCCCAAACTAAAAAATAAATAACATTTATCAACTCTTTCCTCACATCAGCTGGTGTTGGTTATGGAGATCGTCAAGATTCCCCGCATGGAGAAGAAAGAGTACGACCGGCTTATCGACAAGGGCTATATCTGCCGGATAGCATTCCAGGGAGAGAAATACCCGTATATCGCTCCGTTCCTCTACGTCTTCGATGGCTCCTTCCTCTATTTCCTCTCGACAAAATACGGTAAGAAGATCGAGTATTTCCGGAAGAGCCCGTACGTCTCGGTGGAGGTCGACAAATACTCGAAGGATCTCTCGTCCTTCATGTTTGTGACCCTCCAGGGATACCTCGAGGAAGTCGACGATGCCATCGAGAAGAAACTTATCCGGGAGAGATTCGTCGACATGATCGTTGATAAAGACCTCTCCTGCAACATCCTCGCGGCGCTCGGGCACTCCCCGAATGATGCGCCGATTGCAATTGTCGAAGAGGAGCGCTCTCTTGTCTGGAAGCTTGTCGGGGTCAAGGACCTTGTGGCCCTCAAAAATCTCTGATCCCGCTTTTTTTCCTCCCCCCCGAAAAATTCAGGCTGGTCAGACCGGGTCCGGTACCCCGTTCAGCAGATCCAAAAGCTGCGATGGATCGGTGACCGGGGCCCGGCAGGCTTGCCGCGTGCAGATGTATGCTGTTGCCCGGCCGTTCTGCGCCGGGTATTGTGGCGATCGGGCATCCGCCACGATGGATCCGGGTCCTGAACCCGACGGGGCACGCCGGACCACAAGGGATGGGAAGAATCCCGTGCGGCATGCCGCCACCATTGCGCGGAAACCGGCTTCGTCCTCCGGACCGGCGATAACGACATCGACCGGTTTCCCGGTTGCAAAGTCCAGCCCGCACAGCATACATGCATGCGCCGAAGGAGCGCGGGCGAGCGCCGGGCTGAATGTTTTCAGGAGCGAAGAAGCTGCTTCATCATAACCGGCGTCACCGGAGAGATGCGACAAACGGAGGAGATTGTGGAGGATCAGCGCATTTGCAGACGGGACGACCCCGTCATGGATCTCCTTTGTACGAATGAGGACCTCTTCAGCTGCAGCGGAGGTGGCATAGAATCCGCCGTTTGTCCGGTCATGGAAATGCCGGAAAAGATATGCGGTGAGAGCCCTGGCTGCATCGAGGTGCCGGTTTTCGAATGTCGCCTCGTACAGTTCCAGGAGCCCGAAGACCATGCAGGCGTAGTCCTCGGCAAAACCCGGAACCGCTGCTTCCCCGCAGCAGGAGCGGTGGAAGATTCCCCCGTCGGGCATCCGCATGTGTCCAAAGACAAAAGCAGCCGCCTCTTCCGCGGCAGCGATATACCCGGCACGGTTCCCGACCTGCGCAGCTTTTGCCAGTGCGGCGATTGCAAGCCCGTTCAGATCGGCAAGGACCTTTTCATCCCGCGGGGGGTGGGACCGAAGGTCCCGTGCATGGAAAAGCCGTTCCCGGATTGCAGCGATACGGCCGGCCATCTGCTCCGGTGAAACAGCGAATCCTTTGGCAAGAACAGCAGTCGACGCAGATCGGTACAAGGTACTCCCGGAACCCGGTCCGTCCCCGCCGGGCAGGGTACCGGGGGGTATGTTGAAGACTGACTGAGCAACGGTGACATCCTCTTCCCCGAGCACCCCCTTGAGATCCCCTGTACTCCACCGGTAAAATGCTCCCTCGCCCCCGAAAGAATCGGCATCCTCCGCGGCAAAAAATCCCCCATGTGGAGAGCGGAGGTCGCGGAGCAGGTAGGCAAGGATATCTTCTGCCGTCTCGCGGTACCGGGGCTCACCGGTTGCCTGGAATGTCTCGATAAAGACGATTGCGAGGAGCGCCTGGTCGTACAGCATCTTCTCGAAATGGGGAACCCGCCACCGTACATCCGTGGAGTACCGGTGGATGCCGCCGCCAAGGTGATCGTAGATTCCGCCGCACCGTATCGCGTCAAGTGTTTTTTTTACCATATCCAGCGCCCGGGTCGTCCCGGTCCGCTTCCAGTACCGGAGCAGGAAGAGCAGGAGCGCTGGCATGGGGAATTTCGGCTCGCGGTCAAAACCGCCGTACTCCGGATCGAACCGGAGGACAAGATCCTCATACGCTTCCGTGAGGAGATCGGGAGATGGATCCTCGTTCCCGGGTTCGGTCCGGAAATAGTCCGCAAGAGCATGACTGGCCTGGTCTGCGGAGCCGGTGAGATCATCCCGCCGGTCTCTCCAGAGGTGCGCGATCGTCGGCAGGAGGTTGAGCATCCCCGGTCTGCCGAACCGCTCCTCCCGGGGGATATAGGTCGCCGCATAGAACGGCTTTCTATCCGGTGTTAAGAAGAGGGAGAGCGGCCAGCCCCCGGTCCCGGTCATCATCTGGCAGACCGCCATGTATACCCGGTCGATATCAGGCCGCTCCTCTCGGTCAACCTTTATGCAGACAAACGATTCGTTCAGGATCCGCGCGACCTTTCCATCGCGGAATGATTCTTCCGCCATGACATGACACCAGTGACAGGTCGAGTACCCGATGGAAAGAAAGACGGGCCGGTCCTTTGCGGCGGCGACTGCAAATGCTGTGTCGCCCCAGGGGTACCATTCAACGGGATCGTTTGCATGCTGCCGGAGGTACGGGCTCTTCTCGCCGGAGAGATGATTGGTTCGGGGTTGCCCGTCAGCAGGTATCAGGGGACTGTTTCCAGAATCAGGTTGTTTCACCCGTGGGAATCTTTTTCCCGGCATTATCATGCTATCAGAAGAGGCATGCCGGAGGGGAGAGAATTAAATCGGCACCCTGCAAAACGATTGAGTACGGGAACAGCGTTCCATGGATAGTACCGGGTACCTGGGGTTCCTCTTTCTTGCAAGCGCGGTCGTTGGTATTTCCGGTCTCCTCGACCGGCTCTACGCGGCGATCCTGCCGGCCCGGTTTCTCTATTACGCTCTCCGGATGCCGGGGATCGTCCTGCACGAACTCGCCCACGTTGCCGGGTGCCTCTGTACCGGCGCGAAGATCAGAAATGTTGTCCTCTTCTCGAAGGAGGGGGGATCGGTGACGTACGCAAACCCGAAGATCCCCGTGATCGGTACGGTGATCATCAGTACCGCTCCCCTTCTGCTCCTCCCGCTCGTGCTCTCGTTCCTCACGTGGGTCTTCTCTGCCTGTCTCGGCTGCGACCTTCCTATTACCCTCCCGGAACCTCACACCGGGATTTTGGGGTATGGGATCCTGGAGACGGTATCGGGGCTCTTTGTTGCCAACCTCATCACAGAGTTCAACGGGTGGTTCCTGCTCTACCTCTATCTTTGCGTGACGATCATCCTCTCCCTTGCCCCAAGCCGGCAGGATTTCGTGAATGCAGCTGCCGGTATCCTCCTGGTCGCCGGATCCGGCCTGCTCGTCATCCTCTCCGGGTACGGGCCGGCGATCTCATGTCTGTCGCAGGTACTGGATCTGATGGCGTACCCATTCCTGCTCGGTCTCGTCTTCGAGATCATCGCGGGTGTCGTAGCAGTCCCGTTATCCGTCCTCTACGGGATCCGGTCACACTAAAAAAAAGGATCAGGCCACATCGACGGTGAGGATCTTTACCTCGGCGCGGGGTCGGTCGTTCATGTCGGTTGGCACGTTCGCAATTGCATCGACGATATCCATGCCGGCGACGACCTTGCCGAAGACCGGGTGTTTCGTGTCGAGGAAATTATTATTGACGAGGTTGATGAAGAACTGGCTCCCGCCGGTGTTCGGGCCGGCATTTGCCATCGAGATGGTTCCCCGGTCGTTCCGGTTCTTTGGGGAGAACTCATCGGGGATGACATAACCGGGCCCGCCCATGCCGGTTCCTTTCGGGTCTCCCCCCTGGATCATGAATCCCGCGATCACCCGGTGGAAGATCACGCCGTTATAGAATCCCGAGCGTGCGAGTTTCTCAAAATTTCCGGCAGTTATCGGCATTGCCGGGTCCAGCTGGATCGTGATATCTCCTTTGTTGGTATGCAGCACTACGTTAACGGGTGCAGGTTCAGCCACAATTGTTCCTCCCTGTACCCTAATGTCCTGATGGTATAGATTCCTTGCCGGGCATTCATCCCCGAAAGCCCGCAATCACGTTTTTGTCTGAAAAATCCCCGATCAGATCGGTTTTATCCCCATACACCGATACTCTGGGGACGATGAAGAAGCGGCCGGAAGAGGGAGCGTCCGTTCCTCATGACGCGGGGAAAGCATCGCCCGGGATGCGCCAGTACCAGGAGATTAAAAGCAGGTATGCGGATGCAATCCTCTTCTTCCATATCGGGGATTTTTACGAGACCTTCGGTCCGGACGCCGAGCTTATCTCCCGCGAACTCGACCTTGTGCTGACCTCCCGGTCGAAAGGCAATGATGAGAAAGTCCCTCTCGCCGGCGTCCCGTACCATGCGGCAGACAGTTACATCGCGCGACTCGTTGCTAAAGGGTACAAGGTTGCAGTCTGCGACCAGCTGGAGGATGCACGGAAGGCAAAGGGGATCGTAAAGCGGGACGTCGTGCGGGTCATTACTCCCGGCACGGTTATCGACTCTTCCATGTTACCCTCGACCGATGCACGATATCTGATGGCCCTCCGTGAAGGAGGTGAGGGGGAAGACGGGGGAGTGGCGTTTCTTGATATTTCTACCGGCGAATTCTTTGTCGCCGGAATCCCGCACGGGATGCCGGTCTCTGCCATCTGCTCCGAGATCGCGCGGTACCACCCCGCGGAATGCATCGTGCCATCGACGACCCCTCCGCAGATCGTGACGGCGATTGCCGACACCGGGGTCTTTGCCCATGTCTTCGACGATAATGCGTTTGATCCCCAGACTGCCAGCCGAATCCTTCAGGACCATTTCCACGTCAGTTCTCTTGCCGGCTACGGTTGCGGGGGTATGCCGGCAGCAACCGGTGCAGCAGCTGCAGCTCTCCGGTACGCAAAAGAGACGCAGCACGCGGAACTCTCCCATGTCCGGGGGCTCTCCACCCGTACGCAGACAGACGGTATGCTCCTCGATGCCGTCACCCTGCGGAATCTCGAGATCGCCGACAGCATCCGGCCGGGGGCAAAGGGTGGTACGCTTCTTTCCTGCCTGAATACAACACGGACGCCGATGGGAAGCCGGCTGCTCCGGTTCCGTCTCACCCGCCCGCTTCTTAATCCGAAGGAGATCGATGCACGGCTGGATGCCGTGGAATTCTGGGTACAGAATCCTGTCGGACGGCAGCAGGTACGCTCGCTCCTTGCCGGTTTTTCCGATCTCGAGAGGATTGCCGGGCGGATCTCGTACGGGAATGCAGGACCGCGGGACCTGGTCGCATTTGCTGCAACGCTCCGGAAGATTCCGGAAGTCCACAACCTGTGCAGCGGGGACGGGATCCCCCTGCTGGTGGCCATGGCACGTGAGAGCCTCCACTCCCTGACGGACGTTATTTCGCTCATCGAACGCGCGATTGTTGATGATCCCCCGGCAGTTTCACGGAACGGCGGTGTAATCCGGGAAGGGTACTCGAAAGAACTGGATGACCTTGCCGGCGTTATGCGTGGCGGGAAGGACTGGATCGCAGCCCTCCAGACGGTGGAACGGGAGAGGACCGGCATCAAATCCCTCAAGATAGGGTACAACCGGATCTTCGGGTATTACATCGATGTAACAAAATCCAACCTTGCACTCGTCCCGGACAATTACGAGAGGAAACAGACGACAGCAACCGGGGAACGCTACACCATCCCCGAGCTCCGCGAGAAGGAAACTCTCCTCACAAACGCCGATGAACGCCTGCTCGCCCTGGAACGGGATCTCTACACCGCGCTCCTTGAAACCCTGGGAGGATTCGTGCCGGAGCTCCAGGACACCGCCCGGGGAATTGCGGAGATCGACCTCTATTGTGCGCTCGCAGATACCGCACAGTCCGGGCAGTATACCCGTCCCGTTGTCCATGAGAGGGATCGTATCGTGATCCGGGACGGACGGCACCCGTTCGTCGAACGCAGGGTCCCTGAAGGCTTTGTCCCCAACGATACGGACCTTGCCGGTGACGGCATACGGATCATGATTATCACCGGCGCGAACATGGCGGGCAAGTCAACCTACATGCGGGCGGTTGCCCTCATCTGTATCATGGCGCAGGCGGGGTGCTTCGTCCCCGCGCGGCACGCGGAGATCGGTACGGTCGATACAATATTCACCCGTGTCGGGGCGTTCGATGACCTCTCATCCGGCCAGAGCACGTTCATGGTCGAGATGCTTGAACTTGCAAATATCCTCAATAACGTGACGAAAAGAAGCCTCGTCATTCTCGACGAGATCGGGAGGGGCACGAGCACGGTCGACGGGTATGCTATCGCCCGTTCGGTGCTGGAATACCTGCACGGGAAGCCGGGCACGCCGGGCCCAAAAGCCCTCTTTGCCACCCATTTTCACGAACTCGTCGGTATTGAACAGGAGCTTTTAAGGGTGAAGAACTTCCACTTCGCGGTGAAAGAGACAAAAGAGGACGTCATCTTCCTGCGCAAGCTCATCCCCGGCGCAACGGACCGGAGCTACGGGATCCATGTCGCACGGCTGGCCGGCATCCCCCGGAAAGTGACCGAACGGGCTGGTGATATCCTTTCCGGTGTGCTCAACGGATCGACCGATCCCGGGCAGAAAGTCCGGCGGTATACACAGCTCCTGCTGCCGGACGATACAATCGCCAGGAAACCAGCTCCGGATCCTGTCTTCGAGGAGATCCGGTGCCTAAACCCGGATGAGATGACGCCAATGGCTGCACTTCTCAAGCTTAAGGACCTGAAAGAGAAGCTTTTTGACGGAGACAAGAAACCATGACAGCCCGGAATTCCCCAGGGAAGATCCACATTCTCGACCCTGCAACTGTCAACAAGATAGCGGCGGGTGAGGTCGTGGAGCGACCTGCCTCCATCGTCAAGGAACTTCTGGAAAATGCAGTCGATGCAGACGCACATGCAATCCGTATCGACATCCTGTCGTCAGGCGGAGCGGTGACCGCGATCCGGGTTGTTGACGACGGCTGCGGTATGTCGCCGGATGATGCCGTTCTTGCATTCACTGCGCATGCCACGAGCAAGATTACCGGACCTGCCGATCTCGAGCGGATCGGGACCCTCGGGTTCCGGGGCGAGGCCCTCTCCAGCATCGCGGCGATCTCCCGTGTCTCCCTCCTGACCCGGGAACGCGGGACAGGGAAGCTTGCCGGAACCCGGGTGGTACTCGAAGGGGGGCAGGTACTGGAACAGGCGGAGGCCGGCGCTCCGGAGGGGACCAATATCCTCGTAGAAGAGATCTTCTCAACGGTTCCGGCACGGAAAAAATTTTTAAAGTCGCTGAACACCGAACTTGCCCACATCACGGGCGTCATTGAAGGAATTGCGCTCGCGCAACCCGGTATTGCCGTCCGCCTTACCCATAACGGAAAAGAACTGCTCGCAACGGAACGGTCCGTTTCCCTCATCCATACTATCGGGCGGATCTTCGGGACAGAGGCCCTCCCTTCCATGCTCCCGGTGAATTACGATCATCCTTTCGTGAAAATTCGGGGTTATATCTCACTCCCTTCATTCGTGCGCAAGAACGCTGACCGCATTCTCGTTGCTGTCAACACGCGGCCCGTCTCCTCGATTGCGGTGAGCAACGCACTTCTCGAAGGATACGGAACGCTCCTGCCAAAAGACCGGTACCCGCTCGCTTTCCTCGCCCTCTCTCTCGACCCACGGCTTATTGACGTTAATGTTCATCCTGCCAAGAGACTCGTCCGTTTCGGCAGAGAATCGCAGGTGAGGGATATTGTGCGGGAAGCGGTCAGGACTGCCCTGCGCCATGCCGACCTGATACCGTCGGCTGTCGCCACTTCCCCCGCAAAGGATAGGCCGGTTCCGTCAGGCGCTGTCCCGATGTACGACCTTGCGCCGGCAGCTCGCGGCGGTGTCCGTGAACCGACCCATGACGGAACGCTGATGACGGAACGCCAGCTCCGCCAGACAGAACTACCCACGGGAAATGCGGCAGGAACGGGAAGTATCCCCGACCTGGAACTGATCGGGCAGTTCGGGGGGATCTATCTCCTCGCAGCAACAACCGCCGGGGACCTCTTTATCATCGACCAGCACGCTGCT